>DATFWZ010000305.1:0-33760 GCA_035258765.1 Gemmataceae bacterium
CAAGCGGCTCATCGCCGAACTCGATGACTCGTCGTTCCGCACGCGGGAATCGGCCTTGGCCGAGCTGACTCGCCTCGGCCGCCTGGCGGAGCCGGCCGTCCGGACCGCCCTGGCCGGTTCGCCACCGGCGGAGCAGCGGCAACGTCTGGAGGTCCTGGCGGCCCGCTACAAGGTCGGGTTGCCGCCGGACGAACTGCGACTCCGCCGGGCGGTGCAGGCGCTGAGGTGGTGCGGGGACACCGAGGCGAAGAAGCTCCTGGCCGAATGGGCTTCCGGGATGGAGGGGGCGCCGCTCACGCAGGCGGCCCGGGCGGCCATCGGGGCGATGGACTAATCCGTCGTTGGAGTTTCAGTTGGCCCGGCCGCGCGGATTGGACTTCCTTCTATCAAGTCCAGGCCCCACGTCCCCGGACCGTTCAGGTTCACCGGCACAATCGAGAAGGTCACGGTGGAACTGAAGTGACATCACGATGACGTTCGCGGGCTGGGAGGGGATACCCGTGCCATGACCGGACGGGTACGTTTGGTCCACTTCTCACAATGTTCTCGTCACCTTTCAATCACTCACTCACACCTCAAGTCCTGAGCCGCGCGTTCCTCACCCGTCATGGCGTTGAGTAACGCCGCGAGGGCCGCGACGGTCGGGTCGAGGGAGCAAGGGGTCTGGTCGTTGGCGAAGCTGTCGGTACCGCGGATTGCAAGGTTCATCTTGCGCAGCCGCCACGGTTCAGCTCCTGGCCGTAAATTGCGAGTGGAGCCGTCCCGCGCCGTGACTTTGACCCCCGCTCTGCACCCGGACCATGAATTCCCTCGTCGTCAAGCACAGCGCCCGCATCCATAGGCTCCTCGTCATGGGAGTGATCCGGTTCGCGCCGCTTACTGGCCCGGCCGCCTACTCCAGTATGCGGGCCAACGTTGCTCGCTCTTCGGGACCAAGTTCGGCAGTGAGTTTGAGCAACAGGGCGAACACGGCGGAAGGGAGTTTGTCGGGAGCTGCGCCGGAGTCTGCGCCTCCTCCCGGCCCGTGCTCGCAGACTTCGCTAGTTTTCTCGGCGTTTCCGATGGAAGGTTCGAGTCCGGACAGGACTCACCGCAGCGAGCGTCGGTGTGTCGGACCGAAGCGCGCAATGGTCTGCCCGGTCGGCAGGTGTTTGGCGCGTGGCGGGCGGCGACCGGTTTCGGGTCGTGGCTCGCCCTGCGCCCGAGTAAACTAGGCATCGTGGCCGACGTCACGCAGATCCTGAACGCTATCGAGCAGGGCGATCCGCACGCCGCCGCGGATCTGCTCCCGCTCGTCTACGACGAGCTGCGGAAGCTCGCCGCCGCCCGGCTGGCCGCCGAGCGCCCGGGTCAGACCCTCCAGGCCACCGCCCTCGTCCACGAGGTCTACGTCCGGTTGGTCGGCCCGGCGGACGCCCCCAAGTGGGACGGGCGCGGGCACTTCTTCGCGGCCGCGGCCGAGGCCATGCGCCGCATCCTCGTAGAGAACGCCCGGCGGAAGGGCCGACACAAGCACGGGGGCGGGCTACCCCGGGCGGACGTCGAGTTGGCAAACATCGCCGGCCCGGTGCCCGATGAGGACCTGCTCGCCCTCGACGAGGCCGTGACCCGGCTGGCGGCCGCGGACCCCGTCCGGGCCCGACTGGTGCACCTGCGCTTCTACGCCGGCCTGAGCAACGAGGAGGCCGCCGAGGTGTTGGGGATCTCCGCGGTCACCGCCAAGCGCTACTGGCGCTTCGCGCGGGCCTGGCTGCACCGCGAGGTCGGCAGCAGGGCCGACGCGAGCGGGTGACGCCGGGCCCGCCCAACATTTCAAAAAAGCTGACCCAATTCCGCCGATTCCGTCGCATTGTCGGGCGGCCAGGGAGCGACACGAACCACAATGCCTGTCCCACACGATCAGGTGGCGCGCATCTTCGATGTGGCCGCGGAGCTGGAAGCGCCGGCGGACCGGGCGGCCTACCTGGATGCCGCCTGTGGCCAGGACCGCGCGCTGCGCGCCGAGATCGAGGAACTCCTGTCCCACGACCGGGCGGCCCGCAGCTTTCTCGGCCGGCCGCTGCCCGCCACTCTCGACGAGCCGCTCCGCGAGCAGCCCGGCACCGTCATCGGCCCGTACAAGCTGATCGAGGCGATCGGCGAGGGCGGATTCGGCGTGGTTTTCCTGGCCGAGCAGATCCACCCGGTCCGCCGGAAGGTGGCCCTGAAGGTACTCAAGCCGGGGATGGACACCCGGCAGGTGGTGGCCCGGTTCGAGGCCGAGAGGCAAGCCCTGGCCCTCATGGACCACCCGAACATCGCCCGCGTGTTCGACGGCGGGACCACCGCCTCCGGCCGGCCGTACTTCGTCATGGAACTGGTCAAGGGGGTGCCGATCACCGACTTCTGCGACCAGAACCAGCTGCCCCCCCGGGACCGGCTGGGGCTGTTCGTCCAGGTGTGCGGGGCGGTCCAGCACGCCCACCAGAAGGGGGTCATCCACCGGGACCTGAAGCCCACGAACGTCCTGGTGTCGCGCCACGACACCACCCCGGTGGTGAAGGTGATCGACTTCGGGGTGGCCAAGGCCCTGGGACAAGGGCTGACGGACAAGACGTTGGTCACCGGGCTCGCCCAGATGGTTGGGACGCCGCTGTACATGGCCCCCGAGCAGGCGGGGATGAGCGACCTGGACGTGGACACCCGGTCGGACATCTACAGCCTGGGGGTCCTCCTGTACGAGCTGCTGACCGGCTCGACGCCGTTCCCCAAGGAGCGGTTCCAGGCGGCCGGGTACGACGAGATCAGGCGGGTCCTTCGGGAGGAAGACCCGCCAAGGCCGAGCACGCGAATCAGCACCCTGGGCCTGGCCGCGACGACCGTGTCGGCCAATCGCGGGCTGGAACCGGTCCGGCTGAGCCGCCTCGTGCGGGGGGAGCTGGACTGGATCGTGATGAGGGCCCTGGAAAAGGACCGCAACCGGCGGTACGAGTCGACCGCCGCCCTGGCCGCGGACGTGCAGCGGTACCTGGCCGACGAGCCGGTCCAGGCCTGCCCGCCGTCGGCCGCCTACCGGCTCCGCAAGTTCGCCCGGCGGCACCGGCGGGCGGTGTTGACGGCGTCGGTTGTGGCCGTGGCCGTGGTGGTGGCGACCGGGGCGCTCGTGACTAGCACGCTGCTGACGGCGGAGGCCCAGTTCCGGGCCGCGTCGGACCTGGCGACGGCGGAAGCCGAGGCCCGTAGCCGGCTCGAGACCCAACTCTACCGCCAACTCATCGCCCTGGCGGAACGCGAGTGGTCGGTGAACAATCTGAGCCGGATGGAAGTACTCTTGGAGCGGTGCCCGCGCGACCTGCGCGACTGGGAGTGGCACTACCTCAAGGGGCTGCGGCACCGCACGCAGTCGCCCCTGCGCCACGAGAGCCCTGTCCTCGACGCGGCGTTCAGCCCGGACGGCCGCCTCCTGGCCACGAGCACCCAGGCGGGCTTCGTCCGAATCTGGCCGACGGAAACCGGCCAGGAACCCCTGAAATGGCGTGCCCATGATGTCAATGACACCAATCCCACTACCACCAATGCCACCACGGTCCGGTTCAGCCCCGACGGCCGGTTTCTCGCCACCGGAAGCTTTGACACAACCGTGAAGGTTTGGGACGTGGAGAAAGTCCGGGAGCAAGTCCGTCGGGGCGAGGTCGTGCAGCCGCACCTTCAGGGGGGACACGCCGGCCGGGTGTGGAGCGTGGCCTTCAGTCCGGACGGCCGGCGGCTGGCCTCGGCCGGCGGTATGGAGCCCGAACGAACAGGCGAAGTCAACATCTGGGACCTGACCACGGGTCGGAAGGCGTTCCCCACGAAGGCCTTCGCCACGGCGGCCCGCAGCGTCCAGTTCAGCCCGGACGGCCGTCGGCTCGCCACCGCCTGCGGGGAACTCGTGCAGGTGTGGGACGCGCAAACCGGCCGGGAACAGTTCTCCTGCAGGGACCGGGACGGAGCGTTGGAGGAGGCGGTCTTCAGCCCCAACGGCCGGCGGCTCGCCGCAGTCGGCGGGATGGTCCGGGTACACCCCGACCGGGAAGTCAAGGTCTGGGACGCAACGACCGGGGAAGCGGTTTTTAGCCTGCCCGGCCACGTCGGCGGGCTTCGGTGCGTGGCCTTCAGCCCCGACGGCCGCCGCCTCGTGTCCGCCGGGGTGGACCAGACCGTCAAGGTCTGGGATGCAACGACCGGGGACGAGGTCCTCACCCTGCGCGGCCACCTGGACGGCGTCGTGGCCGTGGCCTTCAGTCCGGACGGTTACAAACTGGCCTCGGCGAGTGCGGACAACGCCGTCCGGATCTGGGACGCCACCCCCCTGGTGCGGGAGCCGACGCCGGAGTACCGGACCCTCCGCGGGCATGTGGGCGCGGTCACCGACGTGGCCTTCCACCCGAAGGACGGGCGCACCCTCCTGTCCGCCGGCACGGACGGGATTGTCCGGGAGTGGGACTTCCGGGCCGGCACAGAACTCGTCCACCGGCGTCGGACCACGGGAGCCCGGCACGGGCGGGTGGCCTACAGCCCCGACGGCCTCCGCCTCGCGGTGGCTGGGGGAATGAACCCCATCCAGGTCTGGGACACGACGACCGGAACGGAGGGCCCCCCATTCCCACTCCACACCGCGGGGGTGAACGGCCTGGCGTTCAGCCCGGACGGCCGGCACATCGCTTTGGCGACCAGCGATTTCATCGTGCGGGTTTGGGACACGACGACACTCCAGGAGGTCGGACCCCCCTTGAAGGAACAGAGGTGGCCCCTGGGAGTGGCGTTCAGCCCCGACGGCCGGCACCTGGCCGTCGGCAGTGGGGACAACGCCCTCCGCATCTGGGACTGGAGGACCGCCAAGGAGCTGCTCGCCCTGCGGCCCCCGCACGCGGGCCGCGTCGCCAGCGTGGCGTACAGCCAGGACGGCACGCGACTGGCCTCGGCCAGCTGGGACCGGACGGTCAAGGTCTGGGACGCCGCCGAGTGGCGGCTCCTGCACGACCTGCCCCAGCCGAGCGCGGTCCAGTGCGTGGCGTTCGACCGCGACGGCCCGCGCCTCGCCTGGGGCGGGACCGACGGCACCGTCACCGTCTGGGACGGGCCCGGCACGGAGGCCCAGGTCCTGCGCGGCCACACGAGCTGGATCCAGGCCGTGGCCTTCAGCCCGGACGGCCAGTGGATCGCCTCGGCCAGCCTGGACGGGACCGTGAAGGTCTGGAAGGCGCCTCCGGAGGCGAAGGTGCCGGCTCCAAAGGCGGGGGAACGGGAAGAATAGGACGGGCGCTTGGCCCAAGGGAGTTCATGCGATGTCTCGCATCCACACGGCCTCCGGCCGGGACCGGCGCAGCGCCTTCACGCTGATCGAGTTGCTGGTGGTCATCGCCATCATCGCCATCCTGATCGGCCTGCTGCTACCGGCCGTCCAGAAGGTCCGGGAGGCCGCCAACCGCATGAAGTGCTCGAACAACCTGAAGCAGATCGGGCTGGCCATGCACAACCACCACGACACGTACGAGACGTTCCCCCCGGGGTGGGCCCAGGCCCCGGCCGTCGTGCCCCAAGGGGGGCAGCTCGTCCAGGGTGGCCACGGGTTCGGCCCGTTCCTCCTGCCGTACCTGGAGCAGGAGCCGCTCGCCCGGATCTACCGGTGGGACAAGCGTTCCCAGGGCCCGGAGAACCAGCCGGTGGCGACCACGCAGTTGAAGGTCTTCCAGTGCCCGTCGGCGGGGCCGGACCGCTGGGTCACGGCCCTGGAAAACCCGCTCAATTACAGTTACGGTGGCAAGGGGGCCTGCACGGACTACACGGGCGTCCGGGAGATCGACACCCGCCTGGTGGAACTCCGGCTCGTGGACCGGGCGGACGAACATTGGGGTGTCCTGACGACGAGCCTGGTGACGACGCACTTCCTGACGTCCATCGGCGACATTACGGACGGGACTTCGCAGACACTGCTCCTCACTGAAAGCGCCGGCCGGCCAAAGCTGTGGCGGGCCGGCCGGCCGGTCCCGGGGGAGTACGCTCGGAACGCCGCCTGGGTCGGGGGCACCGTGATCTTCGGACAGGGCTCGACCCCCGACGGGGCCACGAAGCTCGGGCCGTGTGCCATCAACTGCACCAACGACCACGAGGCGTACGGGTTTCACCCCGGCGGGGTGACGGCGGTCTTCGCCGACGGCTCGGTCCGGTTCCTGAAAGCCAGCATGGAAATGCGCATGTTCGCCCGCCTGGTGACGCGGGCCGGCGGGGAAGTCGGCCCGGACCCGTGAGCCGCCCGCCGTCCGGACAAGCCTGACCAATTAGCACAGCGGCTGGTGGGGTTCTTACCGCCAAGCAAGCCCCCCACCGGCCCGGCACCGCTCCGGCGCCCGGTCTGCGCGCCGCCCGCGATGTCTCGCCATGCATTCGCAGACCAATTAGGAGGTGTCCTGTGAAACTGCGCACCGAGAAGTATGCATTCCTCGCGCTGGCCGTGGCCGCGCTGGTCTTGCCGTTGACTCCGGCAGTGGCCAATCCGCCGTCGGCCCCCCGCTGGCATGTCGTGGTCTCGTCGTCGCCGCACATCCCGCAAGATGTCTGGTTCGCAGGGATGGGGAACAACACCGACCGTTGGACGAGCGGCGGTTCAATCTGCTTGAACCAGTTGGCCCAGGGATTTCCCAATGGCGAGCAAGTGACGATGTTGCTCGACATCGTCGAGGGTGGCATCATCGGCCAGGACGGCTCGCCGGTGCAGCCGGGAGCGTACACATTTCCCGGGATCACCGAGCCCACCTTCGACTACACGGTGACGAGCGGCACATCGTTCTACGTAATGCTTGACGCCTACGTCGTGCAGTCGAGCCTCTCAACTTTCCCACAGGGAGCGACGTTCACCTTCATGTTCATGTGGGATTTCGACGCCGGTCGGTCGGACCGGCACGTCGTGCTGTGGCTGTTCGACGGGGATGAGTTTCAGCCCTTCCTGAACGAGGGGATCATGATGGCCAACGTGCGATTGCTTCCCTAGAGCCGATCGGCTTTCGCCCGGACGATCGATTGTCGTTGATTGGTGAACGAACGCGGCCGGCGGGGTCCTTACTGCCAAGCAAGCCCCCGCCGGCCCGGCACCGCCCCGGCGCTCGGTCTGCGCGCCGACCGGGCCGTCGTCATCCCACCGCAGACCACACACGCGAAGGAGACGAACCATGTCGTTCCGATCATTCCTGGCCCCCCGCCGGCCCGTTGGCACGTTGGCCCGGGGCCGAGCGGCCGACCGCCGGGCCCGCGGGCGCCCCCCGCGGGCGACATTGGCGGTCCAGGCCCTGGAGGACCGCACGGTCCCCAGCACCTTCACGGTCCTGAACCTGGCCGACGGCGGCGACGGCTCGCTGCGCCAGGCGGTCCTCGACGCCAACTCCCCTGCCTACCCAGGGGCCGACGTCATCAACTTTGCTGCTGGGCTGCAGGGGACGATCGCCCTGGGCGGCGTCCCGCTGAGCATCACTGACCACTTGACCATCGAGGGACCCGGCGCCGAGCTCGTGGCCGTCAGCGGCGAGGACGCCAGCCGGGTCTTCGAGATCGTCGCCGGCGTCGCCGCCGTCCTGGACGGTCTGACCATCACCCGCGGGCAGGCCGAAGTCGGAGGCGGGATCCACAACGCCGGCACCCTGACCGTCTCCCACTGCACCCTGTCGGCCAACCAGGCCGTCGGCGGCGCGGGCCACGACGCCCGCGGCGGCGGCATCTTCAACGAGGCCCCCGCCGTGCTCACCGTCACGCACAGTCTCTTCAGCAACAACCGGGCGGTCGGCGGCGACGGCGGTCCCGCCGTCCACGGCGGCGAGGGCGCGGGCGGCGGCATCTACAACCTCGACGCCACGCTCACCGTCAGCAACAGTACGTTCACCGGCAATCAGGCGGTCGGCGGCGACGGCGGCTCCGGCGCCGGCGGCGGCATCGCCAACGGGGGCGCCGTCGCGAGCGAGGGCATTGGCCGGCCGGCCTTCCTCAGCATCAGCCACAGTACGTTGAGCGACAACCAGGCCAGCGGCGGTTTCGGGGGCGTGTTTGTGACGGAGGATTCCGACGGCCACGGCGGTGCCGTGTTTAATCGCGGCTGGACCACGTTACTCCTGAGCCACAGTACCGTCTCCGACAATCGGGCCACGGGCGGCGCCGGCGCCACCGGTCGGGTCGGCGGCAACGGCAACGGCGGCGGCCTGCTGCTGTCCGTCACCGCGGCCGGCCCCACCTCGATCCTCATTGACTCCTGTGCCTTTACCGACAACCAAGCCACGGGCGGCGCCGGCGGGGCGGGCGCCGCCGGCGGCCAGGGCCAGGCCGGCGCGATCCGGACCAGCACCCGGCTGACCGGTGGCGGCCCCCCCGGCAGCCTCGTCGTCAGTCGGAGCATGTTCAGCGGCAACCAGGCCACGGGCGGCGCCGGCGGCGCCGGCGGAACCGGCGGCATCGGCCAGGGCGGCGCTTACCAGACCATTGGCGCGAACTGGACGATCAGCTTCGACCGCTGCACCATCTCGGGCAACCAGGCCACGGGCGGCGCCGGCGGAGTGGGTGGCAACGGCGGCGTCGGCCGGGGCGGTGGCTGCATCTTCAGCAACCTTTCCACTGTCTACCTCGAGCGTGTCGACATCACCGGCAACCAGGCCACAGGCGGCACCGCTGGCGCCGGCGGGCAGGACGGCCAGGGGATCGGCGGCGGGGTCTACGTTACTACTGGCGCCCGTGTGAGTGCCCGGTACACGAACATCAGCGGCAACCACGCCTCGACCAGCAACGATGATGTGTTCGGGCCGATTGACTTCGGGGGTTAGGCAAACAGGCCCGAGGACGCGAACAAAGCCCCGGGCAGTTCGACCTGGACGTGCTCGCGATGGTCTTGGCCAACCACGCCTCGACCAGCCACGACGACCTCTTCGATCCGTTTGCGTAGGCCGAGGGTGACCGGAAGTCTGGAATCAAGCAATCGGCCGGTGGGGTCCTTACCGCCAAGCAAGTTCCCCACCGGCCCGACACCGCCCCCTTTGTCCGGACAAGACGAGATATACGGGGCGCCTACGCTACGGCGGGCTGGTCCCTCGAAAACCCCGTCTCGCCTCGGACGACCATCAATTCGTCCTCGTGCGCACACTACTGCCATTTCGCGGCTTGCAGCGCTGCGCGCGTCGGTCACATCGACCGCGGCGTGTCGGACCGAAGCGCGCAGTGGCTTGGCATGTGAATTCGGCCGACACACCGGTCCAACACCGGGGTGCACGCGCTCAAACTGGCCGCCCGAGCTTACTTGCCGACCGACGCAGGCCGGCGTCCGGCGGCGAATCAAACTGCCCCAGGACGCGCCCTGGCGCGGGCGCTTACATGTAACTACCGGCCCGCGGTGATGAGCCGCTTCTGGGCCCGGCCCCAGCCGACCACCTCGCGCTTGTACCGGTCCGCCAAGTCGGGTTGGCTGTCTGCCAGGTTCGTCAGTTCGGCCGGGTCGGCGTCCAGGTTGAACAGCCGCGACCGGCCGCTGTCGGTTTCGTGGATGTACTTCCAGCGGCCATCCCGGAGACCGAGCAGTCCCAGGGACGCGTCGGCGAAGAAGAACACCTTGGATCGCCCTCCGCGCAACTGCGACAGTCCCTGATGGCCCGCGTCGGGGGCAAGGCCCAGCAGGTCCAGGACCGTCGGCGCGATGTCGATGTGGCTGACCAGGCCCGGCACCCGCACCGGACCCTCAACACCTCCGGGGGACGAGATGACGAGTGGCACCCGGACGTTCTCCTCATAGATCCGCAGGGTGTGCCCGAAGTTCCCAGCGTGCTGTCCGAACGCCTGGCCGTGATCGCCGACCAGGACCACGACCGTCTGTTGCTCCAGCCCGCGAGCGCGCAGGCCTTGCACGAGCTGCCCGACCGCCGCGTCCGCGTAGTGCAGGGCGTTGCGGTACCGGTCGATGTCCCGCCGCTCGGGGAACGGGCCGGGCTCGGGCGTCTCGTACGGGTGGTGCCCGGCGATCGGCACGTACGTGGCGAAGAACCGGTCGCCGCGGGGCACCTCGTCGATCCACTGGAGCAGCCGGCGGATGGCCGACGGCTCGTCGATGCCGAAGCTCGAAGCGCGGTCCCCGCCGATTTGCCCGGCGTCTTCCAGAACCTGGAACCCGCGGCCGCGGACGACCGCCTGCATGCCCAGGTACCGGAACCGGCCCGAGTGGAACAGCGCTGTGTGGTACCCCTGGCCTCGCAGCACAGCCGCAAGCGAGCGGGTGGTCACCCGCTCGTAGAGTTCGGGCTCGGTGTCCATGGCCGGGTACCGGGAGCAGAGGACGGCGAACAGCCCGCGGATGCTCTCCGGGTACACCGCGTAGACGTGCTCGAACAGAACACCATGGGCGGCCAAGGCGGTGACGTTCGGCATCGGATCCTCGGCCGCCCCGTAGGGCCGGAGGTACTGGGCCGCGGCCGATTCCAGGAGGACGAGCACGACGTGTCGGCCGGCGGCAGCCCCCCGCAGCCGGGCGAGGCGCGGGTCTGCTCCCGGCCCCGTCGGGGCGGCGTCGTCCGCGACCGGCTCGCCCGCGTCCCCGGCCTCGATGTGCGGGAACTGGGTGGAGACGGCGGCGACCAAGGCGTTCCGGTGCAGTCCGCCGGTGTCCACGCGGGTGGTGGCGAACGGGCCCAACAAGATGACGGGGGCAGCGGCCACGGCCCCCCAGATCAGGTGCCGCCGCCGGACCTTGCGGAGCAGGAGCGGGAACGCCGCCGCGCCGGCCAGCACCAGCAGCAGCAGACCGACGTTGGCCGGGGTCGCGTGGTAGGCGACTGAGTCGGCCAGGGTGCCGCGCGTGGCCCGAAGCATGGGGGCCGTGAGCGGCGTCCCCAACACCCGGGCGACCGGGACGTTGACGGCGGCGTATGTCACGATCAGCCCGTATGCCGTCCAGCCCGCCCACGACCGCCGGGCGAGGGCGTCAAACCCGGCAAACAACACCGCGACGAGGAGGTCTTGCCACAGGTAGGCGATCGGGGACCACGCCGATGCCGGCACCGACTGGCCGGTGGCCATGCACAGCTTGGCCAGGACCAGGACACACAGTAGGCCCGCCGCCCTCATCGGATCACCAAGTTCAAACGCTTAAGTAGAAGGATCGAGACGACGGCCCCCAGCGTCCCGCGCCGCCGCCACAGCCAGTCATGGACGAGCAGGAACGTGGCCGGCGGATCGCGGTACAACCGGGCTCGGTCGCCGACGTACGCCAGGGGAATCACCACGAGGTCGAAGCCAGTGTGCAGGTTCGGGTCGTACACGGCAGTGACGAACTCGGTGTCCCCGACCGGGAAGCGGCAGGCGGCCGCGACGTGGTCCGGATCGGCGTCGATGACCACGAGCCGGGCGTCCGGCCGGAGCCGGCGGAAAACAAGGACGGTCCGCGGGAACAGCCCGCCCCCGACGATGGCCACCCGGTCCACCGGTCCGACGTCGCGGAGGGCCTCACGGAACGCCCGCTCGTGGGCGGCCAGCAGGAAGCGCTGGAGCAGCCGCGACCGTAGGGCGAGCCGTTCGAGGCCAGTCAGGCCGAAGGCGTCGAGCCACCGCAGGACGGGCGGCCACCGGCTGGTCTGCCACGGGCCGGCCCGAGTGGCCGTCGGCAGGTGGGTCCAGTGGGCGGATGGGCGGGCGTGGTGCTCGACGTGGTATCCGTCATTCAGAAACAACCGGTTGTACAGCCGGCCGTGGTGGCTGACGGTCCCACGGGCGTGCTCGAAATACCCGTGCAGCCAGCACAAGGCCAGCCCGCCGGCGTACCCCGTCAGGTACGCGGTCAGGAACCAACGGGGGGCGGCGACGAGCAGGACGGTCCACAGACCGAGGACGAGGGCCGCTTCCACAAGGATGGGGCCGCTCAGCCGCGGCCTCCACGGCACGCCGGCGTGGTGGGCCAGGTGCATGTCCCGCCAGACGGTCTGCGGGATGCCGAGGACCAGGGTCAGATACCAGGCGAATAGTCGGTTCGCCTCCCGCGACCGGAAGAACGGGCGGTGGATGAAGAGGTGGGAGACGGTGTTCGAGTTCCACCACAGGCCGACGGCAACGAGCGGGGCCGCGGGCGCGAGGAGCAACAGCGCCCCATGCCCGGCGGCCAGGGCGACTGGCAGGGCGTCCCAGGGGGAGTGGCGGAACACCCCCTGGGCCGCGGGCGGGGACAGGGCCGGGATCACTTCTGCGACACCGGGTTGGCGGCTAGGTACTTCTTCAACAACACGGCCGGGTTCGGACTCTCCTTCCGGTCGCTCTCCTCCGGGGTCGAAGTCCGCAGGCGGGAGAGGCCCTGGTTCAGCGGGTACGGGATCACCGCCACGTCGGTGCCCGTACCGCCCCTTTGGACGTTCGGGCTGAACCCGTCGCGGGCCAGCTTGTCCTCCCGCTCGGCGTGCGCCGACCCGAAGGCGACGCAATTCTTGTCGAACGCTCCCGGCCGGGCCATGGCCTTCAGGTCGGCCCACTCGAGTCGGCACAGGTCTTCCTTGCCTTCCACGAGCGAGAAGTACATGAACCCCCGCTCGGGCTCGGACATCCGGCCGCTCGTCTTCACGAGGATGAAGTCGCCGTAGATCTTCATCCACTGGGGCTTGGTTTCATCGGGCCCCAGCTCGACCTTGTCGATCCGGGCGTAAATGCCGCAGGGGTAGCTGGCAGCCGCGGGCTGACACAAGAGGACGGCCGCGGCCGCGGCGAACAGGATGGCGAAGCGCATCACGGTGACACTCCTATAGGGACAACGGGCGAACGGGGGCACAACTATCTCCCGCGGGGACGCGCGGGCGATCACTTCACGCCGCCCTGCTACTCCGGCTCTTCACCGGGAGCTGAGTTGTGGGCCACGACCGAGGCGCCGCCGCGGACCACGTCCCCGGGACGCACCAGGACGAGCGCCCGCGGGCGCGACAAGTACAGTTCGGTCCGAGACCCGAACTTGATCATCCCGATTCTGTGACCCATGGGTACCCGCTGGCCGGGCCGGACCGTAGTGACCACTCGGCTGGCGAAGGCCCCGGCGATCTGTCGGACGAGGCACAGCCGGCCCGGGCAGTCGTCGTGCTCGAACAGCGTCTCGATACTCTCATTCACCCGGGCGGCCGCGGACCGGCGAGAGTTCAGGAACCGGCCGGGAGCGTACCGCACCCACACGGCCGTGCCGGTCACCGGGCAGCGGTTCACGTGCACGTTGAAGAGCGACAGGTAGATGCCGATGCGAACGGCCGGGCCCTGCAATTGGTCAACCCAGTCGAGCGGCGTCACGTCCGTGACCCGGCCGTCGGCCGGGGAGACCACCGCACCGGGCTCCCCGGGAATCCGGCGCGGCGGGTCGCGGAAGAAGGCGACGACGAAGACGCCCGCGAGCGCGGGCAGCAAGGCGGCCCACGGCCAGACGAGCAAGGCCAGGGCGGCCGCGACCGCCGCTCCGCCGCCAAACAGCACGACTTCGGCCCAGCCGGCCCGGGCGATGGGGACCGCGTCGCGCCAGGCAAACGGGTCGGTCGCCGCCAGGAACCAATACCCGCAAGCATTCGCGCAGAGCTTCAGATCTCGCGAGTCGATTATGTCATGGGGGCAGCTCGGACACTCCCCGCGGCGGGCGGCCAGCGCCCGGGCGACGTAGCTCGGGCGCACCAGCCGGAGGAACTTCCGGCGCACCCGGCCCCATAAGAGTTCGAGGCGAATGGCCCAGCCGCCGCCAGGCTGGATGGGTACGACCGGGGCCGGGCCGGAGACCGGGGCCGATTGCACGTAATTCGCGGGACCGGTCATTCGGATCACCCGCGGGATCAGGTATGGCGACTCGGGGCCGTGGGATTCGGCAAGGATCGCGCACTAGTCGCCCCGAGCCAGCGACTTGCTTTATAACCCGAGTCTTGGGCAACAGAATATTGTAAATACTATATTATAAACAGCAGAATATTGTTTAATACAGCGGTCGCTCCATCGGACGAGTTCTGAGAAGACATGGGCTCGGCAGAGGCGGGCAAGGCGTGGGCTGCCGTCCGCAAGCTCGCCGCAGTTCAGAGTGAAGCGGTCCCGTTTCTCGCCGGCTGCGTAGAGCCTGTGCCCAATGCCACGGCCAATTCGACCAAGCCTTTGATTGAAGCGCTCGACAGCGACGAGTTCCGCACGCGCGAGGCGGCGGCCACGAAGCTTGTGGAGTTGGGGCCGAAGGCCGAGGCCACCCTTCGTGCCATATTGGCCGCCAGCCGGTCTGCCGAGCAGGCCCGCCGAATCGAAGACCTGCTGATTCCTGTCGAGAAGATCGTGGAGCCGGCCGGAGGCGAAGTGCGCGACCTGCGTGCCGTCGCCGTACTACGCCTGGCGGGGACGGCCGAGGCGAGAATGATCCTTCAAGAATTGGCCACGGGAGTTGAACGGGCGAACCTGACCCGCGAGGCCCGCTCGACGCTGGCGGTGCTGAACGGACAATAGACCGGACAAGGGCTTTGCCTGGTGACTCCGCTCGTCATGGCAATCTAGCGAGCCCGCAGGGCACCGACACGGCGTGACTTTACCATACCGGATTGCTTGAACCAGCACGCCTCGGTCAAATCGACCGCTTCAATACTCCATCGACGAATCTTTCCCGGCAGCAGGGGCACCGGCCGTTGAAACCTCAGGAGCAGAGAGCATGCGGTGGTAACACTTCGGCGGGGCCAGTCAAGTCACTTCGGCCTAAGCCCTGCCCGACTCTTCGCGGCCCCCTTTGTCCGACCTATCATGTGCACATCAATCTCCCAGACTTTCGGCAAAAAACGAAAAATGTTCCCAGGCTAAGACTCTCTAACTCAGTAGTTCAGCGCCATTCGGAAGGTTCTCCGCGATGAGGCAGGGACAACTCCGAGCAATCCTGGGCCACTTGCATCGGGTCGCGAATCCGGACGGCAGCGAGCCCAACGACGCCGGGCTCCTGGACCGCTGGCGGAAGCATCGCGACCCGATGGCATTCGAAGTGCTTGTCTGGCGGCACGGGGCGATGGTCTGGAACGTGTGCCGGCGCATTTTGCGAGACGAACCGGACGTCGAGGATGCTTTTCAGGCCACATTTCTGACATTCCTGCGCAAGGTGAATCACATCGGCCAGGGGCGTTTCCTGGGTAGCTGGCTATACAAGGTGGCCTACCGGACCGCGCTGAACGCGCGGGCGGTATCAGCCCGACACAAGGACCATGAAAAGCTGGATGGCCGCCTATCTCCTGCGGCGACGACCACGGCAGACGGCTGGAATGAACTGGCGCCCGTGCTCGACGAGGAAGTCAATCGCCTTCCGGAAAAATACCGGCGGCCGTTCGTCCTTTGCTATTTGGAAGGCAAGACGACCGAACAGGCAGCCCAGGATCTCGGCTGCCCGCGCGGTACGGTCGGGACACGGTTGGCGTGGGCTCGCGAGCGGCTGCGGGCGCGGTTGACGCGGCGGGGCGTCGCCCTGTCGGCGGCGGCGCTGGCGGCACTGCTCGTCGGAAAGGCCGCGTCCGGAAACGCGCCGGGGCTCCTGGTGGCGAGCGCTGTCAAGGCCGCTACCTATGCCACGGCAGAAAAAGCCCTGGCGGCAGGCGTGGTTTCCGCCCACGCCGCGGCGCTGAGTCAGGGAGTCGTGCAAGGCATTTTCACCGCGAAGCTGAATGCGACATTCCTATTGGTCGTCGCGGTGGGCGTATTGGGAAGCGGAGTGGGGTTGCTCGCCCTGCGAGCGCCGGCGAACCAGCGCGCGCCGGAGATCAGCAGCGCGAGATCCGAACCGAATCAGAAGCGCCCGTTCCCATTTGCCCAGCTCGGGGATGCGGACGTTTCGATGTTCCCTCCTTCCGATGTCGAGTCTGCCGCGAAGTTGGATGTTCGGGTCGCGGATTTGACGCCGGCCAACAATGAGCCGGGCGAACCGCTGCCGATTTCCGGAACGGTGATACGCGTGGACGAGGACGGCACAGTCCTTCGCCTGGCGGTGAATTCCAAACTCGCGCGGAACGCATCCCAGAAAGAAATCGAGATTACCGACAGGACCCGGCTTGTGTTTAGCAGCGTCGGCAGCGGTGAGGCCAGGCTGACAGCGGGTTACACTGCCGAAGTCTGGCTGGAAAAAGGAGGCAAGGACGTGGCGGCCCGCGTGCACCTGCGCGGGTTCCGGAATCCCAAGAAGACGCCCGATCTGGTGGGACGGGTGGCAGGTGTGGCGGCCGCCGGCCGCGGCATGACGCTCGAAAAGGCGGTCAAAGGCAGATCGGCGGAGGAACTCGCGATCCGGTTCACGGATCAAACGCGCGTGCTGTTCTCCAACGTTCCCCGAGGGGGCGCCAGAGTTGATCCGGGCCGCGAGAGCCACGTCTGGCTGGAAGACCATTCCCCGGACACCGCCAAGTCGGTGATGATCTTCGGAACCGCCGACGAGCCTCCGATGGGGGTCAAAAAAGAAAAAGCGGACCGATCCGGCCGGGTCGTCGGCGTGTCGCCCGACGAGCGGGTTCTGACTCTGGAGACGGCCCCGGGCAAAGAGCGGTCGGCGACAAGAGTGGAAATCAGGATCGCAGAAGCCACACGAGAGTGCTACGACGGCGTGCCCGCCGGTGCGGCCCGGCCGACCGTGGGCTATTTGGCGCAGGTCTGGCTCGATGAAGGTTCGGAAATTGTCGCCGCGCGAGTGCGCTTCGTCCGGACTGATCCGCGCCGAACCGTGGACGGAACGATTGTCGCTGTCTCCGGCGAGCGGCTCACCTTGGCGACGGCGCCGACCGTCAAGGGCGGCGAACCCGTAACGCGGGAGATCACCGTCACTCCCAACACCAGGCTGTCGTTCTTCAACGTCGGCCCCGGGGGCGCCCAGTTGACCCTGGGCGACCACGTTCGCGGCTGGTTGGTGGAAGGCTCGGACGACACGACGGACGAATTGGCCGTCTCGCGATGGACGCAATTCGACGACACGAAAGCCGCCGGCAAACACCCGGCCGACCCGAAGCCGGACGCAAAACGGTAACCCCTCCGCGGAGCGGTTCATGTTTCGAATCTGCACGATGACGGCGACCGTCATAGGAGCGCTGGGGCTGTATGCGGCTTCCGCCACGGCCGAGGACGGCCCGCTCAAGCGGCCGCTCCGCGTTGACCCGTCGCCCATCACGGCCGACAAGGACGTCCGGTACGACTACGACATCGTCTACGTCCGTGCGCCGCGCTCCGTCACGAACCCCGAAGGCAAGCAGCGCCTGGCGATGGTCTGGCCGGACGCGAGCGAGCCGTTCAACATGCGGGCGTCAACCGACTTGATGCTCCTGCACGCGGACGGCCGTGAGGAAATGCTGGTTGCCGGCGCTTCGGGGGCCATCGCCGATCCCTACGTCTCCTTTGATGCTCAGTGGGTCTACTACACCTATTTCCATGACGTCACGGGGCACGGAGGCTCCGATGTCTTCAAGATCCACGTCACGACGCGCAAGACCGTGCGCCTGACCCATCAGCAGTGGACGCCCAACACCGGTGCCGTCGACGGCAAGACGCCTTCGTCCAAAGGCGTCTACAACATGCACCCCTGCCCTCTCCCGTGCGGCCGCGTCGCCTTCATCAGTAACCGCGACGGCTTCGCGTCGCCACGCAGCGGGCATCGCCCGGCGCTGCAGCTCTTCGTCATGGACGACGACGGTGCGAATGTCGAGAAGATCGGCCATCTCAACGTCGGCAGCGCCCTGCACCCGACGATCCTCAAGGACGGCCGCCTCATCTTCAGCACACTCGAATCGCAGGGGATGCGCGACCGCAGCCGCTGGGGCATCTGGGGCATGCATCCCGACGGCACCAACTGGGGGCCGGTCCTGAGCGCCTACGAGAACCACAACGGCGGCATCTTCCATTTCCAAACCCAGCTTTCCGACGAGAGCATAGTTGTCGGCGATTACTACATCCTGGCCATGGGCGGATTCGGCACCTACCTGAAGTTCCCGGCCCGGCCGCCAGGAGACACCCCGGCATTCCTGCCCGCGTGGTATGAGCAAAAAGACTTCAAGATGTTCATGGGGCGCCGAGTCGTCGGCCCGCTGCCGTTCAAGCCTTTTGGCGCGGAAGTGTTGACGCACTTCATCCAGTCGCATGATTCGCCATCCCTGTCGGACCCCAGCGACCCGAAGTCGTTCCATGTCGGCCGGTTCACTCAGCCGAGCGGCGCGCCGGACAACCATCTGCTGACGGTCTGGACCGGCGCCTGGTCGCCGCCGGGCAATCGCGCCTCGCGGCCCCTCGGCTACCCCGACGAGCCGGCGATGGACACCGGCATCTACCTGATCAAGGAGGGGCGGCCGATCTGGGAGCCTGGCGCCATGCTCCTGGTCAAGAACGACCCCGACTACAACGAGCAGTGGCCGCGCCCGCTTGTCCCCTACAAGCGCATCTACGGCGTCGAGGAGCCGGCACGCCTCGCCCACCGCAACGACGGCTCGCGCTCGAAGGACCTGCCCGAGGGAACGCCGTTCGGCCTGATCGGCACGTCGAGCCTCTACAAGCGCGAGAGCTATCCCAACGGGGTAGTTCCCGCCAACGGCGTCACCGCCACCGGCGGCCCCTACGCGGTCTTCCCGACGCGCGAGCACGTCACCAACTGGACCCTCCAGGGTGCCGATTCCGGCCTCTATGAGAATCGCGACATCCACGGCGTCCGCATCGTGGCGCTGGAGGCCCCTTCTGCCCCCACCGCCGACAAGTTCGTCAACCCGGCCGGCGAACGCTTCCGCATCCTGGGCGAGTTCCCGGTGCGCAAGTTCAGCAGGGGCGAGCCGGGAGCGTCAGCGACCGGAGGACAGCCCCTCGACCCCGACGGCAATCCCGACACTAGTTTCCTGGCGAAGATCCCCGCGGACGTGGCCTGGACCTTCCAAACGCTGGACAGGCACGGCATGGTGTTGAACATGGCCCAGACGTGGCACCAGCTGCGGCCCGGCGAACTCCGCAATGACTGTGGCGGCTGCCACGCCCACAGCCAGAAGCCCACCCCGTTCAAGGACACCTTCGCCGCCCGAGCCGATTACGTGCCGTTTGACCTGACTCGCCAGACGCCGCTTTTGACGAGCAAGCAGAACGATCAGTCGGGCAAGAAATGGGACGTGGACGATGCGACCGGGCTGCGCCACGTGGAGGGCGTCGTGAACGTCGAATACCGTCGAGACATCAAGCCGATTCTGCAGCGGAGCTGCGTCGCCTGCCACAGCGGCAAGTCCGCCAAGCCCGGCGGCGGGCTCGTGCTCGACGACGACACCCTCCGCGAGGGCCGCATCGGCACGTATTCCAACCTGCTTCGCGCCAAGGACAAAAACACCGAGCCGTACGTCTGGCCGTTCCGCTCGCGCAATAGTCCCCTGGTGTGGAAGTTGTTCGGCCGGCGCGTCGACGGTTTCCCGGAGAAGGTGCCGCCCGGGACGGAGAGCTCCTACCGCGGCTATCAGGTGCGCGGCGGCGTCGCTTGGGACGGCTTCAAAGGAAGCATCATGCCGCCGCCGGACGCCGTCGCCGGCACCTACGAAGGTCCAGACGGCAAGAAGATCAAGGTCGCGCCGCTGACCGACGAGGACCGGCGGACCATCTTCCGCTGGATCGACCTCGGCTGTCCCATCGACCGCGGACAGGATGCGAAGAACCCGGAAAAGCGCAGCCTCGGCTGGATGTTCGACGACCAGCGGCCGACGCTGACACTGACCTATCCGCGCCCCGGTGCCAACGAGCCGCTGACGCGCATACTGGTCGGCATGCACGACTACTACACAGGTCTGGAAATGGACAGCTTCCAGGTGCTCGCCGACTTCCCCATCGGTGAAGTTCCGGCCGGCGAGAACCTCGCCAAGAAGTTCAAGGCCCTGCCGGATTCCCGCTGGGAGCTGACGCTGGCCCAACCCATCAGGAAGCAAGAGCGCGGGAAATTGACGGTGGCAGTGAAGGATAAGCAGGGGAACGTCAGCCGCATCGAACGATCGTTTTCCGTGCAGCCGTAGCAGGAGATCCCAAGATGAAGAACAGAGCCTTTCTGCTCACCGGTTTGGCTGCCGTCTGCCTGCTGGTCGCGTGGCCCCGGCCGGCCGCGGCGTACATCGATTTCCGGCCACCGACATTGGGGGACTTGTGTCGTCAGGCGACGCACATCTACGTTGTGAAGGTGGATAAAGTCAGTGCCGAACGCGGAGTGATCATCTTCAAATTGCTGGAACAGCTGAAAGGGAAGGAAGCACCCCCGCTTCCAGATACCACCTTCGCGAAGCAGTTGGTGCGGTCCAACGTCAACGGAGCCAAGGTCGTCCTCGACTGGGCGGCCGAAGGGAAGAGGGCAGTCGTGTTCGCAAAGGATGGCGGCGTGAAGTCGGTTGCCCATGTCTACATCGATAGTTACTGGTATTTGGTCGGCTGGAACGTCGATGCAAGGTGCTGGGTCGCGTGGAACGGTGAGCCGACCATGCTCACGCGTTATTGCGGAACTGCTGACCAACTCGGGAACACCGTGGCCAAGATTCTCCGTGGCGAGGAAGTCGTGGTGCCCGGGATGGTCAGCGACGACCGGAAGGCGCTGGCGGAACGCCGCGCCAAGGTCCAAGACTTGCGGGCGAGTCTGCAAATCCTCGGCAATCCGAAGGAGAATATCGATCTCGACACGAAGCCCGACCCCGGCGTCAAGAAGATCAACGACGACAAGCCCACCCAGGGAGAGAAGAAGCCCGCAGTGAGAATGCCGGACCGCCTCGGGACCGTCAAGGCACTTGCAGCGGATGGCAAGAGCTTCACGCTGCAACCCGCGCCAACGGTGAAGAACAAGGAGCCTGCCCCGATCGAGATCCAGCTTCACAAGGAGGCAAAGATCATGGCCGGCAAGCTGGCCGTCGGGCAAGCCGTAAGTCTGTGGCTGCAGAAGGGCAGTGAGAATGTCGCCGTTGAGGTTCAGATCGGGCAGTTCGCCGACAAATCCCAGAACCCCAGCGCGCCGGGCGTCAAGCCGGTGAAGCCCGCGCCGGACGCGAATGAGAAGAAGCCCGAGAAACCCGCCAAACCGCCCGTGCCGGGCGACAAGCCCGGCAAACCGGCGCTGGAGGCCAATGACAAGCCCGAACCGCCACAGAAGCCGAAGGCGCCGGCCAAACCGGCCCGCGACCCGGTGCCAACCGCCACGTTGATCGATAACGAGATCGACCGGAAGCTTGCTGCGCTCGAGGTCCCGGCCTCGGGGCAGGCCGACGACGCCGAGTTCCTGCGCCGCGTCACGCTCGATCTGACCGGGCGCATCCCGACCTACCAGCGGACCATTGCTTTTCTTGACAGCAAGGACCCGGACAAGCGGCGTCAATTGATCGACGAGTTGCTGGAGACCCCGGAGTACGGGGAACATTTTGGGAGCATCTGGCGTAACCTCCTGGGAGGTCGCAACCCCCCCGCTGGCGAAAAAGGCGGCGGCGGCGGCGATGCCTTGCGACCCTGGCTGGCGGAGCAGTGGAACGCCAACCGCGGCTGGAACGCGATCGTCACGGACCTGCTCACCGCCGAGGGGACTCCCCGCGACAACCCGGCCACCGCCTTCCTGCTAGCAAACGCCGAGAACGGCCGGCCGCAGCCGAATAAGGTGACCGGCGCCGTCGCGGCCATGTTCCTCGGAGTGAACCTGCGTTGCGCCGAGTGCCACAAGCACCCGTTCGCGCAGTGGAAACAAACCGACTTCTGGGGGACCGCTGCCTTCTTCGGCAAGCTCCAGTACGGCGGCGGCAAGGGCGGGCCGGCTTCTCTCGCCGAGTCGCTCGCCGCTGGCGGTTCGACCAAGGAGAAGGGGCAGCCCGTCATCGCGATTCGGGGCGCCGCGATTGTAATCCCGGCCGCGTCGGGGAAGTCGGCGGGGCAGGTCGTCAAGGCGCGCTTCCTCGGTGCGGCTGAGGCAGTGCTCGATGAGAAGGAGCCATTCCGACCGCGCTTCGCCGCGTGGGCGACGGCGGCGGACAATCCCTACTTCGCCCGCGCTGCCGTGAATCGGATGTGGGCGCACTTCTTCGGGCGCGGTTTCGTCAACCCGCTCGACTCGCTCGACACCAACGCGCCGTCGCACCCGGAATTGCTCGACCGATTGACGAAAGAGTTCGCCGCCTCCGGGTTCGACCTCAAGCACCTGGCCCGCTGCATCACGACGAGCAAGGCCTACCAGCGCTCTCACCTCACGGAGCCGGGCAACGAGACCGATGTCACCGCCTTCAGCCACATGGCCGTCAAGGTGCTGACCCCCGAAGTCCTCTATGAATCACTCGGAATCATTGGCAAGGACAGCGGCAGCGGCGGAAATGGCGGCGGGAAGGCCGGGAAACCCAGCGGCGACAAGCAAGAATCAAAAGACCAGTTTGTCCGCTCCTTCCGCGTCGAGGAAGATGTCCCCGCCGTCGACTACATCCAGGGCATCCCGCAGTTGTTGCGGCTGATGAATGCATCGTCCCCCAACCGTGGCTCCGCCCTCGTTGCCAAGTTGAGCAATTCCGGTGCGAGTCGCACGGAGGCCATCGCCACGCTGTACCTCACGACCCTATCCCGCCGCCCGACGACGGCGGAAACCGAGCTCATGTCGAGCTACCTGTCGCGACGCAAGGACGACCGCGAAGGCTATCGCGGCGTCCTGTGGATTCTGCTGAACAGCAGTGAATTTGCTCTCAACCATTGATCTGGTGAGTGGTCTATCTTCCTCACTCACCACTCACTACTCACCACTCACCACTCACCACTCACCAAAGAGATCCCGAACATGAGAAACCATCTGGTCAAGACGATCACGCGGCGTGAGGCCATGCGTCTCTCCGCGGCCGGAGTGGCGGGCGCCTCGCTGTCGGGCTGGTTCGGCCTGCTGGCCGACCACGCGGCGCGGGCCGCGGCGCCACCCAAGCGGCCGAAATCGTGCATCCTGCTCTGGATGGCCGGCGGACCCAGCCATCACGATACCTTCGACCCCAAGCCCGACGCTCCCGCCGACGTGCGCGGCGAACTCAAGGCGATCGCCACCAGCGTACCGGGCATTCAGATCAGCGAGAGGTTCCCGCGTTTCGCCCGGCAGATGCAGCACGCCGCCATTTTGCGCGGCATGTCGACCGACGAGGCCGAGCACGGCCGCGCCCGCATCTACGTCCATACCGGTTACAAGCCGGGTTTCGGCGGGCTCCGTTATCCCCTCCTCGGCTCGACGGTCTCGGCCGAGCTGGGCCGACCCGACGCGGCGCTGCCGAATTACGTGGTCACGGGTGCGCTGGCGGGCAAGAACTCCTTCCTCACCGACGCGGGCTACCGCGGATCGCGCCATGAGCCGCTGGTCCTCAACAACCCCGGCCAGGGACTGGACAACCTTCAGGCCCCCGGGTCGGCGGACGACTTCGACGACAAGGCCAGTGTCCTCGACCAACTGGAGCAAGGCTTCGCGCGCACCAGCAAGTCCAGCGCGGCGGCTGCGCACGCGACGACCCTCCGCCGTGCGCTGGAATTGATGCGCTCCGACAAGACCAAGGCATTCGAGCTGTCGCAGGAACCGCCCGCATCGCGGCAAGCGTACGGCGAGAGCAAGTTTGGCCAGTGTTGTCTCTTGGCGCGGCGCCTCGTCGAGGCCGGCGTGTCGTTCGTGGAGGTATACCTGGGCGACTGGGACACCCACACCAAGCCGGTTGCCGACGCGGCCCTGGGCCTCATGACCCAGGTCGATGACGGCCTGTCGACGCTGGTAACCGACCTCAAGGAGCGCGGGCTGCTCGACACGACGCTGATCATCTGGATGGGGGAATTCGGCCGCACTCCGAAGATCGGTGTCGGCAAGAACGTTGGCGGCCGTGATCACTGGGCCAAGGCCTGGAGCAGTGTCCTGGTCGGCGGCGGCATCAAGGGCGGTCAGACAATCGGCAAGACCGATGCCATCGGCGGCGAGGTGATCGATCGCCGCATCAGCATCAAGGACTTCATGGCCACTGTCGGCACCGTCCTGGGCATTGACCACACCAAGAAGGTGGACGCCCCGGGCGGGCGGCCGGTCCGCATCGTCGAGGAAGGCGCGACGCCGATCCGCGAACTGATCGGCTGACGTCGCCCTTGCTTGGCCAAGCCTTGCGCGCGTCGGTCACATCGACCGCGGTCTGTCGGACCGACGCGCGCAAGACTCGTGGGTGCAGGCGAATGACCCGGGGTACATCACCGGGACCACCTGCCGCGGGCGGGGTGGCATCTCTGTGTGCCGAGCGTCACTCCTTCGCGAACGGTTTGGTAGTGACGTCGCCGAGGTCCTTCGTTTCGCCCGGGCGCAGTCCGCCGCCGAAGGGCAACTCGCCTTTGCCGTCGGATAGCCGGAACTCCTGGAAGGGCGGAAGCGCCTCGATGCGGAACCGGCCGTCCCGGTCCGTCGTGACGGGCGTCGGAGGATAGTCGAACCAGTTCCCCCACCCTTTCGGGCGGAACGTCACCCCCAACTCGACACCGGCCCGCGGCCTCCCGAGGGTATCGACCAGCCGGCCGGTGACCGCGGCGCCGGGCTCCATTCGCACCGTGATCGAGCCGCCGTTTTCCTTCGGCGGCTGCGCCAATCCGACCAGCCCCTTCTCCGGGTGGTGGAACACCATGTCGTACCGCGCGTGCGGGTTGAACCACGCGTCGAATTCCGCCGTCTTCGTCGCTTCGTGGTCCCACCAGTGGCCGACCAGGAGGAAGTTCCGCGTCCCGGCGAGGGGCTTACCGTCCGGCCCGAGCACCGTGCCCTTGAGCCCCCAGCCCGGATCGAGCGTCACGTCCCGCCTCACCGACTCGGCCCCCCTGGCCGGGTTGACGCGGGTGAGGGCGCCGCAGTTGCTCCCGCGCAGGTGATCGGGGAACTCATCGTCGGAGAGCCCCTGGCCCCCGTACTCGTCCTCCCGCTGGGAGACCAGCAGGAAATGGTCTTTCTGGTTGTACACCGCGAGCATGCCGGGCCCGGGCAGGCCGCCGACCCGGTAGGAGCCGTCCTCCTTCGCGGTGCCGGCGGAGCGGAAAACGAGCTCGTAGACACCGGGGTAGTCGCGGCGGTTCGGGTTGCTGTAGAGCGGGAGGTACTGCACGCCCGCCTTCACGGGTTGGCCCGTCACCTTGTCGGTGATCTTGCCCTCGATCCACACCCCGCGCTTCAGGTCGAAGTCGACCGTCACCGGGTCCAGGCCGGGGCCGTCGGGCACGTCTGCGGCGACGGCGAGGTACGGCAGGTCGTCGGGCGGCACGAGCTTGATCTTGTTGCCCTTGCCCACGGGCATGCCTGTCAGCCGGTAGTGGCCGTGGGCGTCGGTTGTGGTCAGCACGACCTCCTGGCCGCTCCCGAAGTGGGTCAGGTTGTTGGCCAGCTTGTAGCTCCGGATCGAGACCCCGGCCAGCGGCTTCTTGGTCTCCTCGTCGCGTACCACGCCGATGACCGGCCTGGTCGGCGCGGCCACGTGCCGGAAGTCGGACCCGTAGTAAATGGTGACCCGGCGCGGGTCGTTGTACTCGGGCTCGGGCCTGCCCTCGTATTCGGTCGCTTCGACGGCCTTGCCGTGCCGCGTCAAAATGTACAGCCGCTGGCTGGCGATGCCCGGCCCGTCGAGTTGCGCTATGACGAGGCGGTTGCGGCCGACGCCGGTCAGCTTGAAGCGGCCCTCGGCGTCCGTCGTGACCTTCAATGGGACGGCGTTGGTGTGCCGCCTGAGGTACAACTTCTCGAGGTCGAAACTTCGCCCCTTCTTGCCCCGAACGGCATCGAGCCAGGGTCCGAGGTCCTCGTCGGGTGCGGCACTGATTTGCAGCACACGGAGGGTTGCGCCCGCGACCGGCTTCGCCTCCAGGTTGACCACCTGGCCGGTGACGGGCACGTCGTCGACCACCAGGCGGAGCGTAAGGTCATCCGTCTTGCCGCCGGCCAGAACTTCCACCCAGCCGGGCCCGTGGTTTGCCAACGTGGCCGTGACGACGGTGAACCGATCGCCGAATTGCGATTTCGGGGCTGTGAACTGGAAGCGACCGTCGGGCCCGGTCGTCGCGTACTCGGGCGAGGAGTACGGCCGGCCGAGGTAGCTTCCCGTCGGCGTCAGGTACAGCTTGGCCCCGGCGACGGGCCTGCCGTCCGGCCCGAGGACGTGGCCGCGGTACGCCACGCTCCCGGACGGGCCCTCGCCCGGCGGCCCGGCGGGTCGCGCTGCCGCTTTGGAATCGGCCCTCGGCTTGTCCTTGGAGTCGGCCCCGGGCGGATCGGCCCTCGCCGGCACGTTCGGCGTCAGCGCGGCGATCGCGGTCGTGAGTACCCCGGCCGCCAGCAGGAGGGCGGTTGCGATTTTGAGCCTAGGTAGATTCATGGTCGGGACTCCTCCGTTGATCAAGTCCGCCACGTCGGCGCCGACGATACCGGCAGTCGCCTGGCCGGCGAGGACCCGGAGCGCGGCCCGGCTCGTGGCGCTAACCAGGGCAACGGGCGTCGCGGCGGGCGCGGCCCGCGGGAGTAAGGTGACCCCGGCGAGGGCGACGGAGAGGGGCAGGCCGCGGCGGGCGAGCCTGCGCCGGAGCAGCTTACGCCCCTCCTCCAGCCGGCACTTCACGGCGGCGAGCGGCACGCCGAGGCAACACGCCGCCTCATCGCGGGTCTTGCCCTCCAGGCAGCACAGGACGAGGGGCATGCGGTACGTCTTGGGTAGCCGGGTCAGCTCTTCGTCGATCATGGCCTGGAGGTCGCGCAGGGTGACGTCCGCGAGCGCGTCGGGCGGCGGCTTGGTCTCGGCCTTGGCCTCGCGGGCGGTCCGCCGGCTCGCGTTCCCGCGCGCCTTCAGGGCGAGTCGGAACGCGGCCTCGTAGAGCCAGCCGGCCGCCGAGTCGCGCCAGGTCGTCGTGCCGGCCTTACGGGCCAGCAGCAGGAAGGCCGCCTGGCAGATGTCCTCGGCGTCCTGGTAATGGCGGAGCACCCGGAGCCCCACCCCCAGGACCATTGGGGCGTGCCGTCGGACCAAGGCCCCGAACGCGTCCTCGTCGCGCTCCCCGGCGAAGCGGCGCAGTAGGTCGCGGTCCGAGGCCTGCTCGTCGTCGTTCTTGCCGGCCACCGCGCGGATGGCCCGCAGAATGGACGTCGCCTGCTGGGTTGCCATGCTTCCGCCCCACCCGCCGGGGGTGACGCCCGGTTGCTACTACTCATGAATGCCACCCGGGGGAACCGACGGCGGACTTTATTCCGGATTCGGTTGCCCGGTCGCGGACGGCAGAAGCCGGCCGAGGTTCAGTTCGGAGCGGGTTTCGCTGCGGCCGGGAAGCCGCGGCTGCGAGCGATCGGGGCCTGCATGAACGAGCGGACTAGTTCGAGACCCGGGCTCCCGTTGCTCGAAACTGTCGGTAGCTTTGGCGTACACGGGCCGTCGTTTACACCGGTACCGCTTTTGGCGGGCGGTGCCCTTCACACCTTGCCCAAGTCAACCGATGGCCCACCGCGTTGCGCGCGTCGGTCACATCGCCCGGTGCGTGTAGCCGAAAACCGCTAGGGAAGAACCGGAGAGACTACGCGGGCACGAGTTCCAACGTCGCGGCGACTCGGTGCGGCTCCGCGAACCCGCGCACCCACTTCTCAGACGCCTTGGTGTCGTACTTCTCCCCATATGCCCGGGTGACGGCGTCGCGCAGGCGCTCACCCCGAGTCCGCCGGGCGCGGACAGGGATTTCCCGGCCCGCGAGCTGGATGCTGCCGACCGGTTCGGCCAGGAAGGCCCGGTACCAGCCCGTCGGCTTGTCATTCCAGGACCGCACGAAGGCCCGCCCCTGGACGACCACGACCCACACCCCGGTGTGCCGGTGCTCCGTCCCCGCACGGACGCCAAGGATTCTGGCGTCGGCAAGCGCCTCGAGCGTGGCCTTTGCGAATCGTCGTGCGGTCCTCATTGCTTGAGCAGCGGCAGGCGTGACCTCGAAGCGTCGAATGCCGGCGAACCTTTGGGTGAGACGGCATCAGGTCGTTTGCGCAAATCGACGGTAATTAGCTTACTGCTGTGAGTGTGAGTTGCGGGTGCGGGTCACATCGCCCAGTTCTATCCCACGTCGGCGAATGGTCGCCGGCTGCACGGGCACTCGCCGTCGAATCCTCGGACCAGTGCCGAGAATGCAGTCGGTTGGGGAAGCGTCATGATCGCCCTGAACGCCAGCGGGGCCCGGTGGGCGTAGTGCCGGAAAGTGATTCCGCCGACGGAGTGGCCCAGGATTTCGACCGACGACTCGGGGACGTGCTCGTCGTAGTACGTCGCACACGTCTTCCGCAGGTCCTTCAGCTCCCATGGCTCCTCCTTCCCCGTCTCGCTGTTGGCCCTTGGCTTGATGTCGGCGAGCTCACAAAGCCGCTGGAACCGGGTGTTCGGGCGGGCCCCGCCCCCGAAGAACACCGGATCGCCCGGGTGCGGGTCGGCCGGCATGATCGCCTTGATGTGCGCGTGGACGACGCGGTTCATGGGCCGGTAGAACGCCTTGCGGTCTTCACCCGGCGGTAGAACAGCCACCCCCACCGCGACTGCTCCTTCACCTCCCGATCCGGCGACTGCCGGCCCCACGACACGTGCCGCCAGAGGATCGGCTCGTGGAACGGCGCCGACTTCCAGACGGTGCCCGTGTCCACCCCGTAGTTGAAGAAGACGACGAGTGCGCTGCGTCAGTACCGGCCGACCGGGAACGGTCGGTGCCACCCGCGCGGGCGGTCCATCTTGTGGGTGGCGAAGTACAGGGCATTGATCTCGGACTTGGTCAGGTAATGGCGGCCCGCCACGTCGCGCTGCGGCCGGGGCTTCGGAAACCGCGGCGGGGTGTTGATGAGCTCCTGCTCCCAGGCCCAGGAGATGACCGCCTTCAAGTGCTCGCGGGCCTTGTTTGCTTTGCGACTGGGGTTCGTTCCGGCAGCCGCGACGGCACGCTCGTAGACCCAGTCCAGGAATGCCCCGACATCCTTTCGTCGCAGGTACTCGATCGGGCCGCCGCCGCCCCATTGCTCCCACTTGCGGAGGGTCGAGAAGTACTCGTTGCGGGTTCCCCGTGACAGGGCCTTGGCTCGCAAGTAACTCACCACCGCAGCATGGAGGTCAGTTTGCATCGGGTCGGCTCCGGACCCGCCGGCCTTCGCTCCGATGCCATTCCCTGTCAGCCGGCGGCATCGCTTTGGGCGTCATGCTGCCTTCACCTCCAGTCGATGGCGTAAGGGGATAGTCACCATGGCCGGAATCTACGGGCACGCTTCCGGGGACACAACGACCCAATCCTTGATGTCGCTGAGTGATCGTTGGGCGCCGAAGTCCAGGTGTGTCGGACCGACGCGCGCAATGACTACTGCCGAGACCTACTCAGCCCTGCACAGAGAGGGGCCACAGGGACGGCGCCTTCTTCCACCTGATCGCTTTCGCTCGCGCCGCCGCGGGTGCGGAAGAGGCAACTTGGAGGGCGGAGCCCTCCGACTGTGTCAGTCGCGAGAATGCAGTGGTCGTCCGAGATTGCCTGGTCGGGGCCGCCGCCTATCGGCGCGGGTCCCTGTCCAGCGGTGTCCCGTCCCAGATCGTGATTGTCCCGTCGTCGCCGCCCGCGGCGAGGAGCCGGCCGTCGGGGCTGAACGCGACGCTGCGGCCGGCGCCCGGGTGCCCGGGGAGGGTGAGGGTGAGGGCCTCCTGGCCGGTCCTGGTGTCCCAGAGCTTTACAGTTCCGTCTTCACCGGTCGAGGCCAGGCGCTTGCCGTCGGGGCTGAAGGCCAAGCTCGTGACCAGGCCGGTGTGGCTCAGACAGGAAATGGTCTCGACCTCCGTGTCGAGCCGCGGGGGCGACGGAAAGGGGAGAGTGGTTAAGTCCCAAATCGACACAGTCAAATCCTCGCCGGTCCAGGCCAAGGCCGGGCGCTGGCCGTCGGAACTGAACACGACACAACCGGCCGAGCGAGGCCGAGCGCGAGTGGATGGGACCCCGCGTAAGTTCCTCACGAGCTGCTCGGTCGGATTGCCGGGCTGGGCCCGGTGGGTGCAGATCACCTCGCCGGTGGACGTATCCCAGACCTGTAAGGTCCCGACCACGTCGGCCGCCGCCAGCCAGCGACCGTCCGGTCGGAAGGCCACGCTGTGGATAACGTCCCCGTTCCCGTGGAAGGAACGGATCTCCCGGCCACTCGCCGCATCCCAGACGGTGACCGTCTTGTCCCCACCGGCCGCGGCGAGACGCTGGCCGTCGGCGCTGAACACGACGCTGCGGACCGGGCCGGCGGGGACGGGGAGGGTGAAGATCTCACGGCCGGTCGTGGCCTCGCGGACAATCACCGTCCCGTCTTCGCCGGCGGAGGCCAGGCGCTTGCCGTCCGGGCTGAAGACGGCGCCGGCGACCGCCCCGCGGTGGCCCGTGAGGGTGCGGACTTCCGGACCGGTCGTGGCGACCCAGGCGTTCACCAGCGCGGCGGGCAGAAATGGCGGGGGACCGAGGGCCAAGAGGGAGTTGGGCGGTCGCCCGGTCGTCGCGTCCCAGATCTTGACGGTGCCGTCTGGACCGGCCGACGCCAGGGAGCGGCTGTCCGGGCTGAAGGCCAGGCTGCGGACGCCCTTGGGGTGCCTCCCCAGCGGGAAGTACTCCGGACCGGCGTTCGTCTCCAGCTCGGTCACGTCCCAGATCTTGACGATCGCGTCATTTCCGGCCGTGGCGAGCTGTCGGGAGTCGGGACTGAAGGCGACGCTGCCGAGCATGGCGCGGTGCCCGCGGAGCGTGCGGACCGCCTCACCGGTGAGGGCGTCCAAGATCCGCACGGTCTGGTCAACGCTCGCCACGGCAAGAAGCCGGCCGTTAGGACTATAGGCCACCACGGGCAGCGCGTCGGTCCGTCCGCGGAGGACCCAGATTTCCTCGTCATCGTCTTTCGTCACGTCCCAGACGCCCACGATCCTGTTATCGCCGCCGCCTGTGGCCAGGTATCGGCCCTCCGGACTGAACGCGATAATGGTGTTGATACCAGAAGCCCCCTTGAAGGTGCGGGTGACCTCACCGGTCGTTACCTCCCGCAGGGTCACGGTGCCATCCAGGGCCGCAACGGCGAGTTGGCGACCGTCGGGGGGCCGAAATGCCAGAACACCGAGTTCGTCGGTGTGTCGGACGAGGGTGCGGATATACTGCCCGCTTGTCGCGTCCCAGATCATCACTGTCTTGTCCCCCCAGGACGATGATGCGAGCAGTCGGCCGTCGGGAGTGTAGGCCACGCCAAGCACCGCGCGGGGCCCGTGGGGACAGTTGAAAACCTCCTTCTCGGTCGACGTGTCCCAGACCCGAACCGTGCCGTCGCGCACCCCGGTCGAGGCCAGGTATCGGCCGTCGGGGGGCCGGTACGCCAACCGGAAGACACCGCCCTTGTGACCGAGGAGGGTCGAGACCAGCCGGCCGGTCCTCGCGTTCCAGATTCGGATGGTCCCATCGACCCCGGCCGAGGCGAGCTGCTGGCCATCGGGGCGATACACCACGCACCGGAGATTTTGGTTTTGGCTGGTGCCCGGGGCGTGTCCGCGGAGCGTGTGCATGCAGCGGTGCGTCCGCCGCTGGAGGTAGTGCCAGTCCCAATCGCGAAGGCCCGGCTCGCACCGTTCGAGCAGCTCGTCCGCCCGGGCGAGTTGCCTCGCCGACACCGCCTCCTGGGCCAGGGCGACGTGTTTCAAGTACGCGGCCGTTGCCACCTCGGTCCGGGCCTTCCGCTCGGCTACGGCGACCTTCTCCGCCGCCCGCACGCGCACCTCGTTCCGCGCCCACTCCTCGCGGACGATCACGGCGCCGATGACCGCCGACACCAGCAGGACGGCCAGCCCAGCGGACAGCGCCGGGCGCCGCCGCGCCCATCGCCCCAGCCGGGCCGCCACGGGCTCCCGGTATGCTGCAACGGGTTCGTCCGCCACCCAGCGCTGCACCTCCCGCGCCAGCTCCCCCGCCGAGGCGTACCGCTTCGCCGGCTCCTTGGCCAGCGCCCGCAGGCAGACCGCCTCCAACGCGCGCGGCACCCCGGCCCAGACCTGCCGCGGCCGCGCCGGCTCGGCCTCCCGCACCTGCCGCAATAGCTCCGCCGCTTCCGCGCCCGCGAACGGCGGGCGGCCGGTCAGCAGCTCGTACAGGATTGCTCCCAGCCCGTAGACGTCGGTGCGGCAGTCGATCTGGTCCGTCCGGCCCTCGGCCTGCTCGGGGGCCATGTACGCGGGCGTGCCGATTACCTGTCCTTGCACCGTGTGGCCGGGTCCCCCCTCCGCGGCGACCACGGCCGGCGCCGCTTCGGCCGAATCGGCCGTCGGGCCCAGCACTTTGGCGAAGCCCCAGTCCAGCACGACCACCTCGCCAAAGTCCCCCAGCACGACATTCTGGCCCTTTAGGTCGCGATGGATCACCCCCCGGGAATGGGCGTACGCCACGGCGTTGCACGTCGCAACGAAGGCGTTGAGCAGTGCGACCCGCTCCAGCGGCTCGGCGCAGCCGCCCGCCCGCTTGTCGTGGTAGGCCCGGATGGCGTCGGTCAAAGTCCGGCCCTTTATGAAGCGCATCGTGTAGAAGGGCTGGCCGTCCTCGGGCCGGCGGGTCAGCTCGTAGACCGGCACGATGCTGGGGTGCTCCAGCTGCCCGGTAATCCGGGCCTCGTGCAGGAAGCGGTCCGCGAACCCCCGGTCCTCGGTCCGCTCCGGGCGAAGCTCCTTGAGGGCCACTTCGCGGTCGAGGTCGCTGTCGTAAGCGAGCCAGACGCGGCCGATGCCCCCGGTGGCGTGCAGCCGCGTCAGCGTGTAGCGCCGGCCCAGCGTGGGGGCGTCATTGACCGTCCCCCCGGGGGCGGCTGCCGGCGGGTCAGCGGGCGACTGGGGGACCTCCGCGGGGACCGAACTGCCGAGTGGGGGGGTATCGTCGGCAGGAGAGGCAGCGGAACGGCCGTGCGGACGCAAGCGCTGCAACCGCTGAAGGCAGGCCAAGCCGCGCTCCAGGCGGCCCCACAATTCGGGCGAGCCGCCGGTGGCGGGTCCGGGGGTTGCTCCCGCCGCCAGCGCCTCGTCCCAGGCAGCCAGCACCGAGGCGAACTGCTCGTCGGGCGGCAGGGAGTCGTCAACGTTCACGGGGGCACGTCCAGTTCCTCGTGCAGCCGCTCGACGGCCCGCGCCCAGAGCTTCCGTGCGGCGTCCGGCGAGCGCTGCAGCAGTCGGCCGATCTCCTCGAAGGGGAGTTGCTCCTCGTACCGCAGGGTGATGACCCGCCGGTAGTCCTCGGGCAAACGCCCCAATGCCGCCTGGAGAACCTCGTCCTGCTCGTGCTCCATCGCCTGGCCGCTGGGCGAGGGCGTGTCCGCCGTGAGACCCCCGGCTAGGCCGCTGGACGAGTCGTCGCTGCCCAGGGCCACCTCGCGAGCCAGCCTCCTCTTCTGGGTGTCGCGGTACCGCCGGCGGAGTTTGCCCACGCGGTGTAGGAGCAACTGCCGCAGCCAGGCGAGCAGCTCGGCTTCCGTCTCACCCTGAAACTGCCCAAACGCGCGCTGAGCTTCAACGAAGGTTTCCTGGACCACGTCCGAAGGACTGTTCTTGGCGCGCAGGTCCGGGTCGAACTCCTGTCGGGCGATGGTGAGCAGGTACTGCCGGGCGGCCTCCAACAACGTGCCGAGGGCCTCGCGCGACCCCGCCCGGGCCGCGGGGAGCCATTGCGCAGCGCCACCCGCGGGTTCACTCATTCGCCCAGCCCCCTAAGACCCGAACGGGGCGAAACCGGACGTGCCAACCGGGCCGCAGTATAAGTG
>DATFWZ010000306.1:0-2073 GCA_035258765.1 Gemmataceae bacterium
GAGCCTGTCACCCTGCCTGACCAACCGTCGGCTGGCTATGAGAACTCCGCGGATCGTCCGCCGCCCGGATCGGGCGGACTCATTGCGCTTGCGGCCGCCGGTGTACTTCTGGTCGCGTGTGTCGGTGCGACGATCGTGGTCGTGACCATCAGCCGGATGAGCCTGGTCGCGGTCCGGGCGTACCAGGCGGGGCTGCGGAAGCCGACCCCGATTCAACTCGGGTACGGCCTGATCTGGCTGTCGGTCGCGGGGGCGCTGCTACTCGCGCTGCTTGCCGGCGTCGTCTACACGCGGCGCGGACGAGGGCCGAACGTTCGTCTGGCCCTGTTCGCGTCGGTGAGCACACTGGTGTTGTTGATCGGCGGGCTCGTGGGGCTTGAGGTGGGAGTGCACCTTTACATCGAATCCGATGGAAACCTCGGCAAGGAGTCAGGGGGCCCGGCCGCCGAGGGGCCCCAGTGGGACGAGCGTGACTTGGCCGAGCATCTGAAGAAGAACGGGCTCCCGAGGCTCGAGTTGATTCGGGAGAAGCGCGCCTACGGCTCGACTTACTTCGTCCTGGACGGGGGGATGACGGCTGACGATATCGAGATGCAGTCGGACCCGATCCGGGGAAGTGGGGCCCGGTTCTTTGTGTCGGGCGTGATCCGCGTGAGTGTCTACAGTTCTGAGGCCGAGATCGCCAAGCACCTGCGGACGATTGGCGACGACCAGGTCAAGTTCTACTGGTCGTGGCGCCGGTTCCTGTTCTACGCCGATGACGAGACCCTTGCCCGATTGCGGCGGCACTTGAAGTAGCCGGCCACGTGGCCATCCGAATTTGTGCGATTGTCACCGCCGTCTCTGCGGCGGGTTCGCCCGCCGGGTAATCGTCACGCAGCGGTACCCCGGGTTCGCGTCGAGCACTCCGTCAGATTTGCAGCATCGATCCGGTTCGGTAATCACCCCAGCCGATCCCAGAATTCGTCCTTCGGATTGGTGAACCGTCGGCCTCTGGGGTCCAGATTTGAGTAGGCCGGTCTCGCCGGCCGGCCCAATTCGCTGTTCCACGCATGTGAAAGTCGCGCCTCGTCCGGCTTGTCGGTCCGCGCCCGCTTCTGTCGCGCGGCCGGTCAGCTTCCAACATTCGCTCAAGCCATGGCGAAAGTGGGTCGGCGCGGACGAGTGCGAGCAAGCCCGTCGCGCCCGTGGTTCGTCACCTCCGAGTGGGCCCGGCGCGGTCGACTGGACGGCTCTCGGCTGGACGCCGAAACGCGGGACAAGCTGCGGCGGCGGGCGATGGCGCCGACCTGGAAGCTGGACGCGGACGGCCGGCGGGTCGTCGAACCAAAGGACAAGATCAAGACGCGGCTCGGCCGGTCGCCGGACGGCATGGACGCGATGAATCTGGCGTACTACCACGCGGGCGGCGTCGGGCAGTCGGTGACGACCACGACGACGCGGACCCACCCGGCGGCGGGCATGTTCGGCGGTCAGGGCTAAGCTTCGCCCAAATTGGGCGAAGCTTCCGAGACGTGCATGATTTCGATGGTTTTACCCCTTTTTGGGGGTATAGACAATCCGTCTTAAGGGGGTGTCGGATGGGGGTGGAAATCGACCTGAGTCGGGCGCTGGAAGTGGTCTGTCACCCGACGGAATGCACGGTGACGATCACGTTCGCTGACCTGGCCGCGTTGGAGGAGGCCGCGGCGGCGCTGGTGCGGGCCATGCCGGTGCAATTCGCACTGGACGAAGCGGCCGGGCGGTCAGCGGAGTGCGATTGCCGGTGTGCGAGCGGCATGTCGGGTCGAGGGAGTCGCGGCGGTGTGAACTGAACGACACATCGACCCCTCCCGGCCGCCGGAGGATCAGCGGAGCCGCATGGAGTCCGGGCCGCGGACCCGAGCCCACTCTGACACGCCCAGGGCTGCCGACAAGGCTCGCTCCACCGCCCGCGCGTTTAGCGCCCAGGCCCGGGGGAACCGCACGACAACCCCGGTGGCTCCACTGTTCCATCGCCGCGGCTCGACCGCCGGCTCGGGCACGTCCGCGCGCGACACAATGACCACCTGCCAGTCGCCAGCGGGGAGCCGG
>DATFWZ010000307.1:0-3238 GCA_035258765.1 Gemmataceae bacterium
CAGGATGCTCGCGACACGCGACGGCCACCGCCGCCCCGGCCCACAGGTGGTCGGCCACTCGGACCACGTCGTCCGGAGAGTACGCCAGGTCGGCGTCCGTGAACAGGAGCCAGCGGCCACGAGCCACCGCCAAGCCGGTCCGGACCGCGTAGCCCTTTCCGCGATTGACCGGGTAGCCCAGGACTTGGAACGGGCCTTTGCCTGTCGCGGCCAAAGCGCGCAGCCGGTCCAGGGTCCCGTCTGTGCACCCGTCACAGACGAAGATCACCTCCCACGGTTTGTCGAGGGACTGGATCAACTCGGTTACGGCGTACCACGTGCGCTCGATCTCCGGGCCCGGGTTGTACACCGGGATCACCAGACTCGTGAGGTGGTTACGATCGTGGGCCCTTAGTGTGGGCGCCCAGGCGGCCCAAGCAGACGCTTGGTTCTCTGCACTCCGCGGAGCCATACGAGCAACCGACTCGCGCGCCCGCCGATCCGCCCACAGCAGGGCTGCCGCGAGGAGCAGCCCCGCGACCGGCTGCGGCCCCATCGTGCGGTAGGCGTAGAACAGCGGCTGATACCACGCCGTAAGTTGGACCGATAAGGGAAGCGCATACGCAATCAACGTCAGCCACCGCAAGACCAAATCCTGCGGGTATCGGGCCCACGTGCTAACGACGGCCAGGCAGGCGCTCGGGGCCAAGAGCAGATAGGTGGGCGACTCGGTGGCCGGTCCGAATGTCGTCATCCAGACGCTGCCGAGGCCCAGAGCCAAAGGCGCCGCCCGGCCGGCCGACCGCCAACGGCGCGCGGACCCGACTGTCAGGGCGGCGAACGCCAGCCCAGCGCCGACTTCGACAACCCGGTATGTCTCGATCCGGATCGGGTTGGCCCAGACTCGGGCCAGGAGCTGGAAATCGACATTTGTGTTCTCGATGGGCCACGCGGACCGGTCCTCCGCGCTGAAGTAGCGCACCCAGAGGTCGTACTGGTGGGCGACATAGGACGGCTCGCCGAGCGCAAACGGCAGGCCGAACCCGGTCGCCAGGGCGACGGCATACCGTGGGCCCAACTGCCTCGGATGGAGCGCGGTCAGAAGCAGGGCCGGCGCAGCTGGATAGAGCTTGAGGAGAGTCGCCGCAGCAAGTGCGACCGCGGACAGATTCCACCGCCTGTCCGCTGCCGCGGCGTAACCGGCCAAAACCAGACCGATGACCATGGCGTTACACTGTCCGTTGCTCAAGTGACCCAGAGCAGGCGGGACCATCAGCGCAAACACTATCGCCAGTTGGCGCGCGCTCAGCGCCGGCTGAGGCAGCCGTCGAAGCGCCCAATAGACTCCGCCGACCAACACGCCGGTGTTGAACACCCGCCAGACAAGGTCCCCCGGCTTCGTGTCGAGCAGTGCGAACGGGGCGAACGCGGTCGCGACGGCGGGGCTGTACCTGAAAAGCGGGTAGTTGGGGCCCTGAACCGTTTCCGGGTACAGGTCGTGCTGTTCAGCCCAGTCCTCGCCGGCCTGGCGGAAGACAGGGAAGAGAGACCGGGCCCCGGGTGGGAGAACGAGAACGCGGACTCCGACGGCGACGAGAACCAGTGCCCAGCAAAGCACGACGCATCGGACGAACGGATCCGGTCTATTGGGATTTGAGTTGATAGCGCCATCTCCTATTGGCACGTTCGCCGTGGGGTGACGTACAAGCCCCCGGGGGTCGGGTCATACCGATCCGCTGCTCGGCGCCACATCGGGCGTTCCAACCTGTTTGTGAAAACGGTCCGACCGGGTCAGGCCGGTCGGGCGGACCGGCACGAAGCCAGCCCGGCCACATGCGGTCCGGAACCAAGGGGCCCGTAGGACGTTTGCTTCCTGGGGTCGTCGGAGCACGCCGGCCCCGGCATCGCAGTCGCGGCCTACGAGCGACTCGTCGTGGTAGCCGGGATGGCAGCAGAGTTCCACACTCCCGGCGCCGGACAGCAATGCGAGCCAGTCGGTCCACAAGTCGTCATCCGTAACGCAGTCCGGGTCAGTGACCCCGGCCAGCCAGTCGCAGCCGGGTAGCCCGCGGGCGGAGGCCCGGCGGGCCGCCCGACGGCCGAGGAGACTCAGTGTGGTTCGCTTGAAGCGCGCCCCGGAGACACGGGCCAGCAACGAGCCATGTTCGACCACGCGCCGCACATAGGGACGGGCCACCTCGTCCCCGAGCACGTCGAACAGCGCCTCGTCGCATGGCGGGAAGAGCGACACATGGTGGTGACTGGTCACGAGCGCCGGCGGCTGGCCGACGAGGTCGATGAACCGCTGGTATTGAGCGCGCCACTCGGCCTGTACGTCGGCGGCCCGGATGCGGCCGAGGAAGACGCGGCGCAAGAACGCCCCGAGCGGACAAAACCGACCATCCGGGAGAACCAGCGATGGCACGTCGGCGGGCGCGAGGATCGGTCGGTCGAGCGTAAGGTTTGGATGCCAGCCAAGGTCGGCAGGCGGCGTGGCTGCGTGCCACTCGCGGGCCGCCCGCTCGGCGTCCGGACAGTTAACGAGGAGCACGACACCAGTGACTCGGCCTTCCAGGGCTAGGTCGAGGATGCCGCGGGAGGTCTGACGGCCGATGCCGTAATCGTCGGCGACGATGGTCAGGGGACAGGGCACAGCGACGCCCGCCGAATCAGGAAGCCCATCGTTGTGGGACTACGAACTGCGCTCGTGAGCCTGAGTTACCATCCGGCGTACCAACCCGTGTTAGATGACCATTCCCAGCCACCCGCGTTCCACCCGAACATCCCGCCGAATCCCCACCCGAACCCCGGCAAGTACCAGCCCGGGATGCTAATTCCGCCGGTTCCTCCGGGAGAATTGGTTGGCGGGGTCGAGGGAGTCGTGGCCGATAGCCCGACGCCAGCCAGGTCGGGGACCAATAGGTCAGCGACCGGCGAGCCCAGGCCAGTGACCAGGTCGTACCCCGGGCCAGCCAGGTAACCGTTCCCGCCGGTCGTGATGTCGTGGAAGTCTCGCCTCGGCAGGGAGTACAGTACGTCCGCGGCGCGGCCGAGTGTCGGCCGGCCAATTGCCGCCCGCTCCTGGTTGGCCAGGGCAATGAGGGCCGCCCACTGGGGCGCGCTTGCGCTCGTCCCCCCGACGACCATCCACCCAGCCTGTCCTGTGTCGTTGGGCACGGAACTATAGACGGCGACGCCCGTCTCCGGATCGGCGCCGTATGCAACGTCTGGGACGCCACAATGGCCCATCAGCACGCCC
>DATFWZ010000308.1:0-9390 GCA_035258765.1 Gemmataceae bacterium
GGACCGGGGAGCACTGGCCCCCGGGCCCGACCCGTCGCTTGCATGCCGTTCGCCGCAACCTCCGGGTAGCGAACCAGGTCCGGGAAGAACCGCAATCGATAGAGGGTGTACCGGTCCATCGGCGACGTCTCGGCCCGCGTCCGCGCGCTTTCCGCCAGCCGGCTCGCCTCGCCGTACCGGCCGAGCTCTTCCTCGTCGGACCGCCGGCCGATCACGTAAACCTCCGGGGCCGTGATCCGGTCGCTGCTCAGATAGGTGATGTGGTGCAGCAGGTGCGCCCGCGGGCCGAGGTAGTACAGCGGCCACGCGGCGTTGAGCGGGTGCCACTCGTTGAGCACGTACACCGGCGCATCCACCGGCACAATCTGTTGCACTTCCTTGAGAAACACCTTGTCCCCGGCGTAGCTGTCCAGGTACGCGGTGCGGTGCAGGTACGCGGCGGTATGGACAACGAGGATCACGCCCAGGAACCCGACGAACGCAGTCCGCCCGTCTCGATGCGTCCCGAAATACCACCCGGCCGACGCCACGACCGGCCAGCCGGCGGCCACGGTGTACGCCACCCACTCTGGCCCGGGAATCTTCTTCCCGAGCAACACGGCCCCGGCCACCCCGGGCACTCCGAGGGCCAAGAATCCAAACGCCGGTGACCGCAGCCACGCCGGCCAGGTCTGAGCCTGCCGCCAAATCGCAACGGCCCCGGCGACCGCGATCGGGGCCCACGGGGCGATGCAACTGAGCATGTAATGATGGTGCTTCCCCTGAAACACGGAGAAGACCACGGGCGGCACAAGCGACCATGCCCACAGGAATAGCCATGGCCGATCGTGCTCTCGAAAGACCTTGTGGACCGTCACGCACAACCCGACGAATGCCGGCAACGTCCACGGGAACAAGTTCCAGGGGACATGGACTCCGTAATACCACCACGGCTCGCCGATGTAGCCCTCGTTGAGCCGCTTGCCGTAGTCGTTCATCCAGACGTCCGCAACTTCCGGATGCCGCGAAAACGCGAGGAGGGGCCATGCCGCGCCGACAACGAGGTACGCGAGCCAGCCCCAGAACCAGACGTAGCGTCGCAGCCCGTGCCAGTCCCAGCCGACGAGGAAGTAGATCAGCATCGCGCTTGCGAGGAAGGCGGTGCCGAAGAGCGGGCCCTTCATCGCATTGGTGACGCCGAGCACGACGAAGACGCCTAGCACCGGCCACGGCCGCGGGCCGAAGAACGTCGGGGTGTGGGGTGTGGGGTGTGGGGTGTGGCCGGTGAACTTGGGCGATACCCCAGACCCCACACCCCACACCCCATTTCGGGGCCCAAACTCCGCTCGCAAGAACAGCGCGCCTGCCAGCGTGACGAACGTCGCGATAAAAATGTCCGCCTCCGGCCCAACGGAATATGCGGCGAACTCGCGGAACGTCGCCAGGACCGCTCCGCTCATCAGCCCAAACCTTCGTCCGAAGCACCCAGCGATCGCCCACGCGAACACGAGAACGGTCGCCATCCCCGCGACTACCGACCCGACGCGCATGGCCCAGGTGGTCGAAGTGTCTGCGACCACCTCGGCGAAGACCCCGGTCAGCCAGTGCGGGACGGGCGGCCGCTCGAGCCACGGCCGGCCGCCGTAGGTGGGGATGAGCCAGTTGCCTGAGTCGAACATCTCGCGGACGTTGAGGCAGTGGGTGGCCTCATGGGTGGTGAGCCACCGGCCGTCGAGGAGGGCGGGCGCGGCGAGGGCGGCGCAGAGGAGGGCGAGGAGGAGGTAGTCGGACGACCGGAGAGAGCGGGGATCGGTCGCGGCGTCCATACCACGGGCCCGGGACAAGACGCGGATCGGGCGATGGGGGTATGGTGCGGAATGCGCGGGGGGCGGGCAATGGGTTCACCGGCTGCGGACCGAGGTCATCGGCGGCGTCCGCCGACTGGTTCGCCTTCGGCTCACCGCGAAACGAGCCGGCTACTTGATTTCGAACGCACTTTACCCGGCTCGCAGCGAGAGCCGCTCATCGACCGCGCTCGCGGAGCGCCCGCTCGTCATAGTCCCGACTCGTGCAATGATCCTCGCACAGGTAATAGCGCCGCGGAAACACCGGCAGCTTGTCGAACAGTCGGAACCAGCCCCACTCGACGGTCACCGCCGGCTTGCGACAGAAACGCCGCTGACACTGCCGGGCTGTCCCCGACTCGTCGTAGACCACTCCGTTGCGCCCTTCCTCGTGGGCGACTACGGCCCCCGGGCTCACACCCCGGCTGCGGAGCTCTTCCAGGATGACCGGTAGCGCCTCCGGCTCCAGCCCGGCCCGGTACACTGTCGCCCGGTCCAACAAGTCTTCCGTACTGGCCGTCCGAACGTTCGCCCGGACGCGGTCGAGATCGAATTCCATCCGCCCCTCCAAGTTCTCTCCTGCCAACCATTTTCGTCCGCGACACCGGGTTTGGGAACCATCCGCGGGTGCTTTTCGTCCTAGAGTCAAAAGCGCCGTTTGCTGCCCGCCACCCTGCCGGCGCCCGGCCGGGTTCGATTGTTTGACACGGCCTGAATCGCGCCAATAAGATGGGCGCGTCCCGCCTCCCCGCCCGATCAGGACCTGCGGCCGCCCGTCCCGCTTCTGGAGACCGGAACCATGACCTTCCGACTTTCGCGGACCCGCCTCTTCGCCGCGGTGGCGGCGGTCTTGTTCGTCGCCGGCTCGGCCCGGGCCGCCGACGTCGTCGCCCCGCAGACGCAACTCATCAACGATGAGCTGGCAAAGGCCTGGAAGGCGGCCGACGTCAAGCCGTCCAAGCGGACCAGCGACTACGAGTTCGTCCGCCGGGCGTTCATCGACCTGGTGGGCCGCATCCCGACGGCCGAGGAGGTTCGCGACTTCGCCGAGGCCGACGGGTCGCCCAGCAAGCGGGCGCGGCTCATCCACCGGCTCCTTTACGAGAAGGAATATAAACCTAAGTTCGCCGAGCGGACCAACCCGAAAGATCCGAAGACGGTCATCGCTTACGACTACGCCAGCGAGTACGCCAGGCATTTCACCAACGTCTGGAGCGTCTGGCTCATGACCCGAGGCGGAGTGGCCGAGGTGTACCACGACTCGCTGGAGCTGTGGCTGGAGGACCACTTTCAGAAGAACACGCCGTGGAACGAGATGGTCAAGCAGCTCCTGACTGCAACCGGCAAGACGAACGAGAACGGGGCGGCCGCGTTCATCGCCTCGCACCTGGGCGAGGCGGTTCCGAAAGACAAGCAGATGGAGGACGGGCGGTTCGACGCCGTCCCGATCACGTCGCGGGTGACGCGGTTGTTCCTGGGCATTCAGACCAACTGCATCCAGTGTCACGACCACCCGTTCAACCCGGAGTGGAAGCAGGACAACTTCTGGGGGGTGAACGCGTTCTTCCGGCAAGTGGAGCGCGACGGCACCCCGGCCCCCAAGGAGGGGCTGGTCGCGAAGAAGAAGATGGCCGCCCTGCCGGTCGGGCTACGCGACAACCCGGACCTGAATAGGGGCGGACGCATCTTCTTCGAGCGCCGCAACGGCATCATGCACGCCCAGCGGGCCAACTTCCTGCCGCACCTGGCTGAGCTCGAGAAGGACGGGTCGATTCCGCGGCGGGCCATCCCGCCCGGCACGACCAAGACGCGCCGCGAATACCTCGCCGACTACATCGTCCAGCACGACAACTTCGCCAAGGCGTACGTCAATCGGATGTGGGCCCATTTCTTCGGCCGCGGGATGAATGAGTTGCCTGCCCCCGACGACTTCGGCGGCCACAACAAGGTGGTCCACAAGGACCTCCTCAACCGCCTCGCGGACGAATTCGCCAAGGAGGGTTTCGACACCAAGAAGCTGATCGAGTGGATCTGCAACTCGGACGCGTACAGCCTGACCTACCAGGCGAACGGCCTCCCGGAGGGCAAGGGCGGCAACGCCAAGGACGACACGGCCGTTCTGTTCAGCCGCATGGGTCTGAAGTCGATGTCCCCGGAGGTGCTGTTCGAGTCGCTCGAGGTCGCCACCCGGCTCGACGCGGCCCCGGACAAGGACGCCAAGAAGGCCAAGAAGGACGCCTGGCTGGCCAAGCTGACCCGCAACTTCGGCGACGACGAGGGGAACGAGGTGACGTTCAACGGCACGATCATCCAGGCCCTCCTGATGATGAACGGGTCCGAGCTGAACGCCGAGATCAGCCGCCAGGACGGGACCAGCGCCGTGGACAAGGCGATGAACAAGCACAAGAGCGGCAACGGGTACAACGAGACGGCGGTCATCAACGAGTTGTATCTCATGGCACTGGCCCGCAAGCCGAGCGGGAACCCGACCATCTACCTGCCGGCAAAGGATGCGAAGGGCAAGGAGCGGTTGGACGCCAAGGGCAAGCCGATCATGACGGGCCCGATCAGCGAGGCCGCGTTCCTGTCGAACAAGGTGTCCGACATGAAAAAGATCGGCGCAGGCCCGGGGCAGTGGCGGGCGTTCTTCGAGGACGTGTTCTGGTCGCTTCTGAATACCAACGAGTTCATCCTGAATCACTAACTGAAGATCGAGTCGGAACGTCCCCGGGGGCCCGCGACTGGTGTCGCGGGCCCCGGACGTTTGCGGTAGACTCCGGGCTTGCGAAAGGACTCGCATGACCTGGCCCGCCCTTTTCGACCGCCGCTGGTTCGCCCTCGTCATCGTCGCGGCCTGGGCACTCGCGTACCTCCCGCACCTGGGCACGCGCGACCTGCGCCTGGAGGAGGGCCGCCGGGCCACCCCGGCCCGCGAGATGCTCGACTCCGGCGATTTCATCTGCCCGACGCTCTACGGCGATACCTACCTCAACAAGCCGCCCCTGTATTTCTGGCTCGTGGCCGCGTGCGGGGCGGGCCTCGGCGACGTGACGCCGCTGGCCACCCGGCTGCCGTCGGTCTTGGCCGCCCTCGGCTGCGCCCTGGTTGCCCTGCGCTTCGCGCCCGACATCCTGGACCGGCCGACGCGGTCGCTCGCGGCCTTGTTCGTCCTGTCGGCCGCGGCGCTCCTTGACAAGGGGACTCTGGGGGAAATCGACGCGCCGCTCGCACTCGTTGTCGCGCTGGCGCTGAAGATCTGGTGGGACGGAAATCGCCCGACCGGGCAGACATTTCGAAGTTGGCTCGCCGTCGGATGCCTCCTCGGCATTGCCGGCCTGCTGAAGGGCCCGGAGGGGCCGGCGATCTTCTACCTGACTGCCATCCCCTTCCTGGTCTGGCAGCGAAGGTCGGCGCGCCTCCTCACAGTCGGGCACGGCCTCTGCCTCGTGTTGAGTTTCCTCCCCGTGGCCGCCTGGGTGGCGGTCTTGATGACGCGGGAGGCGATCAGCTCGCCCGAGCTGATCGGTATCTGGACGCATCAGTTGGGCGCGGGTTCCGGTCCTGGCGCGGTGCTTGATCCCGACGGCCGGACCGCCCACGCGGTCGCGCATTTCTTTGCCTTTCCACTGCACGTATTGGGGATGTTCTTCCCGGGTGTGCTCTGGCTCGGGTTCGGCCTGCGCCGCCGGTGGGCCACGGCGCACGGCGTCTCGGAAGATCTGCGGCGATTTCTGGTGTGTGGTGTGCTCGGTCCGTGCCTGGCGTTTTACCTGTACCCGGAGTCGCGGCCGCGGCACGTGCTGCCGGCGTTCTTCCCGGCGGCGGTCCTCGGCGCAGCCGTTGTCGCCGGCGTGTCGCGGATGTCGGCCGGGCGGGGCCCTTCGCGCCTGGCTACGGGGATTGCGCTCATCCCACTAATCGCCGGCGCCGCCGGGCTCGTACTCGCGCTCGCGGCATGGCCGGACGGCGTGCCTGGAGCCGCGGGAGTCTTCGTGGCGTGTGCGGCCTGGTCGTGGGCCGCGGTCCGGCTCACACGGCGGACCCAGTCCAGCAGCGCGCTGGCCGCGAACATCGCGGGAGGGGCCCTGTCGGCCTGGTTCGTGGCAAACGCGGTCGTATTCCCCTGCCGCGCCCCACAGGCGCCGACCCGCGTCGCCTTGCGTGACCTGGGCGGACGGCTGCCGCCGGGCGAGGTCGTGTACACGACGCGGACGTTCCCGGTGACCGGCGAGGGGTATTACAACTTGCAGTTCCACCTGGCCCGGCGCCTGCGCGCCGCGGACTTGCCCACGCTTCGGCACGCGGCCCCGTGCGTCGGAGTGGTGACGCCAGCCGAGCGCGCCGAGCTCGAATCGGAGGGATGGGTCGTAGAGGAAGTGAGCCGATTGGTAGCGCGCGGCGGCGCACCAGAGGTACACGTCATCCGGCTCGGAAGAAGGCCGGGCGGGTAGCGCGGGGCTAACCGCCCAGTCGCAGTCAGTTCGTGTCCTTTTTCTTCTTTTTCTGGATCGGGTTGGCCGCGATCACGTCCTTGATCTTCGAGAATTCCTGGAAGGTCAGGCTGCCGTCGTTGTTCGTGTCGAGCTTCGAGAACCACACCTCCCGGGCGGCCGCGAGGCCCTTCGGCTCCTTCCCCGCCTTCTCAGCTTTCTGCGCCTGCAACCCCTTGAACGCGTTGAACTCGTCCTTGGTCAGCTTCTTGTCGTTGTTCGTGTCGAGTTTGGCGAACAGGGCCGCGAGGTCGGGCCCTTCGGTCTTCTTCTTTTTCTTCTTCTCGTCCGCGGCCTGCGCGGCAGCGGTCAGGCCAAGGAGCAGTCCAAGGGCGACAGCGGCGGAAAGAAATCGATTCACGGCATTTCCCCGATGCAGGAATGACTGGTGAGGGTGTCGGTAATCCATTCAACACGACCCCGCCCGGGAGGTATCGGCGCCGGCGGTGTTGCTTGAACGTTCGGCCGACGGTAGGATGGGGCCCGTTTGATCCGGCGGCCCGGCGGCTTGAACGGGCCACGTTTACGGCAAGACACAATTCTGAGGGCAGAGACGAGGAACCGGCCGGAAAGCCGGATCGCCTCCGAACCCCTCGAGTTGTCACTCGGGAGCCGCCGGCTACCTTTCCTTTTCCAGTCTCAAGAGTCCGTCGGGACGACTCGCCCGCAGGCTTCGCCCGTGCCGAAAAGTCCGCCCCATTGGGGAATGTGATCTAGTCTTCGCGTAACCCCATCTCGCTCGACTCGCCCCAGCCCGTCGCCAAAACCAATTCACCGCACGGAGGACTCCATGCGCGCGCGGCTCGTGCTCCAAGAACTCGACCCCCGGATTGTGCCCACGTTCTACGGCAACCAGCTCTTCCCGCTCGACAACCCCTGGAACCAGAACATCGCGGCGGCCCCGGTCGCGGCCAACTCGGACGCGATCATCAACCGGATCGTCACCAACCACGGCGGGACGGCCCCCCACCTCCACGCCGACTTCGGCAACCCCCTCGACGGCGCCCTGTACGGCATCCCGGTGAACGTGGTGGACAACACGGTCCCGAAGGTGAACGTCGTGATCCCGTCGTTCGGCTACCCGGACGAGAGCGACCTGGTCCAGGTGCCGATCCCGGCGAACGCGGTCATCGAGGGCGACAACCCCACCGGCCCGGCCCCACCGAGCGCCCGCGGCGACTCGCACCTCCTGGTCTACGACAAGACCGCGAACGTCCTGTACGAGTTGTACCAGGCGGTCCGACCGAGCGAGACCTCTTTCCCCTACGGCGGCACGCATCCGACCGGCCAGTGGGGGGCCTGGCAGATCTCCTACTGGGACCTGAAGACCAACTCGTTCCGGACCGTGGGTGCGACGTCGGCCGACGCGGCCGGGCTGCCGATCCTGCCCGGGCTCGCGCGCGCGGACGAGGCCAACCCGGCTTCGGCCGGCGGCCAGGGCGTCATCAATCACGCCATCCGCATGACCGTCGTGCAGACCCGCGACATGTTCGTCTACCCGGCCTCACACGAGGCCAGCTCCCGGACCGGCACCGACCTGCCGCGGATGGGCGACCGGTTCCGGCTGAAGTCCAGCTTCGTCATTCCGTCGAACTGGTCCCCGGAGGCGAAGGCGATCGCCCAGGCGATGAAGGACTACGGGATGATCGTCGCCGATAACGGGTCGGACATGTTCTTTACCGGTATGCCGTCGACCCAGTGGAACATGACCAACGTCCTCCAGGTCCAACAGATTCCGGCGACCGCGTTCGAGGTGGTGGACCTGACGCCGGTCGTCACGGGCCTCAGCGTCACCTCGGGCCCGTCCACGGGCGGCACCTCGGTCACCATCACGGGCCGCAACTTCTCCGGGGCCGCCGGCCAACTGCATGTGCTCTACGGGACGACTGAGGCGACCTCGGTCACGATCCTCTCGGACACCCAGGCGGTGGCCGTCGCCCCGGCCCACGCGCCCGGGACTGTGGACGTCCACGTCCAGTCCGGGACGACCAAGACCGACATCAACGGCCTCCCGGTCTTCTTCGGGTACGGGACCTCCGCCACGACGACCGCCGACCGGTTCAACTTCGACAGCACGCCCCCGTCGGCCCCGACGGCGAACGCGGACTCGTACTCCGTGCTTCACGACAAGTCGCTGACCGTCGCGGCCGCCGGAGTGCTGGGCAACGACACGTCCAACCCGGTCGGTCGAACGCTGACCGCCGCCCTTGGAACCGGTCCGAGCCATGGGTCGCTGACTCTCAATTCGAACGGGTCGTTCACTTACACCCCGGCGGCCGGCTACACCGGTTCAGACTCGTTCACCTACACGGCCAACGATGGCGCCCTGGTCAGCACGCCAGCCACCGTCTCCCTGTCCGTGACCGACCAGGTCCCGACGGCCAACGCCGACGCATACGCGGTCGCCAAGGGCAACACCCTGACCGTGGCGGCCGCCGGTGTGTTGACCAACGACACGGACGCGGACGGGGACGTCCTGACCGCCGCCCTCGACTCCGGGCCGACAAACGGGTCGCTCACCCTGAACGCGAACGGCTCGTTCAGCTACACCCCGAACGCCGGGTTCGTCGGAACGGACACCTTCACGTACCGGGCCAACGACAAGGCCAAGGACTCGTCGCCGGCCACGGTCACCCTGTCGGTCACGGACCAGACTCCGACCGCAAACGCCGACTCGTACGCGGTCCTGCACGACAAGGTCCTGACCGTCGCCGCGGGCGCGGGAGTGCTGGCCAACGACACATCCAACCCGGCCGGCCACACGCTGACGGCCGCCCTGGTCAACGGGGCGGCCCACGGCTCGCTCGCGCTCAACTCGGACGGGTCCTTCACCTACACGCCGAACGCCGGGTACACGGCGTCCGATTCGTTCACTTACACCGCCAACGACGGGGGCTTTGCCAGCGCCCCGGCGACGGTGACCCTGTCCGTCACCGACCAGGCGCCGGTCGCGAACGCCGACACCTACAAGATTGGCAAGGGCAAGATCCTGACCGTGGCCGCCGCCGGCGTCCTGGCCAACGACACCGACGCCGACGGCGACGCCCTCACGGCCAAGCTGATCAGCGGGCCCGCCA
>DATFWZ010000309.1:0-4506 GCA_035258765.1 Gemmataceae bacterium
TCCAGACGCGCGGCGGCATGTGGCAGCCGGCGCAGTCGTCCCGGACCGCCGCGGGCACGCGGGGCCGCTCCCGGCAAGCCGCCGGCTCGTGGCAACTCAGGCACGACCGCCGCACGGCCGCGTGATCGGTCTGCCGATGCGGGTTGTGGCATGTCGTGCACGTGAGCGTGTCGGACCGCTGGAAGCACTTGCTCTGCCGCAAGTACGTCACCTGGTTGGCCACGTGATCGTCCTCCGGATGCCGCGTCTCCAGGATCCGGAAGTAGTCCGCGAGTGGCTCCCCCGGACGGTATGCGAAGCGCGGACCGCGGGACCCGACGGCGTTGCTGTGGCATTGGGTGCAGACTTCCAGCAAGCGTTCTCGACTCAGTCGGGCCGGGTTGATGATCGCGTGGGTCGAATCGGCGCGCGGGTGAGCTTGATGAAACGCCACGTGCTCCCGGCCGGGGCCGTGGCACCGCTCGCACGTGACTCCCAGGATGAAGCTTTCGGGCCTGTACCGATTCACGCTCCCGGGGATCTGCTCGAACCAGGTGTTATGGCACTCCTGGCATCGTCCCGTGCCCGTTCGGGCGTAGTCGCCGGAATAGTATTTTCGGAGCGGGTTGTGGCCCCATCGATCAAGTGGGTGCAGCCAGGCGACGGGCAGTTCGTAGAGCAGGTCCCCGCGCCAGGCGAAATAGACCTCGTCCAGCCCGCCGGCCCCGAACGCCAGGCTGATCCGGTCGGTCAACCGTTGCTCTCCAGTCGGGGCGGCATTCACGGACGTGTGAACGAAGCTGTCTCCGGACCGGGTCATTTCGAAATGTAACCCCGGCATGTCGGTCGGGACGGCTCCTCGGCCCTGGGTGAACCCCGGCGGCATGGGGCTGTCCTCCGGGCGGCGGCACGCGTGATAGTGGTTGGTGCGGCGGAACTCGGCCACTCTCTCCGCGTGACAGGCGACGCAGGCGTCGGGTCCCAGGTAACCGGGGTTCGCGACGACGGGATCGGGCCACTCGTCATCCGGACCGTGCGCGGGCGCAACGGCCGGTTTGCGGTTCGGCCAGGCCCAGATGCACACCACGGCGATCCCCGCGAGGATGAGCCCCACGGCGACGCTCACCCTCGCCCGGTGACGTCGCACGGCGCCCGGGCCGTGTTGGTCCGCATCACCGCCTTGTGACATGAACGGCAACCTGGGCCCGTCCCGGCGGGGACGCGGCGGTGACCCGGAGTCGCCAAGAGGGATTCGACGACCGCCTATCGGGAGCTTGGATTTCGGCCAAGCGTATGATATCGCGCCGCGGGCCGGCTCGATCAAGGTGACTATCGGGGCACCAAAGCGACGCGGGCCGGTCGTGTTGGCGACCAGCCCGCTGCGACCCGCCTCTGGCCCCTACTGCGCCGCGGCCTCTGCCGTCGTCGAGCGCCCGTTCGTGCTCGGCTCCGGCTTCGACTCGGCTTGCAATTTCGCCAGGAACTCCGGCACCTCGACCCCGCCGATGTCCCGCATCACCTGCAGCATTGGCGGCATCGACCGGGCCATGCTTTGCAGGAAGTTGGTCGTGTTCGAACCCGCGGACGTCCCGTTGGCGCCGTTCTCCCACACCACCACCTTGTCGAACTTGATGTTCGAGATCGCCTGGGCCGACGCATGCGCCAGGGCGTCCATGTGCTCGAGCATTAGCATTTGGAAGGCCGACTGGGCCGACCCGCACGCCTCGATGATCTTCTTCAGGCCCTCGCCCTTCTTGGCCAGGATTTCGTAATGGCCCTTGGCCTCCGCCTGGAGCCTGGCGAAGATGGCCGCGGCCTGGGCGCCCGCGTCAATCTTCACCCGCTCGGCGGCGGCCTCGGCGTCCACGATCGTCCGGGCCTTCTCGGCCTTCGCGGGGGCTTCGAGCAGCGCCCGCTTTTCCGCCTCGACCTTCTCGGCCTCGGCGAGCGCGGCCTTGGCCATCGCCCGGTTCTGGGCTTCCAGCACCGCGGCCTCGGCCTCCCGCTTCCGCGTCTCCGCCAGCTTGTAGGCGTCGGCCTTCTTCACCGCCAGCTCGGCCTGGGCCTGGGCGATGGCCGCCTGGGCGGTCGCCTCGCCGGCCGTCGCCTTGGCGTTGGCGTCGGCGAGCCGCACCCGCTTCTCCCGGTCCGCCTCGGCGACTTGTGCCTCGCGCTCGAAGGCCGCCTTCTGCTCGCCAACTTTCTGGTCCCGGTCCAGCTCGGCGATTCGAATCGCCTGCTGCCGCTGCGACTCCTTGATGAGGGCATGCTGCTCCAGCAGGGCCGTCTGCTCCCCGACCTCCTTCTCTTTCTCGAGCTGGGCCACGCGGACGGCCTGCTCGCGGGTCGCCTCCCGCGTGCCGATCTCGCGCAACTTGGTCGCGTTGGCCACCTGGATCACCCGCTCCCGATCCGCCTCGGCCACGCCCGTCTGGCCCTTCTTCTCTTGTTCGGCCACATCGATCTTGGCCTGCTGAATTGCCGTTGCCGCGGCCTTCCGGCCGATTGCCTCGATGTACCCGCTCTCGTCGGTGATGTCCGTGATGTTGACGTTGATCAGCACCAGGCCGATCTTCTTCAGCTCCGGCTCCAGCGACTTCTGAATGTTCTCCAGGAACTTGTCGCGGTCGCGGTTGATGTCCTCGATCCGCATCGAGGCGATCACTTGCCGGAGCTGACCGAAGATGATGTCCGCGGCCTGCTGTTTGATGTCGTCGGTGTCGAGGCCGAGCAGACGGATCGCCGCGTTCTGCATCGTCTCGGCGTCCGTTCCGATGGCGACGGTGAACACGCTCGGGACGTTGACCCGGATGTTCTCGATCGACAGCGCCCCCTTGAGCGGCACCTCGATCTGGATTGGCTCCAGGTTCAGATACGCGTAGTCCTGAATGAGCGGGATGACGAACGCCGCCCCGCCGTGGACGCACCGGGCCGCGTTCCCGCCGGCGGTCTTGCCGTAAATGACCAGCACGCGGTTCGACGGGCACCTCTTGTACCGCTTGGCCACGAACATCAGCATGCCAAACAGGACGACGGCGGCGGCCACCGCGGCCACCAGCGGCCAGGGGATGTCAATCTGATTGCCCGCCTGGGCGAACACGGTGTGCAGCATGGTCAGGCCTCCGAGGTGGCGTGTGTGACTTCAACGGAACCGGGTCCGAGGACGGCGACGACCCGGACCGGGGTCCCGGTCGGCAGCTCGCCGGCGGCGGTGAAAGCTTCGAGCTCGACAGTGCGGTTTTGCAAGTTCAGCGTCACCTTGCCCGGACCGGCCTTCTGGGCGGGGACGCGCAGGTAGACGGTCCCGGTCTGGCCGACCGCGTACTTGATCCGGACGGTGCCGTCGGCCCGGAGCCGGTAGAGCATCTTCATCAGGGCGGCGACCAGGTACAGGGCCGCGAACCCGCTCAGGGTCGCAGTCGCGAGCTGGCCAGAGTCCGGCAGGCCGTAGTAGGCGGCGGTTACCCCGCCCAGGCCGAAGAAGGCGACCGCGGCGCTGATCGCGCGAAACGTCAACAGGCCGAGGAACCAGTTGCCGTCCGAATCGTGGTCGGCCCCACCGTGATCGTGGCCGCCGATGTCGTGGTGCCCGGCGTCCCCATGATCCCCGCCCAGGCCCAGTGACCCGGCCAGGAACTGGAGCAGGATCAGCGTGCCGCCCACGCCCGCACAGACGAGGAAGAAGGTGTACATGGCGAGTCCTCCAGAACCGCGAGCCCAATCGGTGGGTTATTCGGCTGGAGGGTGACGAGATTCGCCGCCGGTGCGGATACTCTAATCAAGCTTCACACGAAACACAAGTTGCTAATCTCTCGTAATTTAGCGCGGTCGGCCGGCCTCGACCGGCAAAAAACCAGTTGACACCCTTTCGCCGTCCGGGCATGACCCATCCGCCGGGTTCCGCCCGAACGTTCAATTTCAACCCGCACACCCTCCCCGGACCCTCCGGGCGAGCGGGCCGGTCCCGTTCCTGGGAACCCGACTCCGCACGGAGCAATGTGTCATGGCTCGGAAGCCCCTGCAGTTATCTCTGGAATCGCTGGACGAGCGAGTCGTCCCCACAGTCGCGGCGCACCCCCAGCCGCCGGCTCCCACGGTCGCGCTGTACGCCCAGCCGCTGGCCCCCACCGTCGCGCCGCACACCCAGACGCCCGCCCCCACCGTCGCGCCGCACACCCAGACGCCGGCGCCGACGGACTCGCCGCACACCCAGACGCCGGCCCCCACCATCGCGCCGCACCTCCAGCCGCCGGCGCCCACGGACGCCCCGCACACCCAGCCGCCGGCGCCCACGGACGCGCCGCACACCCAGACGCCGGCCCCCACCGTCGCGCCGCACACCCAGCCGCCGGCCCAAATGCCGCCGGTCCCCATGCCGGTGGAGAACATTCACTCGTCCCATCCGCTCACGGGTCGGGGTATCGGCCAGTTCACCAGCCAGCGCAAGAACCCGGACACGGGAACGACCTTCCACATGAATGGGAAAGCCACGCTCCAAGGTCTGGGAAAGGTGACGGTCGACGGGGA
>DATFWZ010000310.1:0-2898 GCA_035258765.1 Gemmataceae bacterium
AGGCACTCGAGGCCGAGTTCGGCCGCCCGCCGCGGCCCGAGGAACTCGCGACCCGCCTCGGCATTACTCTCGACCAGCTCCAGGACTACGTCGGCGAGGCCACGGCCGTCAGCCTGGTCAGCCTGAATAAGAAGTGGTACGAGACTGACAGCTACAAGGACGTCCGCGAGATCGACATCCTCGAGGACAAGAAGGCCGAAGACCCGACCTGCCGGCTGCAGAACCGCGACCTGATGAAGCTGGTCACCAAGGGCCTCAACCGCAACGAGCGGCTCATCATCATCCTCTACTATTACGAGGACATGACGATGAAGGAGATCGGGGCGACGCTCGACCTGAGCGAGTCCCGGGTGAGCCAGATGCACTCGAGCATCGTGGCCCGCTTGCAGAGCCAGCTGGCGAAGCGGCGGCCGGAGTTTAGCAACTAAGCCGGCCGAAGCCAGCTATCTGATAGGACCTATAGCTCTCATTAGGACCTATAGGTCCTATAGCCTTTTCAGATCACCGCCCGAATCAGCCCCACGAGCAACACATCCGCCGCCAGCACCAACAGGCACGCCGTCACCACCCCCGCCGTTGCCGCCCGGCCGACGCCCTCCGTCCCGCCCTCGGCCCGCATCCCGTGGTAACACCCCGCGACCCCGATCAGGAACCCGAATACCGTCGTCTTCAGCGCCGCCGGGATCACGTCCTCCGGGTACAGCTCCTTCAAGCAAGCCGTCTGGAACTTCAGCCAGCTCGTATGCCCGACCACGTTTTCGGCCACAAATCCGCTCAGTAGGGCCAGGGCCGCGATGTAGACGTGCAACAGGGGTAGCGCCAGGATGCACGCCAGCACTCGCGGGCCGACCAGGACGCGCATCGGCGGCAGCCCGAGCAATTCGAGGGCGTCGAGCTGCTCGCCGAGCTTCATGGCCCCGAGCTCGGCCCCGAGGCTGGCCCCGGTTCGGGCCGCGACGATCAACCCCGCCCCGATGGGGGCCAGCTCCAGTAAAACGGCCGCGGCCAGGACGGTCGGCAGATAGTCTTGCGCTCCGGTGCGCGCCAAGGCCGCGTGCGTGTGCATCCAGACAACAGCCCCGAGGGCGATGCCGGTCACCGTCCCGAGCGGCAGGGCGCCGATGAGCACGTTGTAAAGCTGTTGCAGCCAGGCCCCGGGTCTGGCGATCGAGGCGAGTGCGGCGATGAGGGCCCGGCCGGCGAAATGTGTGAACTGGCCGATGGCGTCAAGGAAGTTGAGCAAGGTGTTCATGACGGATTACCCAACGGGCTGCCGTCCGTCGCGCGCTCATTTGCCGGCGTCAAAAACTTCGGCGAACCGCGTTTCGTTCCACGGGTGGCCATACGGACCGTCGGTCGCGATCCCGCGGCTGTAGCCGAGTTTCTCGCCAACTAACAGAAAGGCAACTGGTCGTCCATCCACAAAGACGGCCGCCGCGACGCCGCCCTCTTCCCAATGAATGCGAATTCGGCTCTCCGTGATGCCTGGGTAGTAGGCCGTATCGCTTGCGAACTGGGTGAGAATCGGCGGGGGCCTGGACCGGTCCCAGCCCGTGGGCAGGAAAGGTTCCGGGGGACGGCAGTTGTACACGAAACAATCGGCGACTGGCTTTCGGCTTTCCGTCTCGGTCACCAGCAGCCAGGCTGAGTCGCCATCGTCGTCGAGAACAGCCCATCGCCGGGTTGTTGGGTCCTGCTTGGATAGAAACGGGCGCTTGGAGTCCACGACTTGCCTCCTCGGGCGTCGATCCGCGCTACTTCGGCCGCGTCAGCAGCGACACCACGACCAGCACCGCGAAGCTCAGCGGGATCGTCACCAGCCCCGGCTGGCTGAACGGCACCGGTGACCGCTCCGCCGGCAGCCCGTACACGTCCTTGAACGTGTCCCCGCTCAGGAGGATCCACGCCAGCGACGTCATCATCCCGGCGAACACCGACGCGATGATCCCCTGCTTAGTTGTTCGCTTCCAGAAGAGCAACATCACGAGGGCCGGCAAATTCGCAGAGGCCGCGACGCTAAATGCCCACCCGACCAGGTAGTTGACGTTCATTCGCTCGAACACGATCCCCAGCCCGATCGCGACGACTCCGACCAGCACCGCGGCCAGCCGCCCGACCCGCACCTTCGCGGCGTCGTTCATGTCGAGGTGGAGGCACCCGACCAGGACGTCGTGCACGACCGCCCCGCTCGCGGCAACGATCAACCCGCTCACGGTGCCGAGGATCGTGGTGAACGCGACCGCGGAGATCAATGCGAATGGCAGGTCCCCGAAGCTCCGGGCCAGGAGCGGGCCGGCCATGTTGCTGTTGGAAACGTCCATCGACCCCCCGGTCATGGCCCCGAGGCCCATGTAGAGGGTCAGCACGTAGAAGCAGCCGATGGCCGCGATGCCGACGACTGTGCTCTTGCGCGCGGCCGCCGAGTCCTTGACCGTGTAGTAGCGGATCAGGATATGCGGCAGCGACGCGGTCCCACAGAACAGGGCCAGCATCAAGGACACGAAATTCAACTTGGCCGGAAGGGATTCCTTCTGCAGGCCCGCGAACGTCGGGCTGTTCCCGGGCCGCAAGACGTCGGCCCCGGACGTCGGCCTGGGCGAGTAGGTCGTGGTCGCATTGCCCGCGTCGTCCTTCCCAGTTTTCGTGGTCCAAAGGACGATTTCGCTCTCGCGGACTGTGGACAGGAACTCGACCGGCCCGAGCGGGCCCGTCTCGGCGACGCCCCCCGGGAGCTTGCTGAGATGCCCCACGGGGCGCAAGTCGGCCTGCCCCTCACCGTGCCCGTGCGGCTTGCCGTTGATCAGCTTCTGACCGTCCGGGGTTACCGTTACCGTCTGCGGCGCAGCCGCCTCCGGGCTCGGGTCGGCCTTCAGCCCGCGCTGGAGAATCAGGATCGTC
>DATFWZ010000311.1:0-19986 GCA_035258765.1 Gemmataceae bacterium
GGAACAGCTCCTCCATGCGCGCCCGGGCGTCCGCCAGTGCCGTCTCATCACCCGCACCCGCGCAACGCTCGAGTAACTCGGCCACTTCCTGGTCGAGCGTAGCACCGCGAGCCGCGGCCCGCCGCCGGACCCGCTCATAGACGTCGTCGGGAAGTTGGAGGGTCAACGTCTTCATGTTTTCCTCGCCTGTGGCACCGTGACCGCTGTCCCATTTCAGCGTATCTCACCCACCCGGCAGTCGCAATGTGGGGTAAGTCCCTCCGGCCGGGCAGACATCCGGCGCCGGGCCAGTCACGTGAACAAGCGACGTCTTCAAAAACAGCAGGGGGCCCCCGATACTCGGAGGCCCCGCGACTCTTCCCGCTTCGCCCGTCGCCTACAGCATCCGAATGATGAAGTACAGCACCAGGCACAGCCCGAAGACGATGATCGATTCGAGGACGATCTTCACCACCGGGTTGCCGGCCAGCTTGAGGTGGCCCTTGAGCGCGGTGTCGTTCGACCGGTGCCTCGGGTCGAGCGCGGCCGCCCGGTCGGTTTCCTCGGCCATCCGGGCCGTCTCGTTCACCGGTCGCGTCGGGTTCGGGACCGGCGGAATCGCCGCCGAGCCGAGAGGCGAGACGACCGGGGGCTCGAAATAGGGCGGCGGCATGTTCGACGACGAGCCGTTGTAGCGGGGGACCTTGGCCGAGCTGCCTCGGGCCGGCGGGATGATGACCGCCGCCGGGCTCGGACGGACGCTCGACGGCGGCCGCGGGCCCCCGACGCCGGCCCCCGCCCCGGACCTGGGCAGCGACTCCGCCCGCACCACCGCCGAGTCCGGCCGGAACGAACCGGAACCCGAACCGCCCGACTGGGCCCCGGCGGTCTCTCGCGCCGCGGGGCTCAAGATCGGCATCTCGTCCTCCGGCGGGGCCGGGAGTACCTGCGGCTGCACGAACGCGGCCAGGGCATTGATCACCTGCTCCGGCGTCTGGTACCGCTCGTTGACCGACTTCGCCATCATCTTTTCGACGACGGCGGCCACCTCCGCCGGGACCTCCGGCCGGACCCTCCGGATCGGCACCGGCTTCTTCGTCTGGTGGGCAATGAGTTTCTGCGAAATCGTCCCCTCGGGGAACGGCGGGTGGCCGGCGAGCAGGAAGTAGAAGGTGGCGCCGAGGCTGTAGATGTCCGCCCGCACGTCCACGTCGTGGCTGTTGATCGTCTGTTCCGGTGCGACGTAGTCGGCCGTCCCGAGGACGCTCTTCTCGTCGTACTTCTTCGTTAGCATGTCGTCGTCGGTGTGGTAGAACCGTGCCAGACCCATGTCGAGGATCTTGGAGATGCCGAATCGATCGACGAGGACGTTGCCCGGCTTGATGTCCCGGTGAATCACGCCGACGCGGAACGCGTGGTCGAGCCCCTGGGCCGACTGCCAGACGTAATGACACGCCCGGTCAATCTCCATCGGGCCCTTCTTCTTGATGATCTCGAGCAGGCTGGAGCCGTCCACATACTCCATGACGAGAAAGTGCAGGTTGCCGTCCTGGTCAATGTCATGGGTGCGAACGATGTTCGGGTGATCGAGGGCGGCCGCCGCCCGGGCCTCGCGGTAGAACCGGCCGAGCGCCGCGGGCTCCTCGGCCTTCGCGGGCGGGAGCACCTTGATGGCCACCCGCCGGCGCATGTACATATGCTCGCACAGAAACACCTGCCCCATGCCGCCGAATCCGATCCGCTCGAGGAGCTTGTACTTGCCGATCGTAAACCCGCGCCATTTCCCGAGCATGAACTGCTCGGCCTGGAAGTACGTCAGGAGCCCGTCACGGACCATAGCCCCGGCGAGCTTGCGCACGTCCGGCACTCCCTGGCGGCTGAGTCGGAGCCGTTCCAGGTAGGCGTCGAGGCGGGGCTCGTCGATCATCCCGCTCTTGCGAATGAGCTTGAGCAGGTCGTCGAGAGTGACGGGGGCAGGCATCGCGGGTCACCTTGGGCAGCGAATCGGTGGGGGGAGGCGCCCGGTCCATACTGGCGCAGGGACCGGCCCGAGTCGGGGCATCAATACTATAATTCAGGCCCGGAAAAAAGCGGGGGGATTCCGAAGAATCGGCAAAATCCCTACGACCCTCTCGCGCCAGGCCGAACATCCGTTGCGAACGGACTTTGCGCACGACCATCATTGTATTCGTGTTCGTCCTCAATGGCTCTTGAGCCGCCCAAAGCCGGGCAGATTCTGCATACTCCGTCACGGGACTGATCCTCTTTCGAGTTTCTCATGACCGACCCGGTCGCACCGACCCTCACGCGGCCGAACCTGACCGCGATCGAGCCGGCCGCCCGGGCGGTGCCGGTCCGGGCCCTCCGCCGGGTGATCCGGGCCTGCCGCGACCGCGGCGACTTTGACACGCACGTGCTGCACACGCGTTCGTGGTGGGTGAACCGCGATCGACTGTTCTCGATCTTAACTCCCTGGGAGCTAGGCCTTTCCCCAACAGAGCCCGCGACCGACCTGCTGCTGCTGCCCGAAGAGAATCTCGCGAATCAAAGCCCGACGGCGCTCTGGCGGACGATCTTCCATGCGGGGGTCGATCGCCAGGTCGACCTGGCCATTGCGGGCGGGCGGGTAAGCCCGGAGTGGGTTCGGGACTTCCGGCAGCGACTCGGACCGGCTCAGTGGCACGAGATTCGGGTCGTCCTCGAGGGCGAGCAGCTGACCGACGACCACGACACGGATCTGGTCGTCTTCCGGGAGTTCGCCGCCTTCGCGCTTGAGGTACGTAACTTCCTGCCGGGCGAGTGGTTGACCTACTTCCCCGGATTGCAGCGACCAGAAACGATCTTCGCCGCGATTCGAAAGTTCGTTGACGTGGACGCCCTGCTCGCTCGAACAAAGCCCCCTGGCCTGCTGGCGGAACCCGCCCTTTCACGACGCCCGCCAGACCCCCCGGTCCCGTCTCCAGCCACGGGCCGGGCACCTGAGGCGGTCCGTGCACGGGCGCAGCGCGCCGCGGTTCGAGGCAACGATTTACGGGCGGCCATCCTCCTCGCTCGGGCCGGCGACCCAAGCGCGCGCGACCACCTGCAACAACTCATGACGCGGATTCGGGCTGTCGCCGGCGAACGCGCGGACAACGATGCCTGGAAAGAAGCGCTGGCTCCACTCCTCGCCCCGGCCACGTCCGGCGGGTGGACCGTCGAACGGCGGCTCCTCTACGAACTGCAGCGCGCCTGCCTCGCGGTCGAGCGGCAGGCGTACGCGGCCGACCTGGTCGAATGGGCGGTCACTCTGGGTCGTAAGCCGATCAAGCGCCCGCTCACCAAGCCGATATGGCTCGACGTCACCCGGCACCTGCGGACCGCCGTTCGCTACGCCGAGCGATTGCCCGGCGCCGAGCCATTGCGACAGCTCCTGGAGCATGCCCGGGACGCGGCCGAATCTCGGGCCCGGGCCAACCTCCGACCGGAAATCGCCGCCGTCCTCGACGAGGTCGGCCTGGTTCCCTGGTCAGTCGCCGAGCGGCTCTCCCGCGAGAAGCTAGTCGAGGAACTGCTCGACGGCGCGTGCCAGCGCGGATTCATCCGGATCGGTGACCTGCGGGACGCGATCGCCCGCAACCGAGTCAAGCTCGCGGACCTCTCCGGGCCGGGCGAGTGGATCCGCGGCGACCCGCTCATCCTTGCGAACCGCCAGCTCGCCCTTCGGCTCGACGGCGTTTACCGCCGCGGCGAGGCCTACATGCGACTCCTCCAGCGCATGTGCTCGCTGTTCTTCGGCACCCGGCCCGGGCGGTGGTTCACCCTGTACTGCGCCCTCCCGCTCGGCGGTGCGTTCCTCCTGATCGAGGCCGTCAAGCACATGCTGGAGGCGGGTGAGGGGCTGATTGATTGGCTGTCCGGTTGGACCGCGACCGTCAGCGGGTTTACGGCGCTCGCGGGCGGGGCCGCGGGCAGTGTCGCGGCCGATCCGGAGCTCGGACAGCATCACGTGAACTGGGCGGCGCTCGCGGTCGTGGCGACATTCATCTTCCTGATGCTGCACTGGCAGGGGTTCCGTCGCCGCGTCATTGACGTGGCACGGTTCGCCTTTGTCAAGGCACCCCGCGCGATTCGGCACTCGCCCCTGATCCGCCGCCTGATTCGAAACTCGGTGACGAGATTCCTCCGGCGGTACATCGTAATCCCGGTCACGGCGGGCGCCGCCGCGGCCCTGGCCGTCCGAGTCCTGGGTGGCGACGTTTCATCGGTCGCGCTGATCGGGGGCGGGGTGGCACTCTTCACGGCCACGTTCTTCCGCACCCCGGCCGGCCGCACGATCGAGGATCGAATGAACGAGGCGGCCGACCGCGTCTGGCGCGTTGTCTCGGTCAACTTTATCGTTGGTGTGCTCACCTTGATCCTGCATTTCTTCCGGGCCGTCCTCGAGACGATCGACCGGGCCATCTACGCCGTGGACGAGTGGTTGCGCTTCCAGGAGGGAGAGTCCCGCGTCACCTTCGTGTTCAAGCTCGTTTTCGGACTGGTGTGGTTCTTGTTCACGTACGTGTTCCGGTTCGCGTGGAACCTGTTGGTCGAGCCGCAGGTCAATCCGATCAAGCATTTCCCAGTCGTCACCGTCTCGCACAAGATGCTGCTCCCGCTCATCCCGTCGCTCGCGAAGCAGTTCGGGTTGAATGAGGAGACCATGGGGACGATCGTCTTCGGCATCCCGGGCATCTTCGGGTTTCTGGTCTGGGAGTTGCGGGAGAACTGGAAGCTGTACCGGGCGAACGCGCCGCCGACGATTCGACCGGTGGTGATCGGGTCGCATGGCGAGCGGATGCGCGCGCTGCTCCGTCCCGGTTTCCACTCCGGGGTCGTGCCCAAAACCTTCGCGAAACTGCGGAAAGCGGTCGCCGTCGGGAACGCGCGGCGGGCGACCAAGGCCCGCGACACACTCGAGCACGTCGCCGAGGCCCTGCACCGGCTGGCCGCGCGCGACGTCGTCGCGTACCTGCGCGAGTCGCACCGGTGGGGCGAGCTGCCCATCCACGCCGGACACCCGGAGCTCGCTACGAACCGCGTCCGTTTGCCGTTCACGGTCGCGGGACTGCCGGGGGAGGCCGTCGTGTCGTTCGAACAGCTGGGCGGCTGGGTGATCGCGAGCATTGAGGAAGTGGGTTGGCTCTCGGAGGTGTCCGACGAGCAGCGGGCCGCGTTCGTGGACGCGCTGGTCGGCCTGTACCAGCGGGCGGGCGCCCACGCGATCCGGGAGCAAGCCGCCCGCGTATTCGGCCCGCCCGCATACCAATTCGACGCGGTCCCGGAGGGGTTGATCGTCCCGACCGCGCGCGGCGAGCTCTTCTTCGACTACGACGACGGCCCCGAGCTTCGAGCCCCCGCCCGGGGACTGCCGTCCAATGCGGTCGTGCTCAGCGATTGCCCGCTGGCGTGGACCGACTGGGTGGACCGCTGGGAGGCGGACGTCGCCGGGAAATCTCCCCGGGGATCACTTATTCCTGGGTGGGAGATGCTAAGGGAAGAGGGACCGGACGCCGATTCGCATACCGCCGGATCGCCCACGCGATGAGTCCGCCCAGCGCGATCCCGATACTGTCCAGCCCCACATCTTTCACCGACGCCCCACGGCCGACGAATTGTTGAAAGTACTCCGTCAACGCTCCGTGGACGATGAGGGCCGACAACACCCACGGCCAGCGCCGCCCGAGCACGGCCAGCGTCCCTCCGAGCGCGGCCAGAAACGCATAGACGCCGACGTGCAGAGACTTCCCGACGATAAACGCTTCCCAGTCCGTCAGCACACGCTTGGGCGCTTCCGGCACAGGCCGTAACAACACGACCGTCCAGGCCGTGAGGAAACCCAGAAAACAGAGGAGGTGAAGGATAGCGAGCGGGCGGCGCATGGACTCCTTCCGCGGGCCGGCTAACCGGCGCCGGCCGTTCGCAGCCTTGTCCGAAGGTACCGGGCCCGGGCCGCGTTCCGGGCCTCCCCGTCGAGCGCCTCGCCGACCAGCTTCTGCAGGTGCGCCGGCTGCGTGTGGATGAACAGTTCGTTCACCGTCGTCGGCGACAGGTCCCCGACCAGCTTCAAGTGCACGCCGAGGCGGACGGCCGAGAGCAATTCCATCGTCTCCTCGGACGTCATCATGGTCGCCGACTGCAGCGTGCCGAGCGCCCGGGCCACCTTGTCGTGGACGTTCTGCCGGGCCTCGCGCATCAGCGTCGACCGGGCCATCCGCTCGTACTTGATGATCTCCTGCACCACCGACCGGATGTCGTTGAGCGACGCCACCTCGCTCTTTCCCAGGGTCACCTGGTTGGACACCTGAAAGAAGTCGCCGAGGGCCCGGCTGCCCTCGCCGTAGAGCCCGCGGACCACGAGGTTGATCTTCTGCAGCGCCTTGAAGGCCTTGTCGATCTGCTTGGTCAGCCCGAGGGCGGGCAGGTGGAGCATGACGCTCGCCCGCATGCCGGTGCCGACGTTCGTCGGGCACGCGGTCAGGTAACCGAAATCGTCGCTGAACGCGTACTCGACCTTCGACTCGATGAGGTCATCAATGTGGTCGATCGCGTCCCACGCGGCGTCGAGGTCGAGGCCGCTCCGCATTGACTGGAGCCGGAGCTGGTCTTCCTCGTTGACCATGAGGCTCACGGCTTCCTTCTCGTCAAACGCGACGCCGCGGGGGCCATCCAACACCCCGGCCAGTTCGCGGCTGATGAGCTGACGCTCGACCAGGAATTGCCGATCGACGGCGGGAAGCCCGGCGACGTTGACGTACCCGAGGGGGGCCGGCAAATCGAGGCCCGCGATCGCCTCCTTTAGCCGGGCCTCGGTTTCGGCCTTCTGGTTCGGGCTGGCCCGGGTGGTGAACGGAGCGCCGGCGAGGTTGCGGGCCAGCCGGATGCGGGTGGAGACGACGACGTCGGACTCCGGGCCGGTGCCGCGGAGCCACTCGCCAAGCCGGGAGGTCAGGTGGTTAAGGTTCATGGCCCGCCCCCAGCGCCCGGATCGCGTCGCGGATTTGTGCCGCCTCCTCGTACCGTTCCGCCGACACGGCCGCCTGCAGCCTGGCCGCGAGTTCGGCCTTTTGCGCGACCCGCATCCGTCGCGCGTACCGTCGCGGCACCTTGCCCGCGTGCCGGATCGCGTTGCTCTGCACCCGCTCCAGGAGCGGCTCGAGGAGCGACCGGAACGCCTCGTAGTCGTGCGGGCAGCCGAGCCGGCCCTGGGCCCGGAAGGCGGCGTACGGGGTGCCGCATTCCGGGCAGACGAGGTCGGCCGGCGACACCTTCACGGGGATCGGCAACTGGCCGAGGACGAGTTGCAACAGGGCCGGGATGTTCAATTCCTGGGGCGGGTCCGGGATCAGCTTCTTCTCCCGGGCACACGACTCGCACAGGTGCATCTCCCGCTTCTTCTTGTGGATGATGTCCGTCAGGTGGACGGTGGCCGGGTTCGAGCAGAACTGGCATTTCATACCGATCACCCCGGTCCGGCCACGAAGGGACCCCGCCGCGCGCCCGGTCAACCGTCCTCGAGCTGCTTGATCCGGTCGCGGAGCCGGGCCGCCTCCTCGTACGCCTCGGCGACCACCGCCTTCTGCAGGTCCTTGCGCAACCGGGTCAACTCCTGGACGCGGACCTTCTGGGTGGGCCGCCGCGGGGTCTTGCCGGCGTGCCGGGTGGAATTGTGAATACTCTCCAGGAGCGGCAGCAGCTCGGCCTGGAACGCCTGGTAGTCGTGCGGGCAGCCGAGCCGGCCGCTGTTCCGGAAGTCCACGAACTTGGTCCCGCAGTGCTCGCACTGCTTGTCCGAGGGCCCGCCCGCCTCCCGCGACTCGGCCTTCTTCTTCGGCGATGTTTCGTAAAGGTACTTCTGGGCACACTCGTCGCAGAGGTGGAGTTCCTCGTGGTTGTCCTCGCCATGGATCTCGGTGATCTGCATGGTGGCGAGCTTCGGGCAGTTCTGGCACTTCATGGGGGCAATTCCCACGGGCAAGGCCGCACGTCTGCGGTCATTCTATCAGACTCGTTTTCCCGCCAGCAAGAGACCCCTCGCCGGGGCCGAGCTGAAGCGCGCCGAGTTGGAGTCCCGACTTTAGCCGGTTCGGGGCCGACTTCCGGCTAAAGCCGGGACTCCAGCCCCGGCGGGCTGACGAAGCTCACTCCACACGGAACCGCTCGACCGCGTCGGCGTTCAGCGTCAGCCCAAGCCCCGGCGACCCCACCGGGACCAGTCGCCCCTCCCGCGGCCGGACCGGCTCGGCAAACGCGCCCGCCAGCCACGACCCCCACTCCGCCATTGGCACGTTCGGCAGACCGCAGGCCAGGTGGACGCCCACCTCCGGCAACCGATACGGCACGACCAATACGGAAAACGCCTCGGCCAGCGCCGCGACCTTCACGACTGGTGTAATTCCCCCGAGCCGGAGCGGGTCCGGTCGGAGGACGCGGGCGTCGCCGCGCTCCAGTACGCGGCGGAAGTCATCCCGGTCGTCAAACGACGACCCGACTGCCAGAGGCACCTCCATTCGTTCGGCAAGACGCAGATACCCCACGCGGTCCTCGACCGGGATCGGGCAGTCGATCCAGTCGATGCCGACGTCCTCCTCGTAGAAGTGCGCCATCGCCAGGGCGGTCGCAAGGTCGTACCGGCCCTCGGCCGCGATGCCAAGCCACGCCGATTCCCCCAACCCGTCGCGGATCTGCTGTACGCGATCCGCATCCAGTTGCACATCGCCCCCGCCGACTTCGACGGCCACGCCGAGCACGCCCTGCTCTAGCAGTGGCCGGGCGGCCCGGACCGTTTGCTGAGGATCGGCTCCGAGCGGCGCGAGGTCGCCCGCGAAGCACGATGCGGAAGACCTCGCGCCACCAAGCAACTGGTAGAGGGGCAGTCCCGCCGCCTTGGCCCGCAAGTCCCAGAGGGCGATGTCGATCGCCGCGTACGCTCGGGCGGTCAACCCGGCCCAGCCGATCGAACGGAATCGCGCCTGAGCCCGGGCGAAGTGTCGCTCAACGTTCCGTCCGTCCTCACCTTCAAGCTCTGGCAGCAGGTCGTCCGCCAGCACCGCGAGCAAAGCCTTCAGCCCCGGTCCGACGGACGCGGTGAACCCGAATCCGTCCGTCCCGATGTCGGTGGTCACCTGTACGGCCACAAGGTGAACCGGCTCCGCCGCCTGGGCCGATTGCTCGTTCAGCGCAATCCGGCGGACCGGGGGCGGGAGTTTGAGTGCGACGACGTGCGAGCGCGTGATTTTCATGGGACCAGTTCGCGACCTTTATTGCTCGCTGTCTTATCGACTCCGGCTGGGCCCGGTGTTACATTCACCCGCCAGAGCGGCACGCCTGTCGAGTCGCCACATGGAAAACCGAATCCAAGTCAATCTGATCGTCGCGTCGCTCATTGCGGTACGACGACTCCTGAGTGCGGACGTGTTGGCCACCGTCCTCGCGGAGTGGTATCGCGACCGTCGCGAGTCGCTTCTGGACATCGCTGGGCGGCATGGACTGATGACCGAGGTGACCCGGGCAGACCTGGAAGCCGAGGCCCGGCAGGTGTGCGCGCTGGAGACGACGACCGTTATCCCGCCAGCCCCTTCGCCACCCCCGACAGACTCGTCCGGGGCAGGATTCCGACCGGCGTTCCGATTTACGCCGGTTCGGTGGATCGACCGCGGCGGGCAGGGCGACGTGTTCGTTGCCCGCGACGAGGAAGTCGAACGGGACGTGGCCCTCAAACAGCTCCGGGAGCACGACGGCGAAGCGAGCGCGCGCAAGCGGGATCAGTTCCTCGCGGAAGGGCGCCTGACCGGTCGGCTCGAGCACCCCGGTGTCGTTCCCGTGTATGGCCTGGGCCGGGGGCCGGACGGCCGACCATACTACGCGATGCGACTGGTCAGCGGCGAAAGCCTGCAGGACGCCATTGACCGGTTTCACGCCGCCGAGGCGGGTCCGTCGCGCGACCCGGCGGAGCGATCGCTGGCGTTCCGCGATCTACTATCTCGGTTCATCTCCGTCTGTCAGACCGCGGCTTTCGCGCACTCGCGCGGCGTCATCCACCGGGACCTGAAGCCCGCCAACGTCATGCTCGGTGCTTACGGGGAAACGTTGGTGGTGGACTGGGGCCTGGCCAAGGTCGTGGAGGCCGGCGACGATTCCGGCGGATTTCGGTTACCCGGCGTCGCCGAGCAAACGGAACAGGGAACGCGAAAGGGGACGCCCGCGTATATGGCGCCGGAGCAAGACGAGGGGCGTGTCGAGAATATCGACTTCCGCACGGATGTTTACCTACTCGGCGGCATCATCTTCCATTTGTTGTGCGGGGAAGCCCCACACGCGGGCGGCCGGCGGGCGCAGTCCCTGATCAGTCCGCGCTCGCGCAAGCCCGGACCGCCCGGCGTGCCCGACGAGCTGGACCGAATCACCGCCAAGGCCCTGAGCCCGGATCCGCCCAATCGTTACCAGTCGGCACTCGACCTGATGCGGGACGTCGAGGTCTGGCTCCGGGACGAGCCGCTGACCGCGTACCGGGACTGGATCAACCAGGTGGCGAGAGAAATTGAACGGTCGCCCGGGGACCGGGAGCTCCGGCAACAGCGCGCCCGGCTGCTCACCAATGTCGGGCTTGTCCTCAACGGGATGGGCCGAGTCGCGGAGGCCGAGGAGAGCTTTCGGGAGGCCGTCAACGCGTGTGAGGCGCTGATGGCCGACTCGCCGAACGACGCACGGTACAGGGCGGACCTGGCGAACACGCTTCTGCATCTGGCGCAGTCATTTCGGTTGCGCGGGCGGGCCGCGGACGCGGCCGAGGCGGAGCGCCGTGCCGTGAACGAGTACGAACTTCTCCGGGCGAGCTTTCCCCAGGACTATCGGACGAACCCCGCCAGTATCTTGCTCACGCTCCACGCCGGAAGCTGGCTAGACCACGCCACGACGGGACCGCGCGAGCCTGTAACCGCGGGGATTCCCGGCGAGGAGGTTCCCGCAGACCACACCTTCGTGCCTGAACCTGACATTCGTGTGGCAGACGAGACGGTGGGCAGTGCGAGGCCGACGGGGTCGCTGACAATCCTCGAGGAGTTGGCCCGAACCGGGGCAAGCTTCATTCGACTGGCACGCGACAACGATCTCGGCCGGATCGTTGTGATCAAGGAGTTAGCCCCTCACGGGAACAGTCCCGAGCGATTTGCCCGGGAGGCGCGAATCACGGCCCGCCTCGAACACCCGAACATCATTCCCGTGTACGGGATGGGGTCCCGAGCGAACATGGGTCAGCCGTTTATTATCCTCCGATACTTGACCGGGCGGACGTTGGCCGAGGCGATTCGCGACTACCACACCGGTACTGGCGACGGGCGATCGGCCGCGTTCCTTGGCCTTCTCAACGCCTTCTTGGCCGCTTGCGACGCCCTCTCGTTTGCTCATTCCAGGGGGGTCATCCACAGGGACCCAAAGCCGTCCAACATCCTGATTGGGGAGCACGGGCAAGTCGTGTTGGCCGACTGGGGACTGGCCCGGGCTGCGGGCGAGCCGGAATTGCAACCTTCGGGAGGTCAACCCCCTTTAAACGAGCCGGCTATAACGCGAACCGACACGGTCCTCGGCACCCCGGTGTACATGGCGCCGGAACAAGCCCTCGGCGACGCGATCACCAGTGGACCCCGGATGGATATCTACGCCCTCGGCGCCGTCTTGTTCGAGATCCTGACCGGAGAGCGCGTCCACGCAGAAACATCATTAGACGAGATTCGGCAGGGCTTGTCCCAACGTCGAACGCGGACGCCTCGGTCGCTAAATCCGACGGTCCCTCGCGCCCTGGAAGCAATTTGCCTGCGGGCGTTGCAATACAACCCTCTGGACCGCTACCCGAGTGTCACCTCCCTGGCAGCGGATGTCCGCGCCTGGATGCGAGGGGCCCGGGTGTCGGTTCACAAGGATCGAATCGATCGGCAGATCAGCCGCGTCCTGGCCCGCTGGTTTGGCCGGGCGCAACGGGTCCCCGCGAGCAAAGCGAGTCTCGGGCGCTGACGGTTTCGATCATTCGCCCAGGTACGCCGCCTGGATCCGCGGGTCGTTGAGCAGCACTTCCGCCCGGTCGGTCGCGGTGATCGACCCGGTCTCCATCACGTAGCCGCGATGAGCCAGCTTCAGCGCCTGCCGGGCGTTCTGCTCCACCAGGAGCACCGACACCCCCTCTTTGTTCAGATCCCGGATCACCTCGAAGATCTTGAGCACGACCATCGGGGCCAGACCCAGTGACGGCTCGTCGAGGAGCAACAGCTTGGGGCGCGACATGAGGGCGCGGGCGATGGCGAGCATCTGCTGCTCGCCGCCCGAGAGCGTCCCGCCGAGTTGCTTGTGGCGCTCCTTGAGGATCGGGAAGTGCTGGAATGCCCGATCAATGTCCTCGCGGACACCGGGCTTGTCGTCGCGGGTGAACGCGCCCATCTCGAGGTTTTCGAGGACGGTGAGCCGGGGGAAAATCTTCCGGCCCTCGGGCGACTGGGCCAACCCGCGCTTGACAATCTCGTGCGCCGGGACCGCGGTCAGGTCGTCGCCGGCGAACGCGATGCTCCCGCCGCGAACCTTGACGCAGCCCGAGATGGTCATCAAGGTCGTCGTCTTGCCGGCCCCATTGGCCCCGATCACGGTGACAATCTCCCCCTGGTTCACGAACAGCGAGATGCCCTTGAGCACCTCGATCACGCCGTAACCGGCCCGGAGATCCTTCACCTCCAGCAACGCGGCCATCAGTGGACCTCCTCCTTCCCGAGGTAGGCCTCGATGACCTTCGGATCGCACTTCACTTCGGCCGGAGGGCCCTCGCAAATCTTGACCCCGTAGTCGAGGACTGCGATCCGGTCAGAAATGCCCATCACCAGGCTCATGTGGTGCTCGATCAAAAGGACGGTGATCCCCCGGTCGCGGATGCGGCGGATCAGGGCCATCAGCTCGCCGGTTTCCCTCGGGTTCATGCCCGCGGCCGGCTCGTCGAGGAGCAGGAGCTTCGGATTGCAGGCCAGGGCGCGGGCGATCTCGAGGAGTCGCTGCTCGCCGTAGGGGAGGTTCCGCGCCAGCGCACCGGTCTTTTGCTCCAGGCCGACGAATGCGAGCAGCTCCCGGGCCCGCGCCTCGCGATCGAGTTCCTGGCGATGCACCCACGGCGCCCGAAGGGCCATCCAGAGCAAGTTGTCGTGGAAGCTCCGGTCCATCCCGACCAGGACGTTTTCCAGGACGGTCATGTTCTGGAACAGACGGATGTTCTGAAAGGTCCGGGCGATGCCGGCCAGGGCAATGACGTCCGCGGTGCGCCGCGAGCGGTGCCAGACGGCCAGGGAGCCGAGCCACCCGACCAGCAAGCCGACGATGAGCGCCCCGAGGGCCGTGACCTTTCGGGAGTTCCTCGTGTCGCGAAACCGCTCGAGTTCGGAGACGTACTCGGCGAGCTCACGTTCGGTCCCGGAGAAGATCACCTGGTTACCGGTCGGGACGCGGACCTCAAACTTCTCCGGCCCGTTGATGACCTGGTAGCGCCCGGCCGACAGGTCGTCGCGGACGTATTTCGCGACCGCCTCGGAGTCAATGTTCTCGGCCAGCCCCAGCTTGCCGTCGGATGAGACAACGTTCCACCGGTTGCCGCGTTTCTTTTCGACGGCGGGTTCGCCGTGGATGTAGTCCCAGGCGTTTGCGAGGGATCGGCGGTACGAGAACTCGGTCACGGGCTGGCGTTTCACCGCCGCGACCCAGAGCGCCTCAACGTCCACCGCGACCAGGGCCGTGAGGAACGCGGTCAGGAGCCCAATGCCAAGGCAGCCGACGAAGAGGCGCGGCCCCGGTTGCCGGCCGAGCGGTCGGCCATCGAAGTGCACCGTCCCCTCGGTCGGGTTGTAGATGCCGGTGACGGCGTTGAAGACGGTTGTCTTACCGGCCCCGTTTGGGCCGATGACGGAGAAGATCTGTCCGGTCTCGACGTGGAGATCGACCTTGTTGACGGCTGTCAGGCCGCCGAACCGCACAGTCAGTTGTCGGACGTCGAGGAGGGGCACGCCTTGGTTACCTGTTGCGATTGTCTCCCCCTCCCGGCTTCGGGGAGGGGGCCGGGGAGTGGGGTCTGGCCGCGACGCGCCCCTTCATCTGTCCTCCTCCCCCTCTCCGCTTCGGAGAGGGGGCCGGGGGGTGAGGTACTCGCCCGCGCCACTACTCTTTCAAGCCTTGCCGCACGCCGTCGCAATCCGCTGCACCACCCCGTTCATGTCATTCCGCACTTCGTCGTTCGTGAACCGCAGGACCGTCAAACCGCGCTGTCGGAAAACCGCATCGCGGCCCCGGTCGAAGTCCTGCTGCCGTTCATCGACCGGCCCATCGATCTCGACCACCACCGCTGCTGAGTGGCAATAGAAGTCGGCGATGAAACCGTCGATTACTTGCTGCCGACGAAAACGCAGCCCGTGTAACCGGCAGCCTCGTACCCGTTCCCAGACCTGCCGCTCTTCCGGCGTCATCTCACGGCGCAATTCCCTGGACTGCTCGACCTTGTCCAGCGAGACAGATTGTCCAACAACGATGTTCTTGATGGGCTCGCCCAAGACCTCACCCCCCCGGCCCTCCTCTCCGAAGCGGAGAGGGGGGAGAATGACAATGACAATGGGGCGTCGCGGTAAGACCCCACCCCCCCTCCCCGAACCGGGGAAGGGGAGAATACCTACACCCCCCGCCGCGCCGGCAATATTCCTTCCGGTCGGAATCGCATCACCAGGATCAGCGCCAATCCAAACACCGCCAGTCGCCAGCCGCTAAATCGCAAGTACTCCGGCCCGGCCTGACCAAGCGACCGTTGAATGTACGAGTCCATAATCGGCGACAGGATCTCGTCGAATCCGACAACTAGCAGCACTCCGAGCAGCACGCCTTTCCGGTTGCCGATCCCGCCGAGGATTAGACAGAGCAGCGCCAGGATCGACGTGTTGAACCCGTACTGGTCCGGGTCGGCCGTGCCCCCCTGCTTGTGGGCGTAGAGGCACCCGGCCAGGCCCGCGAGACCGGCCCCGAGCGCGAAGGCGAGCAGCTTCAACTTCGCCGAGTTCACCCCCATGCACGTGGCCGCCAGCTCGTCCTCGCGGATCGCCACCCAGGCGCGGCCCAGTCGCGACCGCTCGAGGTTCCATAGCAGCCATAACACAATCGCGAGGATGCCGAGCGTCAGGAAGTAGAAGAATCGGTAGTCGCCGCCCCAGTTCCACTCGGCCGGGAACGGGAAGCCGGGCGGGGGGACGGGGTTCAGCCCCTTCGTGCCCGCAGTGATCTCCGGGAGGTTTCGCAAGGCAAACCGAACGACTTCGCCGAACCCTAGCGTCACGAGTGCCAGATAGTCGCCCCGCAGTCGCAAGACCGGGGCACTCAGCACGACACTCAGCGTCGCGGCCCCGAGTGTCGCCAACGCCAGCGATGCCAGAAACTCGTAGGTGCCGAGCGAATAATGGAACGGGTAGGCCGGGACAGTCAGGATGCCCGTGATGTAGGCCCCGATCCCGAAAAACGCCCCAATCCCGAGGTGCAGCAGGCCCGTGTAGCCGACGACCACGTTCAGGCCGAGTGCCAGGATCGCGTATATGAAAAGCTTCGGCATCCGCCCGCCGATCGGCAGGCCGGTCAATCGCATGAGTTGGTCGTCGAGGGCCGGGATCAGTGGGTACGCGGCCGCGAGAGCCAGCAGTACGGCCGTCCACGGAATGGCCCGGTAGCGGAGGCTCATACCTTCTCTCGCGTACGGGCGCCCAGGAGGCCGGACGGACGGAACACCAGGATCAGGATCAACACCGCGAACACCAAGGCGCTGGTCCAAGTCTCGCCGACATACGCGCTGCCGAGCGACCGCACCAGGCCAATCACCAGCCCGCCGAGGACCGCCCCGGGGATGTTGCCGATGCCACCGAGCACCGCGGCGGTGAAGGCATAAAGGCCCATCTGAAACCCGACCTGGTAGCTGATCGTGTTGATGTAGAGTGCGTAGACGACGCTGGCGACGCCGCCGAGGGCCCCACCGATCACGAATGTGGCGCCGATCACGCGGTCCACGTTGATGCCCATGAGCCGGGCGGCCGTCGGGTTCTGGGCCGTCGCCCGCATCGCCTTCCCGAGGGCGGTGTACTTCACAAACAGGGTGAGCCCGATCATGATCGGAATGGTGACAGCGAGGACCAGCGCGTCCTTGCCCGTGAGGCGGAATCCCAAGTCGTCCGGGAACAGGTTGGCGGATGAGACCAGGTCCGGGAACGCTCGCGGCGACGCCGCCGGCACCGGCCGGCCGGCCTCGTACACTCCGGCATTCCAGAACAAGCCCAGGTTCATGAAGAAGAACGACACGCCAATGGCCGACACGAGCGGGGCCAGCTTCGGCGCGTTCCGGAGCGGCCGATAGACGGCCCGGTCCACGGTCCAGTTGAGCCCGGCACAGAACACGGGGACGATGACGAGCATGAGGGCGACCGCGGCCAGGAGCAGGCCGGTCCCGGTCGCGGCCGCGGTCGCGGTGTTGATTCCCAGGACGGACAGGACCGTGATGGCCATGAACGTCCCGAGCATGAACAGGTCGCCGTGGGCGAAGTTGATCAGCTCGATGATCCCGTAGACCATCGTGTATCCGAGGGCGATCAGGGCGAAGAGGGCCCCGACCGTCAGTCCGCCCTGGCAGTATTGGAGGAAGCTCTGCCAGCCGGACGCGTCGCCGGCCGCCAGCAGGGTGTGCATGGGTGGGGGTGCGCGCCTGGGAATGCCGACGGCCGGCGGGCCCGGGAAGGCCCCGCCGGCCGGTCGCGGTTACTTCTTCTTCTCGAGGAGCTTGACGAACTTGAAGTCGCCCGTCGGCCCGTCCACCTTGCTGACGCTCAAAGTCGTCGCGGTCGTGTCGCCGTTCTCGTTGAACGACCACTTGCCGATGGCGCCGTCGAAGTCCTTGATGCCGAGGCAGGCCTCGGTAATGGCGGCCCGGTCTTTCTTGCCGACGCGCTTGATTGCCTCCAGGGCCACCTTGCCGGATTCGTAGCCGTAGATCGCGTACCCTTCCGGCTGCACCTTGTACTTCGCGACGTACCGGTCCACGAACTCCTTGCCCTTGCCCGTGAGCTGGTCGGGCGGCATGCCGCCGAAGGTGACGTAGCACTGCAGCGTCTTGAAGATGTCGCGGCCGGCCGCCTGGATGAAGGCGGCCTCGTAACAACCGTCCGGTACCATCAGGATCTTGTCGCCGAGTCCTTCTGCGACCATGTCCTTGGCCACCTGCCCGGCCCCGGTCTGCGACGTCCCGCCGTAGTAGATCATGTCCGGGTGGTGGTCGCGCTTGATCCGTGCCATCAGCGTCCGGAAGTCGGACTGCTTGTAGTCGAGGCTCTCCTGCTTGCCGACGGGCTTCAGCCCGATCTCGAGCGCGCGCTCCTTGAACACGTTGGCGATGCCTTTCCCGTACACCTCGGTGTCGTCGAGGATATAGACGGTTTTGACGCCGAGCTCCTTGGCGAAGTCGGCCCCGACAGGGCCCTGGATGTCGTCGGCGGGGACGACGCGGGTGAAATTCACCTTGCCGGTCGGGCGGTAGATCCCGGGCTCGCCCGGGTCGCCGGGCTCATGTGTCAGGCCGATCGCCGTGCAGGCCGGGGAAATCATCAGCAGGCTGGCGCGGTTGAGAATTGGCATGGAGAACTTGGCGGCCCCGGAGTTGTACGGGCCGATGAAGATCATCACGTCCGGGTCCTTGACCGCCTGCTCGGCATTTGCTGTTTCGCGGTCCGCATTCCACTTCCCGTCCGCGGCCGTCGCGTCGTCGAGGTCCTCGTACTCGATCTTGAACTGTTCAACCTTGTTCCCGGCTTCGTCGAAGGCCATCTTGATGCCGTTGACGATCGTATCGGTCTGGGCCTTGGCACTCCCCGTTCGGGGGAGGCTGGAAACGATCTTGATCGTATTCGGGTCACCCTTTGCAGAGCCGCAGCCGGAGCAACCGGCGGCGAACGGGATGGCGGAGGCCCCAAAAAGGAGGACGTACAACCAGCGGAACCGCATGGGCCGCCTCGTGGTTAAGTTTTGGAGAGGGGACGGAGTGGATGTTAGGCCACCCCCTCCGGCCCGTCAACGGAAACCAAGTCATTTGCCCGGCAACGTCTTCAGGAATCTGAATTCCGTGCCGGCGGCTTCCAGGATGGAGGCCGTTTGCAGCGTCGTGTCCCCGTTCTTGTCGAACCGGAACGGCCCTTGAGGGCCGCGGAATTCCTTGATCGCCAGCGCGGCCTCGGTGATCGCCGCCCGGTCCTTCGTGGCTGCCTTGGCGACCGCGGCGAGGACGACGTTGGCCGCGTCGTACCCGTACAGGGCCAGAACGTCCGGGTCCGCCTTGTACCGATCCTTGTAGGCCGCGGCGAATTTCTTCCCCGGGCCCGCGAAGAATGCCGACGCGACCCCACCAATCGTCACGTAGCATTTCACTTGCTTGAGCGCGTCGGCCCCGGCGTCTTTGAGGAAGTCGCGGTCATAACAACCGTCCGGGACGATCAGCGGACACCGAAGGCCGACGGCCGCGAGGTCCCGGACGAGTCGGGAACCGCCCGTTTGCGACGTGCCGGCAAAGAAGATGACGTCCGGGTTGTGGTCCTTCTTCACGCGTTCAATCACGTCGCGGAAATCATCGGCCCGATAATCCAGCGTGATCCGCTTGCCCAGAACCTTGCGACTCAGGCCCTCCCACCGGGATTCGAATGCCGAGGCCAGCATCGAGCCGTAGGTTTCCCCGTCGTTCATGACCACCGCGGTCTTCAGTTTTAACGAGTCGGCGAACTCGGCTGCCCGGGTACCTAGGAGGTCGTCCACCGGGACCACGCGAAGGAAGTTCACCAGTTCTCTGGGCCGATACCGGGCCGGTTCGTCGTCGTCGCCGACGCCCGCCCTGGTCAGCGCGGGGTGCGTGCAACCGGGCGATACCATGAGCAGCCGGGCCTTGTTCAGGATTGGCATCGAGACGCGGGCCGCGCCGGAATTCCACGGGCCGATGTAGGCGACCACGTCTGTGTCATCAACCGCGGCCTTGGCGTTGCCCTCCTCGCGCTCCGCGGTCCAGCGACCGTCGTCGTCGGAGGCATCGTCGAGGTCCTCGTACACAACCTTGAACTTTCCGGCCTTGACGCCCGACTCCGCCAGCGCCAACCGGATGCCGTTCACGATCGCGTCGGTCTGCGGCTTGGAAGGACCCGTCCGGGGCAGGCTCGATACGATCTTGACCGCCGGGTCCGGGTCTTTCCCCGCGGCCGTCATTGCCGATGTCGCGGTCAGGACCGCTATGACGATCATGCGATTCACCGCGACCATTGAGTTCACCTCACGGCGTATCGACTACCAGGGTCACCGGACCGTCGTTGACCAATTCCACTTGCATCATCGCTCCGAAGCGGCCCGTGGCGACCGCGACACCCTGCATCCGCACCGCGTTCGCGAACGCTTCGTACAGCGGTTCGGCCACCTCCGGCCGGGCCGCGTCAATGAAGCTCGGCCGCCGACCTTTCGAGCAGTCGCCGTACAGAGTGAATTGGCTGACGACCAGGACTGCGCCGCCCGCGTCGGCGAGGCCGACGTTCATTTTCCCCTGGTCGTCCTCGAAGATACGCAGGCCGACCACCTTCTCCGCGAGCCACCGGGCTTGTTCGACGGTGTCATCGACTCGAACGCCCAGAAGGACCAGAAGTCCACGTCCGATCTCGCCGACGACCTCGCCGGACACAACGACGCGACACGCTCGGACGCGCTGGATGACGGCGCGCATGGGTTGGTGATTCGCGGGGGAAGAGGTACAGTGTTGGAATTGTAGGTCCGGCGACTCCAGGTGAGCCATGCTCGAAGACTACACCCGCCACCAGCAAGGCATCATCAAGCGCTATTATCGTAACCTCGACAAGATTCAGCTCCAGAAGATGGCTGAGCTGGTGACCGAGCTCTACCTGGCCGAAGGGACAAAGAGGGACAAGC
>DATFWZ010000312.1:0-7023 GCA_035258765.1 Gemmataceae bacterium
CCCGCCGGCGTCGAGTAGACCGTCGACTACGGACGATACCCATCCGCGAGCGCCTTGAACCCCGCGACCTGAGCCACAGCCCATCGCGCGTCGCGTCCGAACTCGCGGGCCAGCAACTCCGCGACTCGCGGGGCCATCTCGACCGCCGCTCCCGCATTCAGGAACAGTGCCCGCGTTCGCCGGGCCAGCACGTCCGCCACTGTCCGTGCCATATCCGCCCGGACCGCCCAAACGACTTCCGCCCCCCGGTACGGCATTGCCGGGTGCAGCCGTTCGGCCAGTTCCGGTTCATGGTCCATCAACGACCGGATCGCCGGAGCGTCCGAGCCGTACATCGCAAGGTCACCGAGCTCGGCCGGCGACTCATGGTAGCCGTGAATCCGCAGCTCGCGGGTGAGGCATGGGCGGCGGCAGAGTCCTGCGAGGGCAGCCGCCCGGTTAACACTTTGCTCGGCCATGCTCCGGTACGTCGTCCACTTGCCACCGGTGATTGTGAGAAGGCCGGGTGCGTCCACGCGGATTGCGTGGTCACGGGCGAGGGACGCCGTGTGTCGCCCGCCCGCCTTCACGAGAGGTCTGACGCCCGCAAACGCGCTCAACACGTTTGTGCGACTCGGCTGCCGCTCGAAATAGCGGCCGGCCGTTTCGAGGATGAAGTCGATCTCCTCTGAGGTTGGCCGCGGGTCGGGCGGGGCCTCCGGGATCGGTTCGTCGGTGGTCCCGACGAGCGTGTGCCCGTGCCAGGGGATCGCGAACAGCACCCGGCCGTCGGGAGTCTTGGGCACGAGCAGGGCGCTGTCGCCCGGAAGGAACGATCGGTCGAGGACGACATGGCTTCCCTGGCTGGCGGCGACGAGCGGGGCGATTCCCGGGTCGGCCAGTCGACGGACCTCGTCGCAGAACGGCCCCGCGGCGTTGACGACGACGCGCGCCCCCGCGCGCCATTCCGCGCCCCCCTCCAGGTCGCGAGCGACAACGCCATCCACGCGCGCTCCGGGTCCGCGAGTCAGGCCGGTGACGGCGGCGTAGTTGAGGACGGTGGCGCCGAGGTCCGCCGCCGTGTGAATGAGATGGATCAGCAGGCGGGCGTCGTCAAACTGGCCGTCGTGGTAGATCACCCCGCCACGAAGGCCATCGGTCCGGACCGTCGGCAACCGCCGCCGAACTTCACGGGTGGAAACAACAAAAGACCGTCCGAATCTCTCGCGACCCGCGAGCAGGTCGTATGCGGTCAGCCCGGCCCCGTAGAACGCCCGCTCCCAATGCGAATAACAGGGCAGGACAAATGCGAGGTCGTGAACGATGTGCGGGGCGTTCCGACGCAGCCGGCCGCGCTCGCGGAGCGCCTCCCGCACCAGGCTGACGTGGCCCTGGCGCAGGTAGCGCACCCCGCCGTGAACGAGCTTGGTGCTCCGGCTCGACGTGCCGACTCCGAAGTCGCCGCGCTCGACGAGGAGGACGTCGTAGCCGCGAGACGCGGCGTCCACGGCGACCCCGGCCCCGGTCGCCCCGCCGCCGACCACGACCAGGTCCCACGGCTGCTTGCGGTCGCTCGCCCGGCGGAGCATGTCGGGGCGATTCATGCCCCCGCGGCCTCCCACCCCTTCGCCCGCTCGACCGCACGACTCCACTTCGCCCGCAGCTCCTTTGCCCGACCCGCGTCCATCTTCGGCTCGAAGCGGCGCTCGACCGCCCACTGCCTCGCGATCTCCGCGGTGGACTTCCAGTAGCCGACCGCGAGCCCGGCCAGGTAGGCGGCGCCGAGGGCCGTGGTCTCCGTGACGGCGGGGCGCACCACCGGGACGCCGAGCAGGTCGGCCTGAATCTGCATCAACAGATCGCTCCGGCTCGCCCCGCCATCGACGCGCAGCTCTTTTACCGACTGGCCGGCGTCGGCGCGCATCGCGTCGAGCAAGTCCGCCGACTGGAAGGCGATCCCGTCCAGCGCCGCACGGGCCAGATGTCCGGCGGTTGTCCCCCGCGTGATGCCGACGATCGCTCCGCGAGCGTACGGGTCCCAGTGCGGAGCGCCGAGCCCGGCGAAGGCCGGCACCAGGTAGACGCCGCCGCTGTCCGCGACAGTCGTCGCGAGCGCATTGACCTCTTCCGACGTGCGGATCACGCCAAGCCCGTCCCGCAACCATTGCACGACCGCGCCGGCGATGAACACACTCCCCTCGAGCGCGTAGTCAGTCTTCCGCCCGATGGTCCAGGCGATCGTCGTGACCAGATTGTTCTTCGACGCGACCGCCTTCGGCCCGGTGCACTGGAGCATGAAGCAGCCGGTGCCGTACGTGTTCTTGGTCAATCCTGGCTCGGTGCAGAGCTGACCGAACAGGGCCGCCTGCTGGTCGCCGGCGATTCCGGCGATCGGGGCCTTGCCGAGGCCGAGCTCGTCCGCGACCCAGCCGTAGACCTCACTCGACCCGCGCACCTCCGGGAGCACCGCGGCCGGAACGCGGAACAGCTTGAGCAAGTCGTCGTCCCACCGGCCGGTGTGGATGTTGAACAGCATCGTTCGCGAGGCGTTGCTCGTGTCGGTCAGGTGCAGCCGGCCGCCGGTCAGCTTCCAGATGAGCCAGGTATCAACGGTCCCGAACGCCAGCTTGCCGGCCTCCGCTCTCGCACGCGCGCCGGGGACGTTGTCGAGGATCCAGGCGAGCTTGCTGCCGGAAAAATAAGCGTCAATGACGAGGCCAGTTCGGTCGCGGATGAGGGATTCGTACCCGTCGGCCCGAAGTTTGTCGCAGAAGGGGGCAGTCCGGCGGTCCTGCCAGACGATTGCCTTGCCCGCGGGCTCACCCGTGTCGCGGTCCCAGACGACGGTCGTCTCGCGCTGGTTGGTGATGCCGATCGCGGCGATATCGGCCGGTCGGAGGCTGGCCTTCGCGACCGCTTCGACCGCGACGCCAAGCTGGGCGGTCCAGATCTCGATCGGGTCGTGCTCGACCCAACCGGGGCGCGGGTAATGTTGGGGGAACTCCTTCTGGGCGACGGCGCGGACGGCGCCATCGTGGTCGAAGACGATGGCCCGGGCGCTGGTGGTCCCGGAGTCGACGGCAAGGATACACTTCATGACCGCCTCCGCGTACGGGCCGGCCGGGGAGTCGGACCCCGGCCGGCGTTAGTGTACCGCGGCGCGAAGCGGGCGACGCCGGCGCTTTCTCGCCTCGGAACGCGTTCGCCTGCCTGCCCGCCGGCCTCTACTTCGACCGCACCACCCTCACAATCTTGACCGCCGGCTTGAGCGTCTGCCCGTCGGCCGGGGATTGCTGGATCTTTTTGACAACGTCCATGCCCTTCACGACACGGCCGAACGCGGCGAACCCCTGGCCGTCTGAGTTGCGCTTACCGCCGAAGTCGAGCTCCGGCTGGTCGCCGACGCAGATGAAGAAGTCCGACGTCGCCGTGTCCGGGCCGTCGCGGGCCATCGAGACGGTTCCGTCCTTGTGCGAAAGCCCGGTGTCTCGGGTCCGCTCCAGCTTGATCGGTGGGAACTCCTTTTTGGTACCTTCCGGGTGGATGCCGGCCTGGACGACCTCGATCTTGACCTTGTTGTCAGGCTGATTGTCCGGGGTGACAGTCCGATGGAATCGCCCGCCGTCGTAGAGCTTGGCGTCCACGTACTTGAGGAAGTTGGCGACGGTATTCGGGGCCTTGGCCGCGTCGAGCTCGACCTCGATATTGCCGAACTCGGTCTCGATGACGACGCGGATGGGCTTGGGGCCATCGGCGCGGGCGGCGGGAAAAGCGGCCGCGAGCATCAGGAATGCTACGAACATCGTTCGCGACACGGCTGTCTCCTTGTCTCAGTCGCTTTGTTGCCGTGTCATCTGAACCCGGCGCCACGGCGTGGTCAAGCGAAAGCCCGCCGTCAGCTACAACGTGATGAAGGCTCGAGGGGACGCTCGACATGAGCACATTGCAGCGCCTGGCCGATCGCGGGCTGGTCAAGCCGCCCCGCTGGCTGCCGGGCAACGTGCAGTACGAGACAATCATGGGCTCGGTCGCGTACGGTGTCTCGTCCGACACCAGCGACGTTGATGTGTACGGATGGGCCATCCCGCCCAAGGAAGACACCTTTCCGCACCTCCGCGGAGAGATTCCCGGCTTCGGTCGCCCCGGGAAGCGGTTCGAGCAGTTCCAGGAACACCACGTTCGCGACCCGGACGCTCTCGCGGGGCGCGGCCGTGCCTACGACCTGACCATCTTCGGGATCGTCAAATTCTTCGCGCTCGCGATGGACGGGAACCCAAATGTGGTCGACAGCCTGTTCACCCCGGCCACGTGCGTGTTGCACTCGACCCGGGTCGGCAACCTCGTCCGGGAGAACCGGCGGTTGTTTTTGCACCGCGGCGTTTGGCCGAAGTTCAAGGGTTACGCGTACTCGCAGTTGCACAAGTTGGGCATCAAGGAGCCCGCGGGCAAGCGGGCCGAGCTGGTGGCCGCGCACGGTTACGACACGAAGTTCGCCTACCACGTTGTGCGGCTATTGGGCGAGGTTGAGCAAATCCTCCTGGAAGGTGACATCGACCTGCAGCGCGACAACGAGCGGTTGAAGGCGATTCGACGCGGCGATTGGAGTGAGACGCGGCTGCGGCAGTGGGCCGCCGACAAGGAGGCCGACCTCGAGCGGGCATACGCGGCCAGCACCCTCCCCGCGACGCCGAACGAGGAGAAGCTCAAGGACCTCCTTTTGAAGTGCTTGGAGGAACATTACGGGACGCTGGAGGGGTGCATCGTCCAGCCGGACCGGGCGGTCGCGGCGTTGCGCACCATCCAGGCCGAGCTCGACCGCGTGAGGGACTTGCTTTGAACGAGACGTCGATGGCAAACGCCGCCGATCGACTCCGGCGCGAGGTGGATCGTCATCCCTACCCACTCGTCTTCGCGACCCTCAGCGGAGCGCACCTGTACGGCTTCTCCTCGCCGGATTCGGACTACGACCTGCGCGGCTGCCACGTGTTGCCCGTCCGCGAAGTCGTCGACCTGGACCCGGGCCGCGAGACGGTCGAGTCATCCAAGATCGCTCACGGCCTGGAAATCGATCTCGTGACGCACGACGTCAAGAAGTTCTTCGGCTTGCTTCTGAAGAAGAATGGCTACGTGCTGGAGCAGGTGTACTCTCCGTTCGTCGTCCACACGACGCCGTGGCACCAGGAGCTGAAGACGATCGTCCGCGGATGCATCACGCGGCATCACAGTCACCATTACTCAGGGTTTGGGGAGACCCAGTGGCGTTTGTTCGACAAGGAGCGGCCGCGGCGCGTGAAGCCGTTGCTGTACGTCTACCGGGTATTGCTCACCGGGATCCACTTGATGCGGACCGGGGAAGTGGAAGCGAACCTGGTCCGGCTCAATTTGAAAGCCCGGCTTCCGCACGTGGATGAATTGATCGCTCGCAAGCTTGCCGGCCCCGATCGATCGGCGATTGAAGAGGCGGATATCGACTTCCATCGGAAGGAATATGAGCGATTGCGGGCCGAGCTGGAAGCAGCCCATCGCGACAGTCGCCTTCCTGACGGCCCCACGGCCCGCCGGGCGCTGAACGATTTGCTCGTCCGATCTCGCCTCGGCGGTTGACGAAACGGCTAGTGTTCCGATGCGCCCGGTCTGTTCGGCGTTCGGTCGGGCTCCGCCGCATTACCACCGCCGTGGTGGGGAAATCAATCCTGCCTCCGTGGACCCGCGAGCATTCGCCGAACAGCGTCATTCGACTCCCGCGTGAGGCGGGCGCCTGCGGCACCCTTTGCCAGCTCCGCGAGCACCGCCTGGGCCTCCGCCGACCCCGACTTCTCCAACACCTCGACACACCGCAGCGGCCGGAGCTGGTCCGGGTCGGACTCGGTCAGCCCGCGCTTGCCGAGTATCCCCTCGACGCGCCCGCGCTGCTCGGCCGTGAGGTCCCCCTTCAGAGCGGCTCGGAGCTGGTCATCGGCCGCGTCCCCGAGCTTCGTCAGTTCGGCGGTCGCCCGTTGTCGGGTGGCAAATGTGGCATTGTCCAGGTCAGCGATCAGTTTCCGGATCTGGTCGGCAGGGGGTGTCACCACCGGCTTTAGCCGCTCGCGAAGCATGGCCACGAACCCGGGATCGACGGCCAGCGCCAGGATCGCCCGGTAAGCCTTCCCGGCGTCGTCAGACGCGGGTTCCTTCCACGCCGCCTCGCGGTCCATCGCGGCCGGCGTGGCGGCCGCAACCCCGGACAGGTCCCAGATCAGAGCCGTCCCGTCCGCGTGCCCCGACGCGGGCGCCTTCCCATCAGGTCGGAACGCCAGACAGTCAATGATCGTCCTGTATCCCGACCGTTTTGCCACCTCGGCCCCCGTCGCCAGGTCCCGCACGGAGATCGTCTTGTCGGGTCGAGCCGAGGCGAGCAACCGGCCGTCGGCCGAGAGCGTCACCCCCCACGGCTCAAACTCCCACCACTCCCCGATCACCGGCAGGTTGAACGCCAGGCGCTCTTTGCCGGTCCGCAGTTCCCACAACCGGACCGTTGTCATCTCAGGCGGCCTCCCCCTGGCGCCGCCAGCCGGATACGTGCTGGTCCATGTGACCAGGACTTGTCCATCCGGAGTGAACAGGTTTGACCTGCGTTGCAGGTAATCCGGTTGCCGAATCTGAATTAGGGAACGCCCGGTCACGACGTCTTCGATCACGACCGATTGACGTCCGAGGATCTCGGACAACTCCACCCCGTCCCCGCCGTCGGCCGCCAGGTCGCAGGTTTCTCGCGCGATCATTCGTCCGTTGGGCGAGACGGCCACCGACCGACCCGCCGCGAGGGCAGCGATGGTCACGGGAACCGACTGGCCACCGACACAGATACCCACCGTGCGCTCGAGCAATTCCGCCGACGCCGGTGCGGTCGCGGGAATGAGCAACCCGAGAACGACCACCGGGGCCAGCCCGCGGCGGGCCAGCGCCGCCCGCAACTTCTCCCGCCCGCGATCGAGGCGGCCGTGGACGACGTCGGCGGGTAATCCCAGCCGCTCGGCGGCGGCGCCCTTCGACAGCCCGTCTATG
>DATFWZ010000313.1:0-24397 GCA_035258765.1 Gemmataceae bacterium
ACCCGCTTCCTCCCACGCCACTTACGGCGCGACCATTGGGCCAATCCCCGCCTCGCTGCCCGACCGCACGGGCGGCGACGGCCCACCCATCGACCGCCACCGATACCGTCTTCGCGTCGGCGAACCAATCACCCGGCCGCCGGGAGCGGTCGCTGCTCGGGGCCGCTCTCCGTCACCTCCCCCGACTTCCCAGCATACCTCCGTCGCCGGGCGTGGGTCGCCCGCGACGACGCCCGCGTCCGCACCGCCGGCCAGGGACTCGGTTCCACCCACCGTCGGCGGGTCGGGCCACTGGACGGCCAACCCACACGACGAGCCGTTTGTCCCCACCCGCGACCTTCTTCACCACCGCGGAGCGGTTTAGTTCAACTTGTGATTAGATAGATCCTAATCTACCTAACACGGCACCCCGTCCGCCACTATCCATCGGCCGCAACCGATATTTCGCCAGGAACTTCCGGCCGCCGTTGGGGCCTGAATCCCGATCAACCTATCCCACTAACGGAGCCAGATTCGGCCGGGCCGGGCCGGCCGTGCGGGATGCGCACGGCCAACCCCGGGTCAAGCACCCCAGCCGCCCAATAGGTAGGTGGGGCAAACCACCTCGCGGGTCTCGTGAAACTCTGTATACTGAACTAACCGGGCCTCAATTGGCGGTTCAGCAACCTGCCATTCCGCATTTCTTGGCACATTGTTCTGGCCCGGCAAGCCGCGACAGGATGTTGACACGGCGGACAGGAATGTCTGCCCCCGACGAACCGGCCCCTTCCGGGACGCGCCCGTCCCGCGAAGTGCCACGACGCCATTGTCCGAGTAACGAGCGCATGGCACTCGACAACTTCCACCCGCTGATCCGCCAGTGGTTTCGAGAGCGCTTTGCCGCGCCGACCGAGGCGCAGCGGCTCGGCTGGCCGGCCATCCAGCGCGGGAGCGACACTCTCATCGCCGCCCCGACCGGGTCCGGGAAGACGCTCACCGCCTTCCTCGCGAGCCTCGACCGCCTCTTGCGACTTGCGCTGGCGGGCGAGCTGCGCGACCGGACCTACGTCCTCTACGTCTCGCCCCTGCGAGCGCTCTCCAACGACATCCAGCGCAACCTGCAAGGGCCGCTCGCCGAACTCCTGGAGCTGGCCCGTCGCGAACGGCCCGACTGCCCGGAGGTCCGCGCCCTGGTTCGCACCGGCGACACCCCGGCCGGCGAGCGGCAGAAGATGACCCGCCGCCCGCCGCACATACTCGTCACGACGCCCGAATCGCTCTACCTGCTGCTCACCGGCAAGCGGAGCCGCGAGATCCTACGGCAGGTAGAAACCGTCATCGTCGATGAGATTCACGCCGTGGCCCGCGACAAGCGCGGGGCCCACCTCGCCCTCTCCCTGGAACGGCTGGAAGCGCTCTGCACAACCCGGCCGGTCCGCATCGGCCTGTCCGCGACCCAGAAGCCGCTCGAGGACCTGGCCCGGTTCCTGGTCGGGTCGAATGCCCCGTCGCCGACGATCGCAGACGTCGGACACCGCCGCGAAATGGACCTGGCCGTCGAAGTCCCCCAGTTGGCGCTGCAGGCCGTCTGTACCCACGAGCACTGGGCGGAGATCTACGAACGGCTGGTACAGCTCATTGGTGAGCACCGCAGCACGCTCATCTTCGTCAACACGCGGAAACTCGCCGAGCGCGTCGCCCACCAGCTGACCGCGCGGCTCGGCGAGGGCCAGGTACTCTCGCACCACGGCAGCCTGGCGCACCGGAACCGCCGGAACACCGAGCAGCGTCTCAAGGAGGGGAGCTTGAAGGCAGTCGTCGCGACCGCCTCGCTGGAACTGGGCATCGATGTCGGCCACATCGACCTGGTCTGCCAGCTGGGTTCGCCGCGATCGATCGCGACGTTCCTGCAGCGAGTCGGCCGCGCCGGGCACGCCCTCGGGCTGGTGCCCAAGGGGCGGTTGTTCGGCCTCAGCCGCGACGAGTTGATCGAATGCCTTGCCCTCACCCGGGCGGTTCACGACGGCCTGCTCGACCGGGTGAACATTCCGCAAGCCCCGCTGGACATCCTCGCCCAGCAGGTCGTCGCCGCGGTCGCGTGCGACGACTGGGACGAGGACGCCCTCTTCGACCGCTTCCGCCGCGCCTACTCGTATCGGGATCTCTCCCGCGACGACTATGAGGCCGTGCTGGAGATGCTGGGCGAGGGGATCGCCCCGCATCGCGGCCGGTACGGAGCATACTTGCATCGCGACCGCGTCAACCGCCGCCTCCACGCCCGCAAGGGCGCCCGCCTGACCGCCATCACCTGCGGCGGGGCCATCCCGGAGGTGGCCGACTACCGGGTCGTCACCGACGACGACGACCGGACGATGGTCGGGACGGTGGACGAGGATTTCGCGGTCGAATGCAACGCCGGCGACATCATCCTCCTGGGCAACTCCTCCTGGCGGGTCCGACACGTCCGCGGCGGCGACGTCGTGGTGTCGGACGCCCATGGGGCGCCGCCCACCGTCCCCTTCTGGCGCGGCGAGGCGCCGGGCCGGACCGTCGAGCTGTCCGCCGAGGTCGCCCGGCTCCGCGAGGAGATCGCGTCGTTTCTGCGCGAGGCGGACGGACACCCGGCCGCGGTGAGCTGGCTCGTGGAGAATTGCACGGTCAGCCGTCACGGGGCGGAGCAAGCGGTAAACTATGTCGCTTCGCAGTACGCCGCGACCGGCATGGTCCCGACTCAGAAGCGGATCCTCTTTGAGCGCTTCTTCGACGAATCGGGCGGCATGCAATTGGTCGTCCACGCCCCGTTCGGCACGCGGATCAACCGGGCCTGGGGCCTGGCCCTGCGCAAGCGCTTTTGCCGAACCTTCGACTTCGAGCTGCAAGCCTCGGCCGACGACGACGGCATCGTCCTGTCACTCGGCGCCCAGCACAGCTTCCCGCTCGAGGAGATGTTCAAGCTGGTGCCCTCGCGCGTGGCACGCGACGTCCTGGTGCAGGCGTTCCTGGCGGCGCCGTTCTTCGGGAACCGGTGGCGGTGGAACGTGACCCGGGCTTTGCAAATGAAGCGGGCCCAGAAGGGCAAGCGGGTGCCCCCGCACATCCAGCGGATGCGGGCCGCGGACCTCCTCTCGGCCGTCTTCCCCGCCCAGACCGCGTGTCAGGAGAACGTCACCGGCGACATCGCCCTTCCCGACCATCCGCTCGTCCGGCAAACGGTTGACGACTGCCTGTACGAGGCCGCCGACCTGGACGGCTGGCTGGCCGTCCTGGACGCCATGGAGTCGGGTGCCATCGAAATCGTCGGCCTCGACACCCGCGAGCCATCGCCGTTCGCGCACGAGCTGCTCAATGCCAGCCCGTACGCCTTCCTCGACGACGCCCCGCTCGAGGAGCGGCGGGCCCGCGCGGTCGCGACGCGGCGCACCCTCGCGCCCGAAGCCTTGCGCGACCTGGGCCGGCTGGACCCGGCGGTCATCGCCCTGGTGAGGAGTGAGGCCTGGCCGCTGGTCCGCGACGCGGATGAGCTGCACGATGCACTGCTCTCGCAGGGGGCACTATTGGCCGAGGAAGGCCGGGCGTGGGAGACGGAGTTCGAGCGGCTAGGTTCAACCGGGCGAGCGACGCGGGTCGAGCGGCCCGCCGGGCCGCCGCTCTGGGTGGCCACCGAGCGGTGGCCTCTCGTCCGGGCCGTTTGGCCGGAGGCGGAGGCCCGGCCGGAGGTCGCGGTGCCCACGGGCGTCCGCCGCGACTGGCCGCGGGACGAAGCGATCGCGTTCATCATCCGCGGCCGACTGGAATGCACAGGCCCGGTCACGGCCGGCGCCCTCGCGAATGTGCTCGGGCTGGACCCGTCCGACGTGGAGGTTGCGCTCGCGGGACTTGAATCCCAGGGGATAGTTCTGCGCGGCCGTTTCACGGGCGCCGTAGAGCTGGAATGGTGCGACCGCCGGCTGCTGGCCCGAATCCACCGGCTGACGCTCGATGGCCTCCGCCGGCAGATCGCCGCCGCCCCGCCCGAGCAGTTCGTGCGGTTCCTGGCCCGCCACCAACACCTCCACCCGTCCACCCGGCTCCGCGAACAGGCGGGGCTTCTAGCGCTGGTCGAGCAGATGGAGGGCTTTGAGGCCCCCGCGGGGCACTGGGAGAAGTACCTGCTGCCCACCCGACTGGAGTCGTATACGCCGGAGTGGCTCGACGGGCTGACCTTCTTCGGTCAGGCGGTGTGGGGCCGGCTGCGGCCGCTTCCTGGGGCGCCAGCGGGCAAGGAGACCAACGGCCCGCCGGGCAACGGTCGGCCCATGCGGGCCATGACCCGCTCGACGCCCATCACGCTGATGCTCCGCGACGACGTCTCCTGGCTGCTCGCCCCGGTTCAAGAACCCGCCGACACTGAGCCAACCGCTCCCCTTGGGGGCAACGCCCGCGCGGCCTACGAAGCCTTCCAGCGTCACGGCGCTCTCTTCCCCGCGCAACTCGGCTCGCTTCTGCAGCTCGTGCCGGCGCAAGTGGACGACGTCCTGGCCGAGTTGGCCGCCGCGGGCCTGGTGACTAGTGACGGCTTCCCGGCCCTGCGCACCCTCCTCGGCGTGAAAGCCCGGGCGACCCGGCACCGGCGCGGGCGTTCCCGGTCCATGCCCGCCCCGCCGACCGGCCGCTGGACGCTCATGCGATCGGCCCTGACGCCCGCGATCCCGCCGCACGAGCGGACCGAGCACTGGTGCCGGCTACTGCTGAAGCGCTACGGGGTGATGTTCCGCGACCTGCTGGCCAACGAGTGCGCGGCCCCGTCGTGGGGCGAGCTGGTGCGGACGTACCGCCGGCTGGAGGCCCGCGGCGACATCCGCGGCGGGCGCTTCATAGCCGGCGTGGCCGGCGAGCAGTACGCGCTGCCCGAAGCAGTCGCGCTCTTGCGGTCGGCCGCGGAAGAACCCGGCCAACAGCCGCTGGTCCTGCCGGCGACCGACCCGCTCAACCTGACAGGCCGCGTCGGCCCGGGCCCGCGGGTCCCGGCCCTGCCCGGGCAGTTCATTGTGCTGGCGGGCGGCGAAGTCGCGGGACACGAGCCGGTCAGGCCGACGGCCGGGCTGGCCGTTATTGCAGCCGAGCCAGCCAACCCGGCGCAGGCCGCGACTTGACCGGTTGGGCCAGCCGTCGCGTTTTCATGTTGGTTCTTGTCATTGCAGTTTTGCCGCCCGGACGTTGTGCCGGGTAATCGTTGCAACGAATTCCTCGGCCGCGGCGTGTACTACGCCTCACCAGGTGCCCCGCTTCCGCCCCGGGGCGTCGCGGCATCCACTACGCCGCGCGAGTTGCCCCGCTTCTGTCCCGGGGGGTGCTAGAAATCGCGGCGACGTGGGGGCCAGGTCGCCAACGCGCCCCCGGAGGCCTGGCATCCTGACCCCGCGGGCCGCGTGGCGGCCCGATTCCGCGGGGCCGAAGCGTGAGCGAGGCCGCGGAGTGTGCGGTAGACGTTGGCGACCCGCCGCGGCCTCGCTCACGCTTCGGCCTGCGGCTCCTCCGGCCTGCGGCTGATCCGGGGACCCCGCGAGACACCGAAAAATGTCCCCGAATGTCTCCCTATCCGCGCTGTCGATTCGAATTCGCCAACACCGATCCCAGTCTCGGGGTGGGTTGTCGTTCGCAAGCGAATAGATTGCATCCAGGAGGTTTCACCATGCCGAAAGCGATCCGGCTACACAGGACCGGCGGGCCCGAGGTCCTGACCTGGGAGGAAGTCAACGTCGGCGACCCGGGCGACGGCCAGGCCCGCGTCAGGCATACCGCGATCGGTGTCAACTTCGTTGACACCTACCACCGCTCCGGCCTCTACCCGATGCCGCTGCCGGGTGGGCTGGGCAGCGAGGGAGCCGGAGTTGTGGAGGCCGTCGGCCCGGGCGTCGCGCACGTCCGGCCGGGCGATCGCGTCGCCTACGCGGGCGGACCGCCCGGGTCGTATTCCGAAGTTCGCGTCATGCCGGCCGACCGGCTCGTAAAACTCCCGGAGGGCATCTCCGACCGGACGGCCGCGGCGATGATGCTCAAGGGCATGACGACCCAATACCTGGTCCGCCGGACCTACAAGGTCCAGCCGGGGGACACGGTCCTCTTCCACGCGGCGGCCGGCGGGGTCGGGCTGATCGCTTGCCAGTGGCTCAAGGCCCTCGGTGCCACCGTCATTGGCACCGTCGGGTCGGAGGAGAAGGCGGCGCTCGCGCGGGCCCACGGTTGCGACCACGCGATCAACTACACCAAGGACGACTTCCCGAAGCGCGTCCGCGAGCTGACTGGTGGGAAGGGCGTGCCCGTCGTCTACGACTCCGTCGGGAAGAGCACGTTCGCGGGCTCGCTCGACTGTTTGCGACCGCTGGGCCTCATGGTCAGCTTCGGGAATGCGTCCGGCCCGGTCCCGCCGTTCGAGCCGAGTCTGTTGACCCAAAAGGGATCCCTGTACCTGACCCGGCCGACACTCGTGGCCTACACGGCCACCCGGGCCGACCTGGAGGCGACCGCGAAGGAGCTTTTTGACGTCGTCCTGTCAGGGAAGGTGAAGATCGAAATCAATCACACCTTCTCGCTGAAGGACGCCGCGCAGGTGCACCGCGATCTCGAAGGCCGCAAGACCACCGGGTCGATTGTCATGCTGCCTTAGGGGCCTGTAAGCCATGGCGAACGGCCCCGCGTCAGCGGGCCGAGGCGCCACGGCACTCGGGAGCCGCTCATCGTCTCCGGTGGAGCCGGCTTCCTCGGCCCGCTGACGCGGGGCCTTTCGCCTGGGCGCCCGAACTCTGGCGAGTTCGGCTACAATTGCTTCCCCATTCACCGTCTCGCGAGGTCACGGCATGAGGATCCTCTCCGTCGTCGCTGTCATCGTCCTGGCCGGCTTCGCACGGGCCGGGTCCGACTTGCCCCGCAGCGGCCCCGAGGCGCAAGGCGTCGAATCGTCCGCCGTCCTCGCATTCGTCGAGGCGGCCGACAAGAGCCTCGACTCGTTGCACAGCTTCATGCTCGTCCGCCACGGTCAGGTCGTCGCCGAGTGCTGGTGGTCTCCGTACTCCGCTGACTCGCCGCACTCGCTCTTCTCCCTGAGCAAGAGCTTCACTTCCACGGCCGTCGGGCTGGCGGTCGCCGAGGGGAAGCTCAGCGTGGACGACCCGGTGCTCAAATTCTTCCCGGACGAGGCCGCCGCCGAGCCGACCGCCAACCTCAAGGCGATGCGGATCAGCGACCTGCTTCGAATGAACACCGGTCACCAGACCGAGCCGCCCCGCAAGCCGGACGAGCCGTGGGCCAAGACGTTCCTCAAGCACGCGGTTCCCTTCAAGCCGGGCACCCACTTCCTGTACAACACGTCGGCCACGTACATGGCCTCGGCCGCCGTGCAGAAGGCGACCGGCCAGACCGTCCTCGACTTCCTGAAGCCGCGACTCTTCGAGCCGCTCGGGATCGACAAGCCGAGCTGGGAGGCCAGCCCGCAGGGGATCACCGCGGGCGGGTATGGCCTCAGCATCCGCACGGAGGACATCGCCAAGTTCGGCCAGCTCTACCTGCAGAAGGGGAAGTGGCAGGGGAAGCAGCTCGTGCCCGAGGCGTGGGTCGAGGCCGCGACCGCAAGGCAGACGTCGAACGGCAGCAACCCGAAGAGCGACTGGGACCAGGGGTACGGTTACCAGTTCTGGCGATGCCGGAACGGGGCCTATCGCGGCGACGGGGCGTTCGGGCAGTTCTGCGTCGTCCTGCCCGAACAGGACGCGGTCATCGCCATCACGTCCGGCCTCCGCGACATGCAAGCGGTCCTCAACCTGGTCTGGGACAAGCTCGTGCCCGGGTTGAAGCCGGGCCCGCTGCCCGCGGACGATGCTGCCCGCGCGAAACTGGAGCGCACCTTAAAGGGGCTTGACCTGCGGCTGCCGGAAGGGTCCGGGTCGTCGGCCAAGGTGTCGGGCAAGACGTTCGTGTTCCCGGCGAACGACCGGAAAGTCGAGTCGATCGCGCTCGAATCCGGCGAAAAGGACGGCACCATGACTCTCGTGGCCAAGGTCGACGGGAACGAGCGGCGGATTGCCTGCGGCGTCGGCACGTGGAAGAAGGGCCGGGCGGCCTGGGGCCGATTGCCCGAGCAGCCGGTCGCGGCGGTCGGGGCCTGGACCGCGGACGACACGTTCACGAGCAAGCTTTGCTTCTACGAGACGCCGTTCGTCGTCACGGTCCGCCTGAAGTTCGCCGGCGAGGAGCTGCGCTGCGAGTCCGAGTCAAACGTGGGCTTCGGGCCGACGAAGGAGTCCCCCCTGGTGGGGAAGGCGAAGTAACCGCGGCCGTTCATCTCAATCGGGTGCAAAGGAGGGAGTCGATGAACCGCATCTCCGGGATCAACATCCTGTCGGCCGCAATGTGTCTAGCGTACCTTAGCGGCACGGCGCGGGCCGACGACCCCCCCGCGAAGGGCCCGGCCGGGTTGCAAGGTTGCTGGAAGCTCGTCTCGGTCGAAACCGATGGGAAGACGAACGACCCCGTCGGCGGCGGTCAGCCGCGGTGGGTCGTCAAAGGTGACACGGTCTATTACGGCGGCGAGGCGATCATCCGGTTCACGGCCGACCCGTCCACCACTCCGCTGATTATCGACCTCAGGTTCCGCGACCCGGACCGCGTGTACGAGGGCGTTTACGCGGTCGAGAAGGACACCCTGAAGGTGTGCCTCAACAGCCGGGCGGACGCGAAGGACCGGCCCGGGGAGTTCGCCACCAAGGACCGGGCGGACCGGCGGTTGCTCGTGTTCGAGCGCGAGAAGGCCGCCCCGGAGAACCCGGCCGAGGGCGCAACGGCATATGCGGGCATCCAGCTCCGCGCCGACGAGGAGACCTAGGCCGTCGTGGTGAGCACGCCGATCAAGGGCGGCCCCGCGGAGAAGGCCGGGCTGAAGAAGGGCGACGTCATCCTCAAGGTCGGGTCGGTCGACGTCACCGACCTGGAAGCGGCGGTCAAAGCGGTGCGCCTGGCGCGGCCGGGCGACAAGCTCGAGTTTCATATCCGCCGCGACGGCAAGGAGATGACGATCGCCGTGGCGGTCGGTGTGTTCCCGTTCCACTGGGCCGCGGGGCTGGAATGACCCCGGATCGCGGGCTAAGCCCCGGCTCCCGACCGCCTGACCCGACCCGCGACCGGGGGCAAAGACGGGAGCCGGTGTAAGTCCGTCCGGATTCGCGAAACCACGGCGTCAGGGGCATCCGAGCTGTTTGGCCCTTGCCTCGAGGGCGCTGATCTTCTGACGAAGCTGGCGACGGATGATGGGGTCTTCTTCCGTCTCAAGAATCTCCTTCAGCGTCGCGATGTCGTCGCGGATTCGTGGACACTCCGCACTGGGGTCGCTCTGAATGTCGATGGTGAAGCCGCCCGGGATGGCCTCTTTCACGCGAATGCGCAGACCCTCCTCGGCGTTCGTGTACTCCTTGCCGACCGACAGAGTGGGAATGGAACGGAGGAACACGGAGAACGTGTTCGCGACCTCGTAAACGATGACGCCCTCAGCTGGGATGCCGTCGTTGGGCCCGTTGCTCTTCTCGTACGCGTCAACGGCGAGACGCGCCTCCACCATGAAGTGATTCGTGTTCAACTTCGACGGAATCCGCACCGCCGTCGCGCGATCGGGCGGCGGCGGCTGCGGCATCGCGATGGCTTGCAGCTTGACCGTGGAATTCCCGGCGGAGGGGACGACGATTTTGCCAAAGGGCAGCCACCCCATCGTCTGCTTGGTGTGAGCCGACGCGTGCGTGCTGGCGCCGGCGCCCGCCATGACGTCGTAATTTCCCAGGTTCGGGTTCGTGAAGTACAGGTCCGTGAACTTTGTCGTCATATGCAGGATTTCCATGCCCCAGACGCCGATCGGCTGCCGGACCGTGAGCAGGCGGTCGTCGTAGAGGGCCACGCGCGCCCACGCGGTTATCCCGTTGACGGGGGGGAAGTCCCAGAAGGCGAAGCCGCCGCGGTCCGGACCGAACGAGTGCGGCAGCACCGCGAGGAGGTGCGTGTAGCCGTGACCGGCGGGCAGCGAATTCATTGCCGGGATGTTGACCTCCGCGTCGTCCGCGAAGACGGGCGGGAAGACCTCACCGTCAATGAACGCCCGCCCGTAGGAGAGAGCGTGGAGGTAGTTCTGAAACGACCGGTCCTGCCCGGTGGCTGGGTCGGGGTCGTAGAAGACGCGGCTGCGGACCTGGAACGCCCAGTCGGGAGGCGGCGGCGGGTCCACTTGCTTGTTGAAAACCGGGACAACGGCGACGCGCCGGACCCCGGTCCAGGGAACAACTGACATGGGAGTCTCTCGTGTGGGGATTACGGTCCGCGGTGCACGAAGGGCGATCGCCCCGGGCGCGCGGGCCAGGCGCCCGGGGGATGCCGGGCCGGCGGGGGTCACATGGCGGGACCCCCGCCGGCCGCTGTCGGTAGCCGTCACGCTCCGCGTGACGGCTACGGTGGGGCGGCCGCGGGCTACTTCCGCTTCGCGTAGTTGCTATCGAGTCCGTCGATTGATAACGAATTCGCGCTCCAGGCGAACAGGGTTGGTGCGCCATCGAGCCGGTCGGAAGCCGTCATCGTGGTCGGGCCAATCGTCCAACGGATCCCGGCCTCCAATCTGTCTTGCATGACCCCGCCCGCCTCGTGGTCGTACCCAAGCAGGTGGCCGACCTCGTGCGTCAGCACCGTCAGCAGGTCCATGCGGTTCTTCTCCCCTTGGTTCCCGCGTCGCGTGAACTCGGAGTCGCTCCGAGCCGTGCGGTCCACGAACCAGCCCCAGCCGGCCGCGTTGTCGTCCAGCCAGATGGCGCCGTCGGCGACTTTCCCGAGCGTCAGACCGCCCAGGTCGGCGACTCGGACGTCGATCCCTTGCAGGGCGGAGGTGTCCACGCCGGCGGACTGCCAGCGGGCGAGCGCCTCGTTCAGGAGCGGTTGCACCCGGTTGGCGCGCAGGGTCCCGTTCACGGTCCTGGGGGCTGCGCCCGCGGCCGTCAGGAACTCGCCCGTGCCGGGCAGCGGCCGGAAGAAGTGGTCCACGACGTACTGGCCGACCTTTCGGCCCAGATTCTCCCCGGCGGCCTTGTCGAAGCTCCAGTGAATCCCGGCGTAGATCCGGCTCTGGCCGGCCTCCTTGGCCGCGTCCGTGAACTTGTGGAACGACCGCTCCACCGTCCCCACCTTCGCCGTGAAGTCAACCTGGTCGGTGCCGAAGAAGGCGGCCAGCGCGTCGGCCGCAGCCCGGCTCTGGCTCCCGTGGTTCGACGCGTAGGAGGGGTGGTTCGGCGTGTTGATCAGCGGCGTCCAGCCCGGGACCGGAACAGTGTCCGGGTTGCCGTCGGTGTCGGCGGCGGGGATCGCCGTCACCGGCCGCCAGAAGTTGTAGGCGTACTTGGTGTCGAAACTGGCGATGAAAGCGTCGGCGTTCGCGACACTGACTTGCGCGTACAGCCGGGCGTTGTCCGCCAACGTGAGGTTGTGCGCCTTCGACACCGTCTCGGTGATCTGGCTCCAGATGGCGACGCCCGAGTTGGAGGCGGGGTCCGCCCAGAACAGGGCGATTTCCGTCTGCTCCGGCGTCCGCGTGGTCGAGTGGAGTTCGCCCAGGGACTTGACCTGGTTGAAGGCCGCGGTGTAGTCGGCGCTGGTGAGCGCGGGCGGCGGGCCGGCGCGGAACTGGTCGCCGCTCTCCAGCGCGAACGGGGCGACGCCGGGCCACCACGGCGTCGCGGGGATACGGTTGAGAAGCGGCGGAGTCGGCTGCCAGTCGCCCGGGTTGGAGCCGATCGTGTAAGTGACGACCGGCGGGGGGGCGGACCCGTCGTTCGACCGCCAGGCCAGGATCTTCCCGGCGACGTACTGGCCCAGGGCGATGCCGTCGGCGATCCCGGTCTCCCCTTCGCGGACGAGCTCGTCCAGCTCGTTGTTGAGCAGTCCGTCGAACCGGGCGACGTCGTTGGGGTACAACCCGCGGGCGACGTCGTGGGCCGCCTGGGCCGCCGCCGCGTCGTCCGACGCGCCAACGGCTGGCGTGGCGGGGACGCGGTAGACCTCGTGGGTCGGGTTGATGGCGTTGACCGAGTCGTAGATGGCTGCGTTCATCATCGCCAGAGCGCGGGCCGCCTGCGCGTTGCCCTGGCCGCGCAGCCGCTGCACGTCCAGGACCAGGTCGTTCCACTCGGGGATGAAGGCCGCCGAGGGCAGACAGCGGTCGTCCAGCGGTTCGAGCCGCGGGCGGACCGCGGCCCGGCGGGCGGCACTTCGGCCCCGGTGCGGCGGTCGGGCGGGCCGCAGGGCGGACAGGATCGAGCGAAACTTCATGGAACTCTCCCATTCGGGTGCGGTCTGCGGTACAATCGCACCAACATCTCCCAGGCGCGCAGACCGGGCGCCGGGGCGGTGCCGGGCCGGTGGGGGGCTTGCTTGGCGGTAAGGACCCCGCCGGCCGCTTTCTCTCCAATAATCTCACTCTCTCTTCAACGACGGGGACCGGACGGGGCCCTGTCGCGCGGGGCCGCCCGCGGGACGATCTGGAGGACGATCACCTCCAGGTCCACGTCCCCCTCGTTCGCCAGGATGTGCACGCACCCGGCGTCCTCCACGAACCCGGTGCCCGCCGGCTACTCGCGCGGGACAATGGAGTCGTCGCGGTCGTCGTAGCAGGTAGCCGTGCCGGCCTTGATCGAAATGATGGGCGGGCTGGGGTGCGAGTGCCAGCCGCCAAGGCCGCACGCGACGACGCCCCCGGTCAGCATCAGCTTTGGTGTCTTCCTGCTCATGGTGAACCGTCGTTGCGGGTGGGTCCGCGGTGCGCGAGCCGGCCGCGGTCGGCTGGAGCCCCTCGTTCTCTCGAGGCGCTGCCGTTTGTGGCCGCCCGAACCCCGGATGGCGCCCGACAACTGCTCCGAGTGAGTGAAGACGGCGGGACGAGCATTCCCTTGCCTGCGCCCCGGCGGTCCGTCGCCGGGTTGCCGTTTGCCGGTCAGGTGGGCCGCATGACGCGCGTCTCCTGTTCCGGGCGGCGGGCTGCGCTACCCCGGAGGCGATCCGACTCTGCGCGTAGACCGGGCGCCGGGGGCGGTGCCGGGCGGGCGGGACGGCCGCCCTACCAGGGTCCTCCGCAAGTCGGCGCGGAACCCGCCATCGGTGCGATCCTTGCCCTGGCCCGGGGCGGGCGGCCGGCGTCGCATCCTTGCACCCCCGGGGCGGCACGATTACAATCCAGCGCCGCTTCGACCGCACCCCTCTGCCCGGACGATTCCCATGCGCCCCGACGCTTCGGTCACCCTGTGGATCGACCGGCTCAAGGCCGGCGACCCGGGCGCGGCCCAGAAGCTGTGGGAGCGCTATTACCGCCGCCTGGTCGGTCTGGCCCGCAAGAAGCTCCGCGCCGCGCCCCGCCGCGCCGCCGACGAGGAGGACGTCGCTCTCAGCGCCTTCGACAGCTTCTGCCGGGGGGCCGAGGACGGCCGCTTTGCCCAGTTGCACGACCGCCTGGACTTGTGGCAGCTCCTCGTCCTCCTCACCGCCCGCAAGGCGTCTGACCTGGCGCAGCACGAGCGCCGGCAGAAGCGGGGAGGCGGGGCCGTGCTCGACGAGGCCGCCCTGCCCGGCCCCGCGGACTCGTCCGCCCCGGGAACGGCCTTGGAACAGCTCGAAGGCCCGGAGCCGACGCCCGCCTTCGCCGCCCAGGTGGCCGAGGAGTATCGCCGGTTGCTCGAGCGCCTGGACAGCCCTGCGCTGCGCACCGTCGCCATGCGCAAGGTGGAGGGTTACGGCAACGAGGAGATTGCTGCCCAGCTCGGCTGCGGCCTTCGCACGGTCGAGCGGCGGCTCCATCTGATCCGCAGTATCTGGGAGCAGGAGGGGGCATCGTGAGCGCCGCCTCTCGAACGGACAGCGCCTTGCCGCTGCCGCTGGCCCGGGAGGTCGAGGCGGCCTATCAGCGCTTCGAGTCGGCCTGGCGGGCGGGACAGCGACCTCCGATCGAGGACCACCTGGGCTGCCTGGCTGGACCGGCGCGGAGCGAGCTGCTCTGCGAGCTTCTGGAGCTGGAGCTGTCCTACCGCCGGCGCGCGGGCGAAATCGTTCGCCCGGAGGAATACCGGCGGCGCTTCCCGGAGCACACCACGCTGATTGGGGCCATCTTTCTACAGGAAGCCGGAGCGGTGGACGGGGACGCGTCCCGGGAGCAGGACGCGGCGGTCTCCTCCGTGGCGGCCGGACCCGAGCACGACAGTGCTCTGCCCTCGCAGCTCGGCCGCTACCGCGTCACGGCCCGGCTCGGCGCCGGCGGCTTCGGCGTGGTCTACAAGGCCCATGACGACGACCTCGAGCGCGACGTGGCCATCAAGGTGCCGCACCGCCACCGCATTGTCATGGCGGCCGACGTCGAGGCATTCCTGGCCGAGGCCCGCATACTGGCGACCCTGGACCACCCGGGCATCGTGCCCGTCCACGACGTGGGCCGCACCGCCGACGGCCTGTGCTACGTGGTCTCCAAGTTCGTCCCCGCCCAGGACCTGCGGGCCCGGCTCGAGAAGGCCCGGCCCGCCTGCGCGGAAGCGGCGGGCCTCGTCGCCCAGGTGGCCGAGGCCTTGCACCACGCCCACCGCCGCGGCCTGGTCCACCGCGACATCAAGCCGGCCAACATCCTTCTCGACGAACAGGGCCGACCCGTCGTGGCCGACTTCGGCATGGCGCTGCGCGACGTGGACTTCGGCACCGGCCCGCAGCTGGCCGGCACACCGGCGTACATGAGCCCGGAACAGGCCCAAGGCGAGGGGCACCGCGTCGATGCCCGCACCGACGTCTACAGCCTGGGCGTCGTCTTCTACGAGTTGCTCACCGGGCAGCGACCGTACCGGAGCAACTGCCCGGACGACATCCTTGAGGAGATCAAGACCCAGGAACCGCGCCCGCCCCGCCAGTTAGATGACGCCATCCCCGCCGAGCTCGACCGAATCTGCCTGCGCGCCCTGGCGAAGCGAGCGTCCGACCGCTACAGCACCGCCCACGACCTTGCCGAGGACCTGCGGGACTGGCTGGCGGAAAAGATAAACGATGAAGGCGGAAGGATGAAGGAAGAAGGCCTGCCCGCCGCCGAGTCTTCGGTTCATCCTTCATCCTTCATCCTTCATCCTTCCCCCCGGGTCGTGCCCAAGGGCCTGCGCGCCTATGACGCGGCCGACGCCGATTTCTTTCTGGAACTGCTGCCCGGGCCGCGCGACCGCCACGGCCTGCCCGACAGCCTCCGCTTCTGGAAGCGGCGCGTGGAGGAAACCGACCCGGACCAGACCTTCAGCGTCGGCCTGCTTTACGGGCCGAGCGGTTGCGGCAAGTCGTCGCTGGTCAAGGCGGGGTTGTTGCCCCGGCTGGCGGGGTATGTCCGGGCCGTTTACGTCGAGGCCACGCCGGACGACACCGAGGCCCGACTGCTCAAGGGCCTGCGCAAGCGCTGCCCCGAGGTGCCAGACAACCTCGGGCTAATCGAGACCCTCACCGATTTGCGGCGGCGCGGGGTCAGTCGTGACCGCATTGATACGGTCTCGGCGCTCCCCGACCGTATGAATGCGGTCACTCCGAACGGCTTCAAAGTCGTGCTGGTCCTTGACCAGTTCGAGCAATGGCTGCACGCCAAGGGGTCGGAACCGCACACCGAGTTGGTCCGGGCCCTGCGGCAGTGCGACGGCGAGCACGTGCAGTGCCTGGCCCTGGTCCGCGACGACTTCGGCATGGCCGCGACCCGGTTCATGCGCGACCTGGAGGTCCGCATCGTCGAGGGGCACAACTTCGCCACCGTGGACCTGTTCGACCCGGGCCACGCCCGCAAGGTCCTGGCGGAGTTCGGCCGGGCGTTTGGACGGCTCCCCGCCAACGCGGCTGAGGTGACACCCGAGCAGGAGCGGTTCCTCGACCAGGCGGTGGCTGGGCTGGCCCAGGACGGCGAGGTCGTTCCGGTGCGGCTGGCCCTGTTCGCCGAGATGGTCAAGGGCAAGCCGTGGACGCCGGCCACGCTGCGGCAGGTGGGAGGCGCCGAGGGGGTGGGCGTCGCCTTCCTGGAAGAGACCTTCAGCGCGGCCACGGCCCCGCCGCCGCACCGACTGCACCAGAAGGCGGCCCGCGCGGTGCTCAAGGCGCTCTTGCCTGAGCCGGGGGCCGACCTCAAGGGGCACATGCGGTCGCACCAGGAGTTGCAGGACGCTGCGGGGTACGCCGGCCGCCCGCAGGAGTTTGCCGACCTGCTGCACATCCTCGATACGGAGCTGCGGCTGGTGACGCCGACCGACCCCGAAGGGGCCTTCGAGGAGGGACCGCCCGCGGGCGTCCGGGCCGCCGGCCCGTCCTACCAGCTGACGCACGACTACCTGGTGCCGGCGCTGCGGCAGTGGCTGACCCGCAAGCAACGGGAGACGCGGCATGGCCGGATGGAACTCCTCCTGGCCGAACGGGTTTCCGTCTGGGGCGTCAAACAGGACAGCCGGCAGCTGCCCGGCTGGTGGGAGTGGTTGAACATCTTGCTGTGGACGCGGTCCCGGAACCGGACGCCCCCCCAGCGCCGCATGCTGCGGGCCGCCACCCGGCGGCACCTGCTCCAGGCGGCGGTCCTGGTCGTGGCGGCGACCTTGTTTGGCTGGTTCCTCGCCGAAGTATACCGGGGCCCCGTGAAAGCGGAGCACCTCGTCGAGTCGCTCAAGACGGCGGACATCGAGCGCGTCGAGCAGATTATCGCCGACCTGGACACCTGCCGCCCCTGGGCCAACCCGAAGCTGCAGGCCGTCCTCGAAGATTCCTCTTCCTCGCCGAAGGAACGGCTGCACGCCAGCCTGGCCCTGCTGCCGGTCGATCGGGAGCAGGTGCCGTACCTGGAGCAGCGGCTGCTCGAAGATGTCGGGCCGGAGGAGGCCTTCGTCATCGTCCGGCGTCTGGCCGAGTCGGGCCACCACCAGGAGGCGGTTGCGCGGCTGCGGGCCCTGCTGCAAACCGAGGTGAAAACCGAGAAGGGGAGGGACCGCCGCTTCCGCGCCGCCTGTGCCCTGGCCCGCCTCGACCCGGAGGAGGACTGGGTGCGGTGGAGCGCCGAGGTCGCGGACGGGCTGGTCAAGGAACACCCGGACACCGCCGTGAAGTGGGCGCAACTTCTCCGGGGGGTCCGCGTCATCATCCAGCGAGCCCTGGGGAAGATCATTCTCGAGCCCAGCCGGCCGGAGTCCGAGCGCTCCCTCGCCGCTGTTCTCGTGATTCGAGTCTTTGCCGGCACGAATGAAGTCCCCCGGGAAGAGCAGCTGAGCTTCACCCTGGAGGCGGAGGGAAAGCCCTATGAGATCCTGAGCCCGTTCGTCCTGGCCAGGGGTCAGGAGACGGAGGCCCTGGTCCGGGCCGAGCTGGACAACAAGCCGAATCCGGCCGACGCCGCGGACGCCGACCGCCTGGCGCGCCGCCAGGCCCACGCGGCCGTGGTCCTCCTCCAGCTGGAGGACTGGGACAAGCAGCGCGGGCCCCTGGACCAGAGCGAGCGCATCCGGGCGGACCGCATCTGGCCGCTATTCCGGGACAGCCCGGACCCCCACTTGCACAGCTTGCGGTCCTATCTCATCCACCGCTTCGCCCGGGCGGGCGTCAAAGCGGACGTGCTCGTGGAGCACTACGCGGCCGAGCCGGACGCCTCGGCCCGGCGGGCGCTGCTACTGAGCCTGGGCGAGTTCGATCCGGCGCAACTGCCCGCGGCGGCCCGGCAGCCGCTGGTCGAGCGGCTGTTGCAGACTTACCGCGACGACGAGGATCCGGGCCTCCATTCCGCCATCGACTGGCTGTTGCGCTCCCGCTGGAGCCACGGCGAGCGGCTGGGCCAGATCGAACTTGAGTTGGCCGATCGGCCGCCGGGCCGCCGCCGCTGGGAGGTCACGAAGCAGGGGCACACCCTGGTCGTGTTCCGCGACCCCGGGGAGTTCGCGATGGGCGAACCGGGGCGGGGACGGGACGAAGGGTCGCACCGCCGGCGCATCCCGCGCTCCTTCGCCGTCGCGACCAAAGAGGTGACCGTCCGGCAGTTCCGGGAGTTCCTGGACGCCAACCCCGGCATCGACTGGCGGCCGGCCGAGGAGCAGGGCCCGGACCCGGACGGGCCGGTCCTCGGCGTGACCTGGTTCGTGGCGGCCCAGTATTGCCGCTGGCTCAGCCAACGGGAGGGCATTCCAAAAGAACAAATGTGTTACCCGCCCATCGCCGAGATCAAGGACGGAATGGAGTTGCCGGCCGACTACCTGAACCGGACCGGCTACCGGCTGCCGACCGAGGCCGAATGGGAGTACGCCTGCCGGGCCGGGACCGTGACGAGCCGCCCCGACGGCAGCGGGGACGACCTGCTGGACCACTACGGCTGGTACGCCCGCAACGCCCACGGCCGGGCTTGGCGCGTGGGATGCCTGAAGCCGAACGACCAGGGCATGTTCGACATGCTCGGCAACGCCTGGGAGTGGTGCCACGATGCGCTGGCGCCGTATCCGCCCGGGCCGGTCGAGGACCGGGAACAGCCGGGGCCGGTCACCGCCGCCCAGAAGCGCGTGGTCCGGGGAGGCGGGTTCTTCTCCGCGGCACCGGACCTGCGCTCGGCCCGTCGGATCGGGTTCCATCCGCAGGTCTCGTTCAGCGAGGGCGGCTTCCGGGTGGCCCGGACCTGGCCGTGAACCCCTGGTGAGTGGTGAGTGGTGAGTGGTAGAAGGGCGGACCACTCACCACTCACCACTCATTGGCCGGTTCAAAATTCCGTCGGAAAACTCCGGAAGTTGATTGCCTCGGGCAAGGCCCTGCGGCTATTCTCCCAAACAGGACTCACCCCCAAATATTGTCTCGATGCCGACGTCACGTGACGTCGGCGGTACCGCCGCTCTGCGAGCCGAATTCTCATGAATTCGGCTTGGAGCCGTGAAGATTTCGCGCGGCGGATCGCGGGCCGGAATTCCGTGGCGGGTTCCGCGGCGGTTTGCGGAGGACCCTGATAGGGACCGTCCCCAGGGGGACCCCGGCACCCCATTAGTTGGAAGGAGGCGCGTAATGAGACGCTTTCGCAGCGGCTTTACGTTGATCGAACTGCTGGTCGTCATTGCGATCATCGGCATCTTGATCGGCTTCCTTCTACCCGCCGTGCAGAAGGTGCGGGAGGCGGCCAACCGGTCCAAATGCCAGAACAACATGAAACAGATCGGCCTGGCCGTGCACGTGCACCACGACACCCACAACGCGTTCCCGATGGGGTCCCGGAACGACCGGCCCCAGCTGCTGACGGCGCCGCGCACTACGTACATGATCGAGCTTTACCCCTACCTGGAACACGAGAACACGTACCGGCGCTGGGACCCCAACGTGAAGGTCGGGACGCTCGACGCCTACGGCGGCGTCATCCCGTGGTGAGGGTCGAGCAACTCCTTGGGGCCCCAGGCCCCGACCCGGACGGTCGTCCGGGACCTGCTATGTCCGAGCGACGGGTTGGGTGGCGAGCATTCGACGTACGCCCCCGGCGGGCTCGAGCTGGGGACCTGGAACCATAGCAACTACCTGGCCTTCTTCGGGGACCGGAACCTGGGTGCCGGGCTCCCGCAGTCCGTGCCGCCGAACCGCCGGGCCGCGTTCGGCCGCAACACGAGCGCGAACCTGACGGAGATCACCAACGGCAACGGGACGAGCAACACGATGATTTTCGGGGAGTACCTGACGGGCCTCCCCGAGAGCCAGGCCATAAACGACTTGCGGGGGGTGCACTGGATCGACGTGCCGGGCATGAGCCAGCTCTACACCCACGCTGCGCCGAATAGCGCCCGCCCGGACGTGTTCAACCCGTCGGCACGGTTCTGCCCCCCGTCCTACAACCGGCCCGACCTCAACTTGCCGTGTACCGGCGGCAGCGTGAGCGAGATGACCGCCGCCTCGCGTAGCAGGCATCCGGGGGGGGTGAACGTCCTCAAGGCCGACGGGTCCGTCCACTTTGTTTCCCAGAACATCAACCTGGCGACCTGGCAGGCGATGGCGTCGATCTCCGGGGGCGAGTTGGTGAGAGAGCAGTGAGCAGTAAGCAGTAAGCAGTGTTAACAAGACTCACTGCTTACTGCTCAATCACCAGCTCCATCGTGACAGGGAGTTTCAACCGTGAGAAGCGCGCGACGGGCGTGGCTGGCCGCCGGCGGGTTGCTGGTCCTGGGGTGTGTGGTGCTGGCCGTCTGGCTGCTTCGGGAGACCGAGCCCACGGTCACCGGCACGGTGCGGCTGGACAACGAGCCCCTCACCACGGGGTCGATCGCGTGGATCCCAATCGACGGCACCCCGGGACCGGGCGGCGGGGGCGGGATCAGTAGCGACGGGAAGTACGAGATCAAGCGCGGCCTGCGTCCGGGCAAGTACCGGGTCGAGATCCGGAGCAGCCGCACGTTACCACGAAAGGTGATCAATCCCACCATCCCGGCGGACCTCGTCGACGAGGAGGTATCGGTGATACCAGACCAGTACAACACCAAGAGTAGCCTGATCAGAGAAGTCGGCCCATGTTCGACCGTCTTCAACTTCGATCTCCAAGGGGCCGCGGCCCTCAGGCAGGCCGGCACACCCTAGCCTCGAGAGGCTGGGGCCTGCCCTTACTCGTAATCTTGCTCCTACTCCTCTTCCTACCCTCACTCCTAATCTCTCTCATTCTCGTCTCTTCCCTCAGTAGTTAGCGCCGTGGGGCAATCCGCACACAGGGTGAACTCCAACGTCCCGGCGGTTGACCGGAACCAGCGACAGAGGGTATGACGGTGGAGATGTGAGAAATGACCAACACGGACGAGGACGCTTTCTGGCGGGCGATCGGGGAGCTTCCGGCCGACGACGCCCGGTGGCTGGTGTATGCCGACTGGCTCGACGACCGCGGCCGGGACGGCGACGCCGGGATCGTCCGCCGGTTCCTGGCGGACTTGCGGGCGGCTGACTATTGAAGGTAAAGGCGGACGGGGATCGGTACGTCGTGACCCGGACCGGCCGCGCGGAGGTCTACGTGCGGACGCCGTAGACCTGGTGCCCCGCCGGTGACGGCGGAAGCGGGACAATTCGAGTTCGTGGACCGGCTGGCATTTCGGCGACCCGGATGCGCGTCTACCGACCAGCCCGAGGCCCCTCGGGGCCGTCTGTCGCGGCGGAAATCGGGCGATTCGCCGGGCTTTCGCGCGCCGTGGGGCGCGGCACACCCGTTGCGGCGGGTTTCTCGGGGCCGACGACGACGTCCGGAGTGCCGTCGCCAACCGCACCCTCAACGCCCCCGGGGCCGGTACTCTCACTCCCGAATCTCACCCCGTTCGCTGCCGGCTCCGGTCCGCACAACCGCGCACTGGATTGATTGGAGACGGCCATGGTCAGCAAGTCCGCCCGCGGCGCCGAAGCGCCGGCCCCCAGCCTTACGCCCCGCCCAGGCGCCCGCCGGCCGGGCGTGCTGGTGGTGGAGGCCGACTGGGAGGCGCGCATGCAGCTCGACCAGCAGCTGTCGGCCGCCGGGTTCGATGTGGCGGCGGCCCCGTCCCGGGCCGTCGCGGTGGACGCCTACCTGCGGCACGGCGGTCCGATTGACGTGGTTGTGGCAGGCGCCGGCGGCACCGAGTTGCCGGCCACGGCCTTGCTGGCGTGGCTCAAGTCCCACTTCCCGGGGTTGCCCTGCTGCTTCCTGGCCGGACCCGAGGAATGGGTAGCGGCGGCGGCCCTGCGGTCCGCGGGCGGGCTCGTGCTGACGCGGCCCCTCTCCTACCTGCGGCTGGCAGCTGTACTGCGGCGGCTGGTCGCGGAGTCCCCATCCGATGAGGGCGATGAACAGACAGGGCCGAGTGCCGCGTGAATTGCGGGCCGCCTTGCAGTCCGCTCACTCGGGTTCCGCCAAATCTCGATGACCGGACGGGAACCGCGACGGCTCCCTAAAGGCAATGGAACAAGGGGATCACGCCCCTCATCCTCATTCGATTGGATTCGCTGCCGACCTGAACGACCAGGCCGTCCGGCACATCCCTGCGTCGTCCGGGGTTACTCATTAAGGGGTCGCCAAAACCCCACCCGGCGGGCAAATCGGGAGAACCGGTTACCACGTCTAAGAGGTCGAACCCGCCGCTCGATCCGGCCCATTCGGAGTGATCCCTGAAAGCGCCGCCCGCGGACTGATGCGTGGCGCGGGACGTACCGATTCGCCGAGGTCCGGGTCCTTCGGGCCGCACGCGTTCGCGGGCTTGGACCAGTTTTGGGTCGAGCGTAAAGCGATGTGGCGCGGCCGGTTGCTGACCGGCCCGCCCTCTTGTGGTATGTTCTGGTAATCACCTTTGGCCCTGGACCGGAGACCAAGAATGACCACGCGCCGCGTTCGCCTGTCCGTCGAGTCCTTCGAGGACCGCACGGCCCCCGCGTCGGCCGGCGACTTACTCGCCAGCGCCCAACAGACGTATGCGTCCGCCCTGGTCCTACAAGAGCTGAATCACGCTCCCGCGATGTTGGCCAGCCCGGCGCTGCGGCCGATGGTCCAGTCGCTCTTCACGGGGATCTTCCAGCAGGCGACGCAGACGACGGCGCTGCTGGGCCAGTTCCCGGGGGCGCTGCCGTCGGGCATGGCCGCGGCCGTCGGCCGGCTGGCCTCGATGGAAGCCGGTATTGCCGAGTGGGTAGCATCCCGGCTCGGCTTCTCGTTGCCCTCCGTGTCAGTGCCGGTTTCACCACCGAGCACCACCCCGGGGCAAATCAGCCCAGCCACTTCGACCGTCTCCGTGTCGCCGACGTCGGTCGCGGTGGGCGGGACGGCGACCGTGACCCTGACGGCCAAGGACGCCAACGGAACCCCGCTCACCAGCGGCGGGGCGACCGTCGCGTTCAGCCTCGGGACCGGGGCCGGGCAGGGGACATTCAGCACCGTGACGGACAACGGCAACGGCACGTACACGGCCACTTTCACCGCGACCACCGCCGGGACCAACACCATTAAGGCCACCATCAACGGCGCGGCCGTCACGACCACGGCGCCCACCATTACGATTACGGCGGCCGCCGGCCCGGTCGACCCGGCGCATTCGACCGTCGCCGTCTCCCCGACGTCGGTCGCGGTGGGCGGGGCGGCGACCGTCACCCTGACGGCCAAGGACGCGAATGGGACGCAGCTCACCACCGGCGGGCTGACGGTGCTGTTCGGTCTTGGCACCGGGACCGGCCAGGGCACGTTCGGGACGGTGACGGACCACAACAACGGCACGTATACGGCGACCTTCACCGGCACCACGGCCGGCACGAACACGATCACCGCCACCATCAACGGCAACGCCGTCACCACGACCGCTCCCACCATCACCGTGACGTCGTCCACGCCGGCCGACCTGGGGCAGTCGTCGGTCGCCGTATCCCCGACGTCGGTCGCCGTCGGTTCGACGGCCACGGTCACCCTGACCGCCCGGAACTCCGCCGGAATCCAGTTGACGACTGGCGGTCTGACGGTCGCGTTCGGCCTCGGCACGGGGACCGGCCAGGGGACGTTCAGCAGCGTGACCGACAACAACAATGGCACCTACACCGCGACGTTCACCGGCACCACCGCCGGGACCAACACCATTACGGCCACCATCGGCGGTCAGTCCCTGACCTCGACGGCTCCGACCATTACCGTCACTGGTCCGGCACCGGGGCCGGCCGACCCGGCCCACTCCACCGTCGGCGTCTCTCCGTCGTCGGTCGCGGTGGGCGGGACCTCGACCGTGACGTTGACGGCCAAGGACGCCAACGGGACGCAACTGACCGCCGGCGGGCTCACAGTCGTCTTCGGCCTCGGCACCGGGACCGGTCAAGGCACGTTCAGCAGCGTCACGGACAACAACAACGGCAAGTACACCGCCACGTTTACCGGGACGACCGCCGGGGCCAACACCATCACCGCGACCATCAACGGCACCGCTGTAACGACCACGGCGCCGACCATCACCGTGACCTCGTCCACGACGGCCGACCTGGGACAGTCCACCGTCGCGATCGCCCCGTCGTCGGTCCCCGTCGGGAGCACGGCCACCGTTACCCTGACCGCGCGGAACGCCGCCGGCACCCAGCTCACTACCGGCGGTCTCACCGTCGCGTTCGCCCTCGGCGGCGGGACTGGGCAGGGGACGTTCAGCGGCGTGACGGACAACGGGAACGGGACGTACACGGCCACGTTCACCGGCACCACCGCCGGGACCAACACCGTTACCGCCACCATTGGCGGTCAGGCCCTGACTTCGACGGCCCCGGGCGTCACGGTCACGGCCACTTCCGCCGACCTGGGGCAGTCCACAGTGGCGATGGCCCCCGCGTCGGTCGCCGTGGGCGGGACGAGCACGGTCACCCTCACCGCGCGGAATGCCGCCGGCACTCAGTTGACGACCGGCGGGCTGACGGTTGCGTT
>DATFWZ010000314.1:0-10652 GCA_035258765.1 Gemmataceae bacterium
ACTGCTCTGACGACCGCGGCCAAATTGTGCGATTGGTGGACTGCCGACAGGTTGCTGAGAATTGAGCTACCCGGCCTGGATTCGAACCAGGACAAAGAGAACCAAAATCTCTTGTGCTACCGTTACACTACCGGGTAATCAGCCGGACCGACCGGACTCGACCTGGAAAGCCAGTTGCTCGAGCTGAATCGTCAGGTCTACATTAACGACCGGGATCGTGGCGGGCAAGCGGAGGACGGCCGGGGCGAAGTTCAAGACGCCACGCACCCCGGCTGCGGCCAACTGCTCCCCGACCTCTCGCGCCGCCTCCGACGGCACCGCGATGATCCCCAACTCCGCCTCCAACTCGCGGACGCGGCCGCCGAGGTCCCTCATCGGCCACACCTCCAGCCCCTCCGCCCGCTGACCCACCTTTCGTGGGTCGGCGTCGAACAATCCGACGATATGGAACCCGCCCTCCGGGAAGCCGCGGTAGCGCAAGAGCGCCCGGGCCAGGTTCCCGGCGCCGACCAGGACGGCGCGCCACTCGCGGTCGATCCCGAGCGCCGTGCGGATGCCCGCGATCACTTGCGGCACCCGATAGCCCACTCCCCGCCGGCCCAGCCCGCCGAGATAGGCCAGGTCTTTACGCACCTGGGCGTCGCCGATGCCGAGGGCCTCGGCCAGGTCGCGGCTGGACGCGGTCGGCCGGCCGTCGCGCTCCCACCCCTCGAGGCACCGCAGGTAGAGACTGAGCCGGGCGGCACTCGCCCGGGACGGTCGCGGGTCATTCGTCGTCACTTCTGGCCCGGCCCTCCGCGCCGCGGGCGGTAACCTGGGCATACAAGTTCGCCAGCCGTGCGGACGGGCGCCTCCTACACGACGGGGAAGTCCACCGCGGCATCCGCGGACCGGTCAAGCGTTCGCTGTCTGTTCGGTCGTCGCGGTGGTCCGGGCGAGCAATGTCTTCAGTTCGCTGTTGCTTTGGGCAAAGGTCCTGACCAGGTAGCTGGCAGCTGTCGATGTCTGGATCATCCTCTGCGTGCCCGCAGTGCGAGGCCGCCCGGGCGGACGACTCCCCGGCTCACTTCTTTGCCGGCTTCGGCTTCAAGTCCTTGGCCCACTCCTGGAACTCCGGCCGCTTGCGAAGCGGATCCAGGTCTTCATCCTTCGTGCGGATGCGCTCGACCTGCCCCGAGTTAGCCGGGTAGCCGGTCGCGGCCGCCTTCTTCAAGAACGCCATCGCCTTGCCCGCGTGTCCGTCCCGCGCCGTCCCGTCCGCCGCGCCGGCCAGGAGAGCGAATACGCAAGCCAGGTTGTAGGCGATTGCGCCCGTCACGGCCGGGGCACTTTCGACTTCGCGGGCAATGCGTTCGGCGTCCGCGGTCTTGCCCACGTGGACGAGCGTGGCCGCATGGTCGATCAGGACGGCGTACCGCTGCGTCTGAAACCAGATCGACTTCGGCAGCTCGCGGAAGACTGGGAAGTCGCGGAGCAGGTCGTTGGCCAGCTCGACCGACCGCCCGGTCGCCTTGACGGCGTCGGCGTACTGCTTGTCCTCACGGAGGGCGTGGGCGTAGCTGCTGTAGGCCTGGATCGCCTGCAGGCGGTACGGGAACGACTGCGGCTGGCCCGCGATCAACCCCTCGAAGTCGGCGATCGCCTGTCGGAGTAGTTCGAGCCCCTGCTCGCGGCGCCCGGCCCGCAGATGGATTTCGGCGCCGGCCAGTCGCAGGCTAATGACCGCCTGGTCGTGATAGAAGCGGCCGTGCCCGGTCGGGGGAAGGGCGTCTCGCGGAGCCTTAACCAGTTCCAGCCCGCGGCTTACGAGCGGGCTGGCCTCATTGAACCGGCCGCGGGCGACCAGGAGCTGGGCATAGGACCCGAGCACGGTCGCCAACAGGGCCCGGTACTCGCCGGACTCCGGGCGCTGCCGCGACGCCATGTCGGCCAGTCGGAGAGCCTCGCGGAATTGTGACTCGCCGCGGGCCGGGTCGTAGTGCGTGAAGAAGTAGCCGAGGCTCCGCCGGCAGTCAGCTGCTGTCGTCTTGTACGACGGCTCATCCGGGAACTCCTTTGCCAGTGCCTCGGCCAACGCGGCCGCGGTTTCGTACGCGGTCAGGCCTTCTTGAAACGATCCGTTGAGGGCATGCGAGTGGCCGAGGAACATGTACGCCTTGGCCAATTCGTTCCGGTACTCGGGGCGCTCCGGGAACTGGTCCGCGAGTCCACGAAACAGCGCGACGCCGTCGCGGGCTGCCTTGGTGGACTGGTCGGTCCGCCCGGCCATCAAGGTGACCCGGGCGACGCGAGCATACGTCTGGGCCGTTTCCGTCCGGACTGCCGGGTCGTTGCTATCGAGCCGGAGGAGGGTCTCGTAGAAGGCGACGGCGTCGATGAGAATCGCCGTTCGCGCTTCTTGGGCGGCCGGGACGCGCGCCAGCCGCTCGTCGCCGACGCGCTCCAGGATCCGGTCCATCGTGCCCAGGGCGTTTTTCAAATACCCCTGGGCCAGATCGCGCTCGCGGGCGGCGGCGTCGCGGGCCTGGTCCACGGCCACCTTCTCATTCTCGATCTGGGCTTTCGCGGACCGGGCTTCGGCCCACAGGAACACCATGACCGCGAGCATCACCGGCAACGGGACGGCCAGGACGAACGCCACGGTGGCCACGGCCGGGTGTCGCCATGCCCACCTCCACAGCTTGGTCACCGGCGACGCCGGGCGAGCCAGAATCGTGTCGCCGCTCAGGAAGCGTCCGAGGTCATCGGCCAGGCCCGCGGCCGACGTATAGCGCCCCTCCGGCTTCTTCGCGAGGCACTTCAGGCAAATGGTTTCGAGGTCGCGAGGGAGCTTTGGCTGGAGTCGCGACGGTGGGACCGGGTCGTCGTGAAGCACTTGGAGCACAGTGTCCATGACGGCCGCGGCCCGGAAGGGCGGGCGGCCGGTCAGGCACTCGTAGAGAATGGCGCCGAGGGCGTACAAGTCGGCGGCGGGGCCGACAGCCTTGTCGCCGGCCGCCTGTTCCGGGGCCATGTAACTCGGCGTGCCGAGGATGGCCCCGCTGGCCGTCAGGTTCGACTCGGCCGCCCGCTGCTTGGCGAGGCCAAAGTCCGTCACCTTCAGTTCCAAGTTCCATGTTCCATGTTCCAAGTTCCCCGAACTTGGTGAGCCCGTCGTGACGTCCGGCGTGTCTTTCGACTTGGAATCTGGAACTTGGAACCTGGAACTTAGCAAGACGTTGGCCGGCTTCAGATCGCGGTGAACGACACCGCGCTCGTGGGCGTGATGAACGGCCAGGGCCAGGGTGCGCACCAACTCGGCGGCATCGCGTGGCGGTTGTGGCTCCCCCTTGAGGCGGTCGGCCAGGGAGCCGCCGTCCACAAATTCCAAAGAAATGAACGGCTGACCGTCGTGCTCGCCGACTTCGAACACCTGGACGATGTTCGGGTGCTGGAGCTGAGCGGCGGCGGTGGCCTCGGCCCGGAACCGGGCCAACTGATCGGCCCCGGCGTGCCCGGCGCCAAGGATCACCTTGAGGGCGACCAACCGATTCAACGACTTCTGCCGGGCCTTGTAGACGACGCCCATTCCGCCGCGGCCCAACTCGTCGAGGATCTCGTAGCCGGGCGGGGCGAAGTTGGCAGGCGCCTCGCGGCGCTCCCCGTCCACGCCAACCCGGGTGAGCGTCGGTGCCGTGTCGGGCGGGCGGAAGTCGATGGTCGGGCCGTCGGACGAGTTGGACATGCGAATGATTATGACGGCGTGGCGACGCGGACGGAAGCCCGGACCGTTGCTGTCCCGCAGCCCGGGCCGTAAACTCCGCCTCGACACACCTACTGGAGCCGCCTCATATGGCCGTGACAGACACAATTGGCGTCGGGTTCATCGGCGCGGGCGACGTCGCCATCCTGCACGACCGGGCGGTGAAGCGCTGCCCTGGGGCCCGGCTGGTCGGCCTGTGGAATCGGTCGCAGGAGCGGGCCCGGCTGCGGGCGAGCGAGTTCGGGTGTCGCAACTTCGAGACCCCGGAAGCTCTCGTCAACGACCCGAGCATCGACTCGGTCTTCGTGCTCACGAACCTCGAAACGCACCTCGAGTATACGCGGCTGGCGCTGACCGCCGGCAAGCACGTGCTCGTCGAGAAGCCGGTCGGGGTGACGGTGGCCGAGATCGCGGAGATGAAGCGGCTGGCCGACAGCAACAAGCTCGTGTGCATGCCGGGGCACAACTACATTTACGAGGCCAGCATGATGCGCACCCGGGAGCTGATCGAGAACGGCGACCTGGGCCGGATCGTGTCCTGTTACGCGATGTACAACATCCACCACCCGGAGGAGGTGGCGTCGCGCTACCCCGGGGTGGTCCGACAGATCCTGACCCACAACTCGTACATCCTCCTGTACCTGGTGGGCAAGCCGAAACGGCTGTGCGCGATGAAGGCGTGCCTGCACTACAAGACGTACAAGGAGGAGGACATCGCGATGGTGCAGCTCGAGCTGGAGAGCGGAGCCCTGGCCCACCTGTGCGCCAGCTTCGCGGCCGACGACCAAGCGGCCGACCCGTGGACGGTGATGGTGAAGGTGATCGGGACGGCCGGGAGCACGCGGTACAGCTACTGCGACCACGTCGAAATCAAGCCGGGGATCGTCCACTCGCAGACGTACACGGCGTACCAGGGATCGATCGTGAACGAGGTGCGGTACTTCCTGAACGACAGCGTCCGCCGCGGGTCGAAGCCGCTCTCGACACTGGACGACGCGATGACGGCGCAGCGGATGATCGAGGCGTGTGAGAGGTCGATCCGGGAGGGGAGCGTGGTGACGTTCTAGTTCCCCTGATCCGACAACGGGTGCCCGCTCTCACAAGCAACGTGTGCAAGAACCACGCGAGGAAGCCGGTCGCGCACGGAGTTGTAGGCGATTAGCGGTCCCATTCGGCCGCGGCATTGGACCATTTACAAGTGCCGGAATTACGGAGAGGATCTCTCCAGCGCCGCGGCCGGTTGCGCAGTTCTGTCTCCATTGAAGTAGGAGTCGCACCGCTTCCGCCCGGAGCCCGAGCGCACCAGCCCGAGAGAGCACACCGACGATCTGGGCGTGGGCCGACCCAACGCGGGCAAGTGTTACCGGTCCGCGGTGACGTACGAAATCGGGCTCAAGCGCTACTTGTGGTGCGTCACGCGACCGGCGAAGGACCGGAAGGACACTTACGGTCTCGCGATCTATGACGCTCCCGAGCCCTGGAGTCCGTGGACAAAGGAGTATGTCGCCGACCCGTGGGACACGGACGCCAGCGAATCGTGCGGGTTCCCGTCGAAGTGGATCAGTGCGGACGGGAGGACATTGCAATTGGTGTTCGCGGGTGGGGAAGCGTTCTGCGTGCGCCACGCGGAGCTGATCCTCACCTCCACCGGGAAATGAACGGCCGGCCCTTTACTTCGGCAGCACGTGCCGGATCACGTCCGCGTAGGTGAGCAGGGTCAGGTAGTTGCGTAAAGCATACCCGTTGCGGCTCAGGCTCTCGTCCGAGTAATCCTGATGCGCTTTCGGGTTGGACGGGTGGACTCCGTCGCGGGCAATCAGCGTCGGCACTTCGTATTCGTTCCCCTTGACGTCCTTGAACTTCGGCAGGGCCCCGTCCCAGTCGTCTGGGCGGCGCTTGAGCACCGCCGCGTGGTAATCGATGAGCGGCACCTTTTTGGCCATGGCCAGCCGGCGCACCGCCTCCGCGAACTCTTTGGACTTCTCGAGCATTCCGCTCCGCGGTGGGGGCGTGGTCAGGATCGCAACCGTTCCGTTCTTCAGGCACCTGTCCACAACTTCGTCCGTCTTCTGCTCGTATTCCTTGACGTCCAGCGGGCCCAAGTCGTTCGTGCCGAACATGACCACCGCGACCTCGGGGTTGAGATCCTTGAGCCACTTGCCGACATTCTCGTGTGCCCAGCGGATGGTCATTCCGCCGTTGTTTCCGTACTTCGGCCCGCGCCACTTGTCCCAGCACTCCGGCTTCAGACGGCCCTTGATCAGCTCGTGAGCCGCCACCATTTCCTTCGACATGCCCTTCGGTTCGCCTCGAAGGGGGGCCCAGAAGGCGAGCGACACGGTGATCGAGTCGCCGAACAGGGCGAGTGTCGCGGGCGTCCCGGAGAACTTGCCGCGCACCTCCTTCATCGGTTCCACCCAGTCGGGCTTGTCGTCTGCCCGGGTTGAAGTAGCGGTCATTAGCAGGCCGGCGCCGAGGACCGGGCACAGAAGTCGGTTCATGATGTTCCTCTCGATCGGTAACCAACCGGCCGCCATCGTAATCGGCCATGCGGCCGACTACAACGATCTCACCATTTCCCGGAGCGCCTGCCATGACCATTGACCGCCGTCATTTTCTCGCCGCCGCCGCGATCCCGCTCGCCGTTTCCGGGGCCCGCGCCGCTGACCCGCCGCCGGCGCCGCGACCCAACCGGATCGGCGTTTCGACCTACTCGTTCTGGCAATTCCGCCACCGCGACCGCCGCGACATCGAGAAATGCATCGACCTCGCCGCCGCGATGGGCTTCGACGGCGTCGAAATCCTCCACCGGCAGATGGAAAAGGAGGACAACGGCTACCTCCAACAGCTCAAGCGCCGAGCGTTTGCCAACGGCCTCGACCTGATGGGCTTCTCCACCCACCAGGGGTTCTTGTCGCCGAGCAAGGAGACGCGGCAGAAGAACGTCGATCACACGCTCAAGTGCATCGAGCTGGCGTACGCGATGGGCATTCCGACGATGCGCGTGAACACCGGCACCTGGGGAACGAGCAAGAACTTCGACGAGCTGATGAAGAATCGCGGCATCGAGCCGCCGCCCAAGGAAGTGACCGAGGAAGACGGGTTCAAGTGGGTCGCCGACGGGTTCGGCCAGTGTCTGAACGCCGCGGAGAAATGCGGCGTCGTGATGGGGCTAGAAAACCACTGGGGCCTGGGGCGAACTCCGGAGGGCGTATTGCGCGTGATCAAAGAGGTCAACTCACCCTGGCTGCGGGTGACGCTCGACACCGGCAACTTCCTGGAGGACCCGTACGACAAGCTGGAACAGATCGCCCCGCACGCGGTCCTCGTGCAGGCCAAGACGTACTACGGCGGCGGGCTGTGGTACGAGCTGGACCTCGACTACGCGCGAATCGCCAAGATGCTCCACAAGCACGACTATCGCGGGTACATCTCCCTCGAATTCGAGGGCAAGGAAGACCCGAAGACAGCGGTGCCGAAGAGCCTGGAGCTGTTGCGCAAGGCGTTCGCCGCGGCGTGAATCGCGGGCAGCGCGGAATCGACGGTCGTGCGCTTCGCCGCGCGGGTTTATAGTAGAGTGCTGTCGTCACACCTGGCCGCGCCGCCCGAGACCTCGGATGCGTGCTCCCGCCGCCGCCCTTCTCCTCGGACTCGTGACAGGACCCGCCGGACGGGCCGCCGATCCGGACGTCGAGATCTTCGAGAAGAAGATCCGCCCGGTGCTCACCGACCACTGCCTCAAGTGCCATTCGGCGGAAGCCGAGAAGGCTGGGAAGCTCAAGGGCGGGTTGTTCCTCGACTCGCGGGACGGCCTCCTCAAGGGTGGAGAGTCCGGGCCCGCGATCGTCGCCGGCAAGCCTGCCGAGAGCCGATTGATCCGGGCTCTTGGCTACGACGATAACGTCCGGATGCCTCCCAAGGGCAAGCTCCCCGACGCGGTCATCGCCGATTTCGAAAAGTGGGTGAAGATCGGTGCCCCCGACCCGCGATTCGCGGCTGGTAGTCGCAAAGCAATCGGTATGACGATCGAGGAGGGGCGGAAATTCTGGGCCTACAAACCCGTCGCAGCCCCAGCTCCGCCGACCGTCAAGGCGAGCGATTGGGCAACGAACGACATCGACCGCTTCATCCTCGCGAAGCTCAAAGAAAGGGACCTGAGCCCGGCTCCGGAGGCCGACCGGGCGACATTGGCCCGCCGCGTGTCCTTCGACCTGACCGGCCTGCCGCTGACGCCGGAGGAGATCGATACCTTCGTCGCGGACAACGATCCGCGGGCGTTCGAGAACCTGGTTGACCGGCTCCTCGCGTCCCCGCGATTCGGCGAGCGCTGGGGCCGACACTGGCTCGACGTCGCCCGGTTCGGTGAATCGCTGACCCTTCGCGGGTTCATCCTCAAGGAGGCGTGGCGGTATCGCGACTACGCGATTGAATTGTTCGACCGCGACCTGCCGTTCGACCAGTTCATTCGCGAGCAGATCGCCGGGGACCTGCTGCCGGCGGCCAGTCTCGAAGACCGCCGCCGGCAGCTCGTCGCGACCACGTTCCTCGCCCTGGGTAACACGAACCTGGAGGAGCAGGACAAGGCCCAGCTCCGGATGGACGTGGTGGACGAGCAGCTCGACGTTATCACGAAGGGGTTCCTGGCGCAGACGGTCACCTGCGCCCGGTGCCACGACCACAAGTTCGACCCCATCCCGACCGCAGACTACTACGCCCTGGCCGGGATCCTGCGGAACGCGAAGGCGATGGAGCACGCCAACGTGTCCAAGTGGATCGAAGTCCCCCTACCCGGCACGCCCGCTGAGGAGGCGGAACTTCGCAAACACGACGAGGCAATCGCCGCCCTCCAGACGCGGATCAAGGCCGAAAAGGCGAAAGCCGGCCCGGCGATCGTCAAGGTGCTGCCGGTCGCGGACGTCCCGGGGTTTGTCGTCGACGACGCCCAGGCGAAGAAAGTCGGCGAGTGGCAGCACTCGACGCATTCCGGCACCTACATCGGCGACGGTTACCTTCACGATCAGAACTCCGGGAAGGGGGAGAAGACGCTCACCTTCCAGCCGGACCTGCCCGGGGCAGGCCGGTACGAGGTGCGCCTCGCCTACTCGCACGGGACCACCCGGTCCGAAGCCGTACCGGTGACCGTGTTCAGCGCCGACGGCGAAAAGACCGTTCACGTCGACATGCGGAAGGAGCCACCGATCGACGGGCGGTTCGTCTCCCTCGGTGAGTATCGCGTCGAGAAGAACGGGCAGGGGTATGTCATCATCTCGACCGAGGGGACGAAGGGGCACGTCACGGCCGACGCCATTACGTTCATCCCGCTTGACGGGCCGCCCGCGAAACGTGAACCGGGGCCGAAGAACGGCGCCGGGAATTTTGTGAAGGAGTTGGAGGCGGAGTTGAAGCGGCTACAGGAGTCCGGGCCGAAGCGGCGGATGGTGATGACGGTTGTGGAAGAGTCCCGGATCGAGGATGCTCGGGTCCACGTCCGCGGGAGCGTTCACAACCTCGGCGCGGTGGCCCCCCGGGGGTTCTTGAAGGTCGTCACCGCCGGCGCCACCACGAAGTTCCCGGCCAATCGAAGCGGCCGCAAGGAGCTGGCGGAGTGGATCGCGTCGGCCGACAACCCTCTGACAGCCCGGGTGATCGTGAACCGGGCGTGGCACTGGCTCTTCGGCTCTGGGCTCGTGCGAACGACCGACAATTTCGGCACCACTGGCGAGCTGCCGTCGCACCCGGAGCTCCTCGATCACCTGGCGGCCCGGTTCGTCGCGGACAGCTGGTCGGTTAAGCGGCTCGTGCGGGCAATCGTGCTCAGCCGCACGTATCGACAATCCGCGGCGAACCCGACCGCCGCAACCGCGGACCCGGAGAACCGCCTGTTCGGCCGGGCGAACCGTCGGCGCCTGGATGCCGAGTGCATCCGCGACACGATGCTCGCGGTGAGCGGCCAGCTCGCGCCGGACCGGGGCGGGCCGACATTCCCGACGAACCTGCCGGCCGATTACGGCTACAAGTCCGCGGATACGCGGCGCAGCGTTTACCTGCCGGTCTTCCGCAACGCGATTTCGGAGTCGCTGGAGGCCTTTGACTTTGCCGACCCAAGTGTCGTCACAGGACGGCGAAACGTGAGTACGGTGGCGTCGCAGGCGCTTTATCTGCTGAACCACCCGTTCCCGGCGGAGCAGGCCCGGCACGCGGCGGAGCGCTTGCTCGGCGAGAGCTTGCCGGATGACGCGGCGCGCCTTACACGGGCGTACCGACTGGCACTCGGTCGCGAGCCGACCGCCGGCGAGCGGGCGGTGGTCCTGAGGTTTGTGAACCCACGGCGGGACGCGACGGAGTCGTTGACGGGAGTGTTCCAAGCGCTATTTGCGTCGGCAGATTTTCGATACGTGGAGTAACGCTACCGTGGCGACAAGATTGCGATCTTGTCGATTGCCCAAACGCACAAGATCGGAATCTTGTGGCCACGAAGGCCCTGGGGCGGTGACGCGAAGAAACGTGGGCGGCAGTCTTCCAAGCCCTGTTCGCGCTCTTGTCGACGCCGAAACGCACAAGATCGGAATCTTGTGCCTACGAAGGCCCCGTGGCGACAAGATTCCGATCTTGTCGGGCGCGAGGAGCAAGAGATCAGTATCTCGGGCCTAAGAGTTTGGGGAACCACTGTGATTGAAAGCTCCCAATTCCGACGCCGGAATCTGCCCCACTGGGACGTGCCAGGCGCGACCTTTTTCGTAACGTCCTGCCTCGAAGACAGCATTCCGGCGCTGGGTCTCTTGGATTTGGCGCAGTATCGAAAGGAACTCGAGGCTCGGGTGCGCCCGGAGAATGTGACGGCAGACGAATGGGACGTCCATTGCTGGAAGCTCAGGTTCGTTCGCCTGGAAACGTACCTGGATGAGTGCCC
>DATFWZ010000315.1:0-22904 GCA_035258765.1 Gemmataceae bacterium
GATGGTGTTCGGGTCGGTGGATTGGTCGTCGGCCTCGACCGGCGGCGCGGTGAGCCGGCGCCGGCGGGTGACAGTCTTGATGCGCTCGACGGTCTGCTGCGCGAACTCGCTCTCGGCGACCTTCTCACCGATCTGCTTGGACTGGGCGGGCGGGAGGGTGTCGTCAAGGTAGGCGAGCAAGGTGCGCAGAGTCAGGCGGAGCATGGCACGGTCCCCTCGGGCGTCTCCCCATATCAGTGGCGCGCGGCGGCAATTTTCGTGCAGAAATCGGAAGGCAGATGTCCTCCGGGTAGTTTCGTCAGGATGGCTCTCTGCCTCCGGTCTTTCGTTTTTGTGTCTTTTCGCCTTTTCTGTGGCTATTCTGCCCTCTGCCTGCCCGCGAACTAACGAGGCCTCTCCCATGCAAACCCGTCGCAGCTTTCTTCTGTCCGCCGGGGCCACCGCGGTGGCCGTCGCCGGCTCCTCCGCCACCGCCTTCGCCGCGAACGAGACCCTCAACGTCGGCCTGATCGGCACCGGCGGCCGCTGTCGTCACCTGCTCAAATCCCTCATCACCATCCCGAACGTCAAGGTCACCGCGATTGCGGATGTCTGGGACGCGGCGCTGGCCGAGACCCGGAAGATGCTCAAGGACGAGGTGTTCGTCACCAAGTCGTACCCCGAGCTGCTGGCCCGCAAGGACGTGGACGCGGTCCTGATCGCCTCGCCCGACCACTGGCACGTGCCCATGACCGTCGATGCCTGCGCCGCCGGCAAGGACGTCTACGTCGAGAAGCCGCTCACGCACGAGTTGAGCGAGGGCAAGGCGGTCATCGACGCCCAGAACAAGCACAAGCGGATCGTGCAAGTCGGCACGCAGCAGCGGAGCATGCCGCACATCGCCCAGGCCCGGGAGATGGTCCAGTCCGGCCGGATCGGCAAGGTAGTCAAGGTCCACATGACCTGGAACCGGAACACCGATCGCGTGCGGCGGTTCAAGGGGACGGTCGATCCCAAGACCGTGGACTGGAAGGCGTTCCTCGGCAACGCGAAGGAACAGCCCTTCGACGACTACCGGATGCGGAACTGGCGCTGGTTCTGGGACTTCGGCGGGGGGCTCTTCACCGACCTGATGGTGCACTGGGTGGACGTGGCCCACTGGGTGTTGAACGTCGAGCACCCGGAGAAGGCGGTGAGCCTGGGCGAGTTCGCGGTGGCGAAGGACGTGTGGGAGACGCCGGACACGGTGCAGACGGTGTTGAGCTACAAGGATGGCTTGCAGATGCACTTCGACGGGACGTTCGCGAACGCCCGCGAGGGGGCACACATCGTGTTCATGGGCACGGAGGCGAACCTGTACGTCGATCGCGGGGCCTACATCCTGACGCCGGAACTGCGGAACAAGAAGGCCAAGGCGGAAGAGGTGATCGCGAGCATGGAGCCCAAGCACCGCGGTGCCGACTTCTACGACAAGCCGGACGGGGAGCTGTTGCACCTGACGAACTGGGTGGAGAGCATCAAGAGTCGGAAGGCCCCGACGGCCCCGGCCGAGGGCGGAGTGTCAAGCGCGTCGGCGGCGCACCTGGCGAACCTGGCGCTGCGGAACGGGGGGGCGGCGGTGTGGAAGGGGTAATTGACAGGCCCGGCCGATAGGTTACCGTGAAACAAAGGAGTAGTCGGTGAGCCCGACCCAGCCCATCTCCACGGACCTGACTGCCGCCCTCGGTGCGGATGACGCCACGTCGCCGCAGTGTTTCACCATCTACGTCCCGAACAAGGACCGGGACGGCCAGCCGATCGCCGATCACCGGGCCTGGGTGGAGGAGGCGATTGGGCTGATGTGCGAGATCAACGGCGGGGCAACGGCCATGCCTCCAGTGGACGGCGCCTGGAAGAACGAGCAGGGCATAGTTATCCGGGAGAGCCCGGTAGTTGTGTACTCGTATATTGCGGCCGAGTCTTTTGTGGCATCGCTGCCCCGCATCCGAGAGTTCTTGCACCGGATGGGTCGGCGGACCAATCAAGGCGAAGTTGCCGTTGAGTACGATGGCCGTTTCTATCACATTCGCAGCTATGATGCCGAGGGAGGGACGACATGAATCAACATCCATCACTGATGGGACCGGGCCAACAGCGCGTCGTGGACACGGGGCCGACCCAGCGGAGGGTGGAGGACGCCGGACCGACTCAACCCCGAGTCGATCCAGCCCTGGTCGCCGATGCCCTCGGTGCCGAACCCGTCGGGCCGCCGGGAACGTACGCCGCGATCACGTTCGCGGCTGTCCGGGCCCGCGTCGCGGCGCTGGTCGCGGCCCGCGGTCAGAACCCTGGCCCGCGCGTCCCCGTCGACGTGGGGCCCGCCCTCCGGGCGTCCCTGGACGAACTCACCGCCGAACTCCGGGCCGACGGTACGACTGCTACCCCGTCCGAGGTGGCCCAGGTTCTCCTGGAGATGTCGATCGAATTGTCCAAGAAGGACCGGTCGGCTCTCGTGGCTAAACTCCGCGAGCGGGCGGCCAAGTCCGCCGGACAGTCGTCGTGACCGCCGACATCCTCCGCGCCACCCCCGCCCGCGTCAATAGTCCTTCACCGAGAACCACCAGCACGCGAGCGCCAGAAAGGCGACGATCCACACGGCGGTCACCCCGATCGTCCCGCCCCAGCTCGGCTGGTGCTTCTCGAGGGCGGCCTCCCCACGTGCCTCCTGTTGCTTGAGTGTCATCAGCGAGTCCATGACCGCATGCCCGGTCAACACGTCGATGTCGTGCCATCGGGGCAGGGCCCGGTTCAGCCCCCCGGCGATCTTGGTCCAGGTCGGGTACTCCGGCTCTTCCTTCTTGAGCTCGGCCAGCGCGTCCGCCTGGTATCGGAAGACTGCGGCGATCGACTCCACCTTCCCGACCAGCCACAGGAGCCCGCCGAATGCCACAGTCACCAGGATGGCAACGATCGAGTTCCGGGTGAGGACCGCGGCCAGCGTGGATACCGCGTACAGGATGGCGAAGCTCAGGGTCATGAGTGGGACCACCGCGAACACCCCCGGGGCCCATACGCCGGCCCGGATCCCGGTAATCAGCCAGACCCCGCCGACCACGAATGTGGACAGGATGAGGACGAAGAACAGCCCGCCGAAGTACTTGAACAACAGCAGGGTCGTCCGGCTGATCGGCTTCGACAAGAGCATCACCACCGACCCCGGCCGAAGCATGTTCGGGATGAAGAAGGCAGTCACGATGACGGCGATCAAAATGATGATCATTCCGCCCACCGAACTGATGACGATGTCCTGGATGAGGTACAGGATTACTCCCAACGGGAGGGGGATCTCCGACTGGAATAGCCCGAACAGGAGCGAAAGCTTGACCGGCCAGACCCGCGGCTCGCTCGACGGCCCGGTCTTAACCCGGTACATGCGCTCCTTCGGGTTCTCGGTCATCAGGCGCTCAAACTCGGTGATCGGCACCTGGGTGTGCCGTTCCAGCTCGGTGGCGAAGTAGTCCCGAACCATTTCGTCCGTCACCGCGCCGACCCGGACCTTGACCTTGCTCGGGTCCAGTTCGTTCCGACCCTCGATCTTCAGGAACCGCCCGGACCCGTCCTCGTGCCAAAGGGCCACGGCCGTCTCAAACCCGTCCGCCTCCGGCCCAGCCTCCTTCTTGGGGTCGTCTTTCTTCGGGTCGTCCTTTTTAGTCTCGTCCTTCTTGCCATCAGGGTTCGTCGGGTCGAACGGTTTGACGATCAGGGTGAATTCGTACTCTCCGTTCGGGTAATGGCCGGCCTCCTTGATGGCGCGGAAGGTAGTCAGGGTGTAATTGGCAAGTGCCCTCGGCGGGCCCCCGTCCGGGCCCCGGGTCATTGGCAGGATCCGCTTCCCACGGTCGAGCCGCAAGACCGGCTCGGACAGGTCTTTCAGGTAGTTCTCGAACACCGACTGCGGGGTGGCCTGTGTGTAGCCGATGCTCGCCACCCCGATCAGGAACAAGCCGGCCAGCACCAGCATGACCAGCAGCGTCTTGCTGTCCCAGGCCTCCCGCAGGGAGTCCTTCAGGATGGCGATGGGCTTCGTCATCATCGGTAGTCCTCCCGGCGGCCGCGGCGGTCGTCATCCCGGTAACGGTCGTCGTAAGGGTCACGACCCCGGCCGCGATCGTCGCGGTCGCGGTCCCGGGCCGCTAATCGCTTCTTCCGCCGCGCCTCCACCCCGGGCTCGGCCGCCTCCACCAGCGACACGAAGATGTCTTCCAGCGTCTGCCGCTTCTCGACCATGTGCGTCAGCCGCAACCCCTTGTCGCGAATCAACTGCAACACCGGGTCGATCGACTGCCCGTCCGCGAGCGTGATCTCCCACCGGTCGCGGACCGCCCGAAGGTTGTACCCCATCTGCCTCAGCTCGGCTTCGGGGAACGCGTCCCGCTCCTCCACACCCAGGATGAACACGCCCCGCTGGGCGGTCAACTCCTGGACCGTCCCCTCGCGGATCAGTTCACCGCGTTGCATGATCGCGACCCGGTCGCACATCATCTCGATCTCGCCCAGCAGGTGCGAGTTGACGAAGACGGTCGCGCCTTTGCGCCGCCGCTCCTCGATGATCTCGCGGATCTCCTGCCGGCCGACCGGGTCAACGCCGTCGGTCGGCTCGTCGAGGAAGATCAGCTCCGGGTCGTGGAAGATTGCCTGGGCAACCCCCGTCCGCTGCTTCATGCCCTTGGAGTAGGTCCGGATCTTGTCGTGCATCCGACTGGCGAGCCCGACCTGATCGAGTAACTCCGGGATCTTCGTGCGACGGTCGTCTTTGGGCATGCCGTACAGCGTGCCGTAATAGTCGAGCAGGCTGTACGCGGAGTGGTACTCGGGGAACCGGTGGTCCTCCGGCAGATAGCCGACGCGCTTGCGGACGTCGGCGGTCCCGGCCGGATGGTGGAACAACGTGGCCTCCCCCTCGCCGAACTTGACGATGCCGAGGAGGATCTTGATCAGCGTGGTCTTGCCGGCCCCGTTCTGGCCGAGCAGGCCGAACACCTCGCCGGGTTCGACCTTCAGGGTGACCCCGCGCAAGGCTTCCACGCGCCCGTAGCGCTTGCGGAGGTCGCGAGTCTCGATCACGGCCACGGTCGGCGGCTCCAAAGCAGAGGTATAGTGGAGAGAGAATTGTAGCGAGCCAAAGAGAGATTCGCCCTACCCGGGCTTTCGTTTCGCCGGGGCGCGCGAAACCGCAGCGAGATGTGTACACGCGCCCACGTCGTGAGTTTTGATGTCGACCATGGTGACGATCGCAAAAGTGCAAGGGGCCGCAGCCATCCGACCATCCGTCGGATCACGCTGCGGCCCCTTTTTGATGCGAGAACGTCAGGTGTCTCTCCCGTTCGCGCTGCGGGCCGGGTCACTGCTTGCGGGTGTAGACGATCTCCATCACCTTCGCTTCCTTGCCGTCCAGGGTCTTGAAGATGTTGGTGACGATCCGGTCGTTACTTTCGATGATCACCTCGTCGCGGCCCTTGATCTTCTGGCCGGTCAGCGGGCAGCATTCCTCCGTGGTGCAAACCAGCTTCGTGCCGGAGGTGTCGAAGCTGCTGAAGCCATGAGAGATCGTTCCGCACAAGCCGCAGGCGCGCACGGCCGTGAACTTCTTCTCGCCGTTGTGGTAGCCGAGCAGTCCCAGTCCTTCAAATGACTTGCCGTTGTACTCGCCTTTGACCGTCTCCTGGACGAAGCGACCGTCCATGATCCACTTGCGCTCGACGGTCCCCTTCAATTCGGCCGGGGATTGGCCCGGATCGGTCCACAGCTTCAGGGTAAAGGTCCAGTCGCCGACCAGCGGCTGCAGCTTCTGATGCTCGGGTCCGGGCTTGCCGGAATCCGCTAGCAGTTTCAGCAGGTCTGCCGGGCTTGCGGGACTCTTGGTGTTCTCGGCCCAGGTCGGTCCGGACAGGACGAGCACCACCGCCACGGACATCCCCATGACCTTCATCGTCCTAGTCATGTCATTCCCTCACCTGACCCCGTTGGAAGACTCGGCTCCGATCTCGAAGTCCGGAACCGCGGCCGACGCGGGAGGGGTCGATACCCGCGCGGCCAGTGCCCTCGTATGCCGTTCCCGGGGGCCCGGCGTACTTGTCGTGATGCCGAAACCATCGCCGTTCTTGATCGAGGTCTGCGGCCAGTCCTGGCGGGAGCATCCCATCCTCAGCGCAAAGACCGAAAGCAATCACGCAGCTCTTTGGTGAACAGCGCCGGCTGCTCCCAGGCCGCGAAATGACCACCGCGGTCCAGCTCGTTCCAGTGAATGAGTTTGGGGTAGAAGCGCTCGGCCCAACTGCGCGGCGCTGGCACGATCTCGCCGGGGAAGATGCTGCAGCCTACCGGGAGTTCGACGCGGCCGCTATTCCCCTTGCCGACGACCCCCGCGTGCTCGAAATAGATGCGCGCAGAGGACGCCGCAGTGTCTGTGAGCCAGTAGAGGGTGATGTTGTCGAGCATCTCGTCGCGGCCGAGCGCCGATTCGGGATCGCCCTTGTTGTCGGTCCAGGCGTGGAACTTCTCGTAGATCCAGGCGGCCTGCCCGACCGGCGAATCCGCCAGTGCGTAGCCGAGAGTTTGCGGCCGCGTCGATTGCAGCGCGAAGTAACCAAACCCGTCGGTCTGAAAGCGCTTGAAAGCTTCGACGGCTTTTTGCTCGGCTTTGGACAGTCCGGTGGTGGGGATCGGGTCCGGAAACACGAACGGCATGTTAAGGTGAATGCCGACGAGGCCCTCCGGGCGTTTCTGCGCCAAGGTCGTCGTGACGATCGAGCCCCAATCGCCGCCCTGGGCTACGTAGCGCTTGTAGCCCAGCCGCCGCATCAGTTCGCCCCAGGCTTTGGCAATGCGCTCCGAGTTCCAGCCGCGCTCGGCCGGCTTGTCGGAGAAGGCGAACCCCGGCAGGGACGGCGCCACGACGTGGAACGCGTCCTCGGCGCGTCCGCCGTGCGCCGTTGGGTTCGTCAGCGGATCGATGACCTTGAGGAACTCGAACACTGACCCCGGCCAGCCGTGCGTGATGAGGATCGGCAGCGCGTTCTCATGTCGCGAGCGGACGTGCAGGAAATGAATGTTGAGGCCGTCGATCTTGGTGCGGAATTGCGGGAAGCTGTTCAGCCTGGCCTCGCCGCGGCGCCAGTCATAATCGGTCTGCCAATGTTCGACGAGCGCCTTCACTTTCGCGAGCGGCACCCCCTGTGACCAGTCCTTGACGGTCTCGCGGTCCGGCCAGCGCGTGCGCTTCAAGCGTTCTTTCAGGTCGTCGAGCGCGCTTGGCGGCGCCTCGTACTTGAATGGCTTGACCTCGGCATCCGCCTGGGCGAAGACGGCGGGCGCGCACGCCAGGACGACGGCAACAGCCGCCAACGCCATGCTGGATTGGAGGGAATGTCTGGTCATGCTCATGCCCCTACATGCTCGTCGTGTTACTGCCACGGGCAGGCACTCATGTGTCGGCCGCGTTCGCAGGGAAACACGAAGATCCCCCCGCCTTTCTCAATGCGCCGCCTCTTGATGGGCGGCGCAAGCGCAGCCTGATGGGTGATACCGACCGGTCACTTCGACCATGCCGCCCTGGCCGTACAGGTTCCTCGGTCGCACCCAGTCGGCGAGCGTGTGGTAGGGGCCGTTCTCGTCGCGCCCCTTGGGCATCAGGTCGAGGATGCGGTAGATCCCGAGGAACTCCTCACCGCCGCGACCGTAGGTCGAATAGGTGTGGAAAATTCGCCCCGATTCGTCCTTGAAGAAGACGCTGTCGCCGGACCGGTCCTCGATTCCGGGGTGCTGGTACTCGAAGTTGTAAAAGGCCCGGCCCGCGGCCATCTCTTCGGGCGTGAAGGAGACGTGGAAGTCGAAGTTGAAATCCGAGCGGTACGACGAAACCCAGCGGAATCGCCAACCCATCCGTTGCCGCATGGCTTCGATTTCTGCGATTGGCGCCCGGGCGACGACGGCGTAGGCGACGTCGTGATTCTCCAGGTGCGTCAGAATGCCTTCGATGTGATCGACCTCGAGGGAGCACCCGACGCACTGCCCAGGCTGGCCGGGCGCCATCATGAAATGCTTGATGAAGAGCTGACTGCGTCCGTCGAACAGTTCCGCCAGCGTCACCTTGCCCTGCGGGGCATCGAAAACGTATTCCTTTTCCACCTTCACCCACGGCAGCGCGCGCTGCTGCCGGCTGAGTTCGTCGCGCTGCCGCGTCAACTCTTTTTCCTTGGCCAGGAGCGCGGTCCGCGCCTTCAACCACTCCTCTCGGGACGCCACGGGGTGACGCGAAATCGCAGGTTCCGCCGTCTTCATCGGCGCACCTCCTTCGGGTTCGTGCGTTGCCGGGCCTTCCTCTCGGCGATCTCGCGAATGTGTTGCAGCCCGTGCTCCCAGCCCTCGGGCATTCCGTCGAGATGCTCAGGGATGATCAGCCCCATCGCGCGGTGGTAGATGGTGAGTCGTGTGCCAGATCCCTCGGCCTTAAGCCGGTACTGCACGAAATTGACCGCCGGGTAGGACATCATCAACGGCCCGCAGATCTCCAGGAGCGTCGGCGGCTTGATCACCTGCACGTGGCCCCAGAGGTGCCCGGAGTTGTTGCCGAGGTCGCGATACCAGCGCCCGCCCGGCCACGCCTCGAACTTCAGCTGCAGTGACCGGCCGTCCGGCATCACGCCTTCCGGTCCGAGCTCGTCGAGCGCGGCTTCCCAGGCGATTTCAATCGGCGCCGCGATCTCGATCTCCTTGCGGATCTCGAACGTCTCGAACGCTTCTCGGGACCTGGTCGCGGTTCTCATGTGGGTCCTTTCTTGGGCGCGTTTTGTCGCGATGCGTCGGACGCTTTCTTCTCGGCGCGATCCTTGATGCGGTCGAGCTGATGCGTCCAGAACTCCTCGAACCTCTTGGCCCAGTCGTGCACCGGTTTTAGTTCCCTCGCATTCAGGCGGTACAGGCGCAGCCGGCCCTCCTTGCGCACGGAGACCAGGCCGACCTTGCGAAGCACACGCAGGTGTTTCGACACGGCCGGCTGGGCAATCCGGAGCCGGGCCATGATCTGACCAACCGCCTGGTCCCCCCTGGCTAGCACGTCAATGATCGTGCGCCGCCGGGGTTCGGCGATTGCGTTGAATACATCCGTGGTCGTCGCCGCCCGCGCCATGGCGAGATTATATTCCCATATCGGAATATGTCAAGCAAGGCCGAACCTTACAGCAGTCACAACATTTTTCTCTCCTTTGTGAGTCAACGTTCGGTGCGGGCCCGAATCGACATGGTCGCCAAAAAAATCGCTCGCGCGGAATTGGCCAGCTGTTCGTCAAGTTCTCCCGCGCTGGTGCTGGGCAATCTCGCGATCAGCGAAGGCATTCAGGACGACGAGCCACCGCTTCGCAGCGCGAGCGCGCAGGCGCCGGGCAATGCCGAAGATCCCCGTGACTACCAGGGCCGCGGCCGGCGCGATCAAAAACCATTCGTTCGCCATGGGTACCTCAATCGTGCGACGATCCCTGCTCCCGTCAATTTCGTGATTCAACTCTTCGGTCCGATTCCCATCCGCCGAAAGCGCTCGAGCGCCGGGCTCGGGCCGTAGTCGTCGAATTCGAAGACCGGGCGGATTTCGCACTCGCTCTCCCCGCCGTAGCGACCGGCGGCGTCAACCCGCACGAAGCGCTTGGTCCACTCGATCGCCTCTTCCTTCGACGGGAATTGCAGGAGCATGTAGCCGGCGGTCAGCTCCTTCGTTTCCGCGAACGGTCCATCGGTCACCAGCCGATTTCTCCCGGAATACCTGACCCGAGCGCCCTTCGAACTGGGCTGCAGCGCCTGGCCCGCGAGGAACACACCCGCCTTCGCCGCTTCGTCCATGAATGCGCCCATGTCGGCCAGGAACTTCTCGTCCGGGAGATTGCCCGCCTCAGTATCCGGGTCGGCTTTGACCAGTCCCATGTATCGGATCGTCCCGGGCTTCCGGCTGGGCGGGACGGCGCGGAACTGCTCCTCCTTGTCGCGCCCACCATCGGCCTGCTCCGCGGGGTCACCCGGGAAGAGGGTCAGCTCGTACAGCGGGCGGACCTCGACTTCACCCTCCTGGAAGGGGACGCGCTTGGCCCAGGCAACGGCTTCGTCCAGCGATTTCGCCCGGATCAGACAGTAGCCGGCGATCAGCTCCTTCGATTCCGCGAAGGGACCGTCGGTCACCTGGAACCGTCCCCGGGCGTAGCGGATCCGCGTCCCCTTTGAGCTCGGATGGAGCCGGTCAGTCCCGATCCGCGCGCCGGCCTTGATCAGTTCCTCAGTCCAATTGGCCAGGTCCGACATCATCTTTTCGTCGGGCAGCCGGCCCGCCTCGAAGTCCCTGGTGGCCTTGACCAGCAAGATGAAGCGCATCGTTGGGTCCCCCTGCCGGTTGCGGTCCTGTTCGCAGCGGCAATCTCGGCGGGAGCATCAGCTCCGGTGCGGCTCTGCACATCTAAAGCGACGTTCGGCGGCGGCCAGAATCGACTGACTGATGGCGAAAAACGAAAAGGTCGCCACCAGGAGGGGGAGATTGGCAGTCTTCGCCATCGTCAAGACCTGGCCAACTGCGGAAGTCTGAAGAGATTAGCAACTTACAACAGGTACTCGTTCTCAGCCGCCCTGACCGAAATATGGCAAGGCACGCGGTTCGCCCGGCTCGGGTCGGTTAGAGTAACGGCCCTGTATCGTCCTGAGTGGTAGACAGTGTGACAGAGGGCCCGGCGGTCGAGTGGTACAATGGCCGCATGAAGTCGAGCCCCCCAGCGGCGGACGGACGCCGGGCCGAGTTCGAGGCGCTCTACGAGCGCCATAACCGGGAACTCTGGGCCCTCGCCTACGCGCGCTGGATGGACGCCGACCTCGCCCTCGACATCGCCCAGGAAGCGTTCATGCGGCTGTGGAAGCACTGGGAGGCCGGGGAGGAAGATATCCAGAACCCCCGGGCCTGGCTGTTGCGAGTCGCCCGCAACCTGGCCGAGGATTACGCCAAGAGCTCCTTCCGGCGGAACGGGACCACCCCCCCGCAACTGATGAACGGGGTGAAGAGCCGGGACCTGATGCCGCTGGATTCGATGGAAAAGGCGGAGGCGTTCGCCAAGATCCGGGCGACGCTCGAGGACCTGCCCCAGGGCGACCGCGACATCTTGACGCTTCGGTACGCCCTGGAATACGACGCGACCAAAATCGCCGACCTGTTGGGGATCAATGCGACGGCCGTGCACATGCGCCTGAGCCGGGCCCGCCAGCGCCTGGCCGACCGACTGACGGCCGAGGGGACAACGGTAATCCCATGAACACGAATACACCAACACCGAACCCGGCGGGAGACGACCTCGATCGGCTCTTCGCGGCCTACTTCCAGGCCGAGATGCCGAAGAAGTGGCCCGCCGCCCCGCGCCCGTGGGCCGACAAGCCGCGGGCCGCGAACACCAGTCCGAGGACCGACCCGTCCCACCGTAGTCGCTGGGCCCTGGCCGCTTCCGTGGCGCTCCTGATCGGCAGCTGCTGGTACTTGTCCGGCCACATCACCGATGGCCGGACGAAGCCGCAGTTCAACCCGGACGGCACGGCCAGCCCGACGGCGATTGAGAAGAACCTCGGCAAGGACAAGGCGGACCCGAAGGTCGCCCCGATTCCGGGGATGCCGTAAGTCGATCTGGAAATACACAACGCCGGGGCCGCGCGAGACTCTCGCGCGGCCCCGGCGTTTTCGTAGAGCACGCGAGACGCGTGCTCTACGACCCGCACACTTCACCCATCCCACTCATCGACTTTCCGGCCTGCGTAATTCACTCAAACTACGTGAAGTACACCCGACTCTGCCGCCGACGTAGAAGGCGGGTTCCCGCCCGGGCGCGGGGACCCGTATCGATTGTCCGGCCTCACCTGATTTGCCGGACGAAACCACTCGTGCCTTCCCCTGCTTCCAGGAGTCCGTGTCCCATGTCCAGATCCCGCCTGGCCGCCGGTGTTGCGGTCCTTGCCCTGATTGGCCTCTGGGGTTGTTCCAAGGGCCCGACTGATACCGGGTCCAGCGCCGACAAGCTCAAGGCCGTTGAAAGCAAACTGGCGCGCCTGGAAGACGACTTCCGGTCCGCCGCTTCCGCCCGCGACCAGATGGCGAAGCGTCTGGGTGCCGTGGAGGAAGCCCGCGGCGCATTGCAGATCCGCGTTGACTTGCTCACCAAGCAGCTCAAGGAGAAGGACGACGTGATCCAGCAGCGCACGACCGAGCGCGACCAGGTGACCGGGCAGTACAAGGCGTTCCGCGACGGGCTGCGGGAGCTGTTGACCAAGGCGGAGGAGGGAATGAAGCCTGATGGGTCGCCGGCTGTGCCGCTCATCCCCACCGCCATTTCGAAGCCGGGCGAGGTGCCGGCGATTCCGATCCCGGCGGGGCCGTCGCGGTGACAATGACCGGGTGGTTGAAGTGAATGTCGATGAGCGGGCGACCCACGGGGTCGCCCGCGACCATTTTCCCTGCTGCATTCGGCCCAAGTCGGATGACCCATTCTGCCGAAAACATCCGCAAGGCACACACAACGTCCGGCCGCCGCGTTGCCCATCCTCCGCCGGCCGTCCGGACAGCCACCACCGGCCGCCATGCCCTCGGCCGCCGGTCCGGCTTGCGTTTTGATTCGCCGCGGTTATAAGCGGCCCGCTGACCGATCCGCACGCGGGGGGACAGGGATGGCCCTCGTTCGACGTCCGGCCAACAAGGCTATTGCGGCTGCGCTCGTCGCCGCCGGGCTGGCCGGGTGTGGCAGTCTCACCGGGTCCAGGCAGGCCCGGGACGAGAACCAGAAGATGGACTGCCTGACCCGCTGCGGCGAGGAGCTGGAGCGGAAGTCGGCCAAGCCGGTCCTCGTCGCCCGGTCGCAGATGCCCGAGGTGCTGCCGGCAGTTCGTCTGGGTAATCCGACGCCGGGTGCAGGCAAGCCCGCCCCGGTGGATACGGACGCGGCTGCCGAAGTCCGCTCCCCCATTAACTCGACGCCGACCAACATCCCGGCACCCACGCCGAGGCCGATGCCGCCCGGCGACGTGAGCCCGGTCGCCGCCACCACGCCCCCGCGACTGGAGGGCGACTCTCAGGTGCGGATCGTCGCCAGCATCGGCCAGAACCCGATCTACGAGAGCGAGGTCCGCGAGGCCGTCTACCAGCGCCTGGGCGAGCTCATGCGGCTGCCGGAGTCGCAGCGGGTGCTGCGGGAGAAGGAAATCTTCCGCGAGGAGCTCCGCAAGATCATCGAGCGCGAGCTGGTCCTCGACGAGATGACCGCCAAGCTGACCGCGAAGAAGATGACCGGTCAACTGGCCAAGCTCAAGGATGCCGCGGCCAAGGAGGCCGACGCCCGACTCAAGGAGTTCAAGAAGGAGCGCGGCATCGCGACCGACGCCGAGTTCAAGGACATTCTGCGGTCACAGGGGCTGACCCTGACCGGGATCAAGCGGCAGATCGAGCGTGGGTTTATGATGCAGACGTACCTGCGCGAGGCAGCGGGCGGGTCGTTCGAGACCATCAGCCTGGCCGACCTCCGCGAGTACTACGCCACTCACCCGGACGAGTTCAAGGCTGAGGACCGGGTCAAGTGGCAGGACCTGTTCGCCCTCAAGGAGAGGTTCCGCACCCCGGCCGAGGCGAAGCAGTACGCCGACCATTTCGCGGCCCGGGCCGCCCGCGGGGAGGACCTCGGCAAACTGGCGGCCGAGCACGGGATGGGCGACAGCAAGTTCCGCAATGGGGCCGGGATCGGTGAGAAGCCGGGCGAGATCTTCCCGCAGGAACTGGAGGCGACCGTCCTGGCCTTGAAGGCGGGGCAGGTAACCGTCAAGGAGACGGAGACCGGTTACCACGTCTTGAAGGTGGTCGAGCGGACCTACCAGGGGACCAAACCGTACGACGAGAAGCTGCAGGCCGAGATCCGCCGCAAGATTCAGGCCCAAGTCTTCGAGCGCGAGGCCAAGCGGCTGGTCGATACCCTCTGGAAGCGGACGCAGCCGCAGATCTGGATCGACGGCTGATCGCCCCGAAAATCCCATCACGAGTCATTGCAAATCGGTCGCCCCAAGCCGGTGACTCTCAGGTTTGCAACGAATCCGCGGCGTCCACTACACCTCTCGAGTTGCCCCGCTTCCGGTTCGCGGCATGGACTACACCTTTCGAGTTGCCCCGCTTCCGGCCCGGTCGGGCGTGTAATTGCGATGCGCCGAGTAGACCCTCGAGTGTGCGCGCGGATTTGGCAACCTGAGTGGCAACCTGATCCCGTAGTTGCATGCTCGTAAGCGGTTGCGGAATGTGTTTCACATTGCCAATTAGCCCAGGTTGCCAACCGGTTGGCAGCCTGGCGGCGGTTGCACAGCAGTCCCTAAAACACCTGCTATGGCCGATCAACCCCCCGCCGGGCGACTGCCCGTCAAGTTGCACCGCCGCGTGTGCCTGGTCCTGACCGAAGACGCCGTCCTGGCCGAGGAGCTGCTGGCCCGCAAGAAGCTGGCCCAGGATGTCGCCGGGCGGCTGACCGACAAGGTTTTGCTCGTCCGCCCCGGCCGGGTCGAGGCGGTGCTGGAAGAGCTGCGCCGCATGGGGCACACGCCCCAGGTGGTCGGCCGCGGCGGGTGATCCGTACCCTAATCAGAATGGAATCCGACCGCTCCGCGTGGGCCGAGGCGGTCCGGGCCGGCCTGGCCCGGTACGACGAACCCCTCCTCCGGGCCGTGGCCGCCCGGTTGTTCAAGCCCCGCAACCAGTGGCCGCCCGACGAGTTGGCCGCCCGGGCCGTCGCGACCCTTTCGAACACCCCGGTCATCGACCGGCGCCTCAAAGAGCTGCCCCCTTCACCGCGCCATCTGCTGGCCACCGTCGGCCGCAGCCGACATTCGACCTGGACCGTCGGACAGCTCCTCGCCTTGCTCGGGGCGCTCGGACACTCGGAAGGACTGGCCCCGATCCTGATCCTGCTCGACACCGGTCTCGCCGTCCCCGTCTTGACGGACGCCGTCAAGACCCTTCGCGACTGGGAGGAATGGCTGAGCGCCAGCCCGACGACCGCTCGCCTCATTATTCCCCCGCCAATTGCGGACCGGGCTACCCGCGACGGCTTGCCCTTACCGCAATTACGGGGAAAGAAGTTCGACGCAAAGGCGGTGCACGTGGCCGACGGCCTGGAGTGGCCGCTGCGGCTTGGGGTCCTTTGGCAGCAGCTCCGGGCCGCCCCGGTCCGGCTGACGCAATCGAGCGCGCTATTCAAGCGCGACCTGACTCGTCTCCAGGCCGACCCTCTCCTCGGCGCGCCCCTGGCGGACCAGACGGTGGACGTCCCGGAGGCCGGCGTGCTGGTCATGGGAATGGGCATCGCCGCCGGGCTATTTGTCGCCGAGGCCGGTGAGCTCCGGGCCGGGCAGTTCCCGTCTGCCTGGGATCGCGGGCTCGTGCCGACCATCGCCGGCCTATGGTCCGCCTTGCCGGGCATCGACCACTGGGACCCGCTCCGCGGGTACCTGCTCACCGAGGAAGGGGCCCCGTTCCCAACCGTCGCCCTGCCCGCCCTCTTGGTGCTCGCCGCCCAGCCGGACGACCTGTGGACTCACCCGGCGGATGTGGCCGAGTACTTGCTCACCCGTCATCCCTCGTGGGTCACCGTCCTGCACGGCGGCGCCGACGACGCGGAGGACTGGACGGAGGCCATGTTCCTCGGCTGGGCGTTGCCGCTGCGGCTGGTGGAAGCGACCCAGGACGGCGAGGGTTGGTGGGTGCGCCTGACTGCGGTCGGTCGCCACCTGCTGGCCGACGGGCCCGCCCCGGACTTGCATTCCCCGTTCCCCCAGTCCCTCGTCGTTCAGCCTAACGGGGACGTGATCGTCTACCGCCAGGGACTCACGCCGGGCCTGATCGGGAGGCTATCGCGGTTCGCCGACTGGAAGGGGCTCGGGCCGGCCTGCACGCTCGGGCTGTCGGCTGAGAGCGTGTATCGCGGGCTCGAGTCCGGACTGACGATGGCGGACATCACCAGCGTGCTACAGCAACACAGCGCCCACCCGGTCCCGGCGAACGTGCTGGACCTGGTGCGGCGGTGGACCGGGAAGCGGGAGCGGATCACGGTCCACACGGCCGCGACGCTCCTCGAATTCACTTGCGCGGGTGACCTCGAGGCGGCCGTCGCCCGCGGGCTGGTGGCCCAGAAGCTGACCGACCGGATCGGGTTGGCCGCCGGCGACGTGGAGTACCGCCACGTCCGCCTGCTCGGGAACCGCGACTACGAGGCGCGGCCGCAGCAGTGCCTGAAGTTCAACCCGGACGGGGTGACGTTCACGGTAGATGTGGCCGCGTCCGACCTGTTGTTGGAGGCCGAGTTGTCCCGGCTGGCCGAGCCGGTCGCGGCCGACAATGGGGAGCGCCGATTTCGGATTACGCCCACGACGGCCCGGGCAGCCCGCGATCGCGGGTTGACGGTCGCCGAGCTTGACCAGTGGTGCCTGGACCGGTCCGGGGAGCCGCTATCGGCGAGCGCCCGGCTGCTGTTCGCTGGGGGCGGGGGTGTCGCGGGCGAGGTGCGGCGGCGGGTGGTACTGACGTTGCCGTCGGAGTTGGTGACGGACGGCGTGTGCCAGTGGCCGGAGACAGCGGACCTGCTCGATGACCGGCTAGGTCCGTGTACCGTGGCCGTGGCCGAGGCAGATTTGGGGGCGCTGTTGGAGCGGCTCGCGACAGTGGGAGTGGAAGTCCGGGACGATCGGACGGCTCCCGGCCCGCCGTAGTGTTATCCCTTCGGCTTCCGCCGCCGGGCAGTCCCGCGTTTCTTCCCTCCGCGGGGTGCGAAGAGCACGCTCAGCGGTAGGCAAAACCCGGGCAAGAGGGAGCCGCCGTCCAGCGTGTCGCCGACGCCGAGCAGTTTCGACCGCGTCGGCGACGTGAACACCTCCACGGTCTTCTTCTCCGGGTTCACCTGCCAGACGAGTGACGTCCCCGCCCGGAAGTACTCGGTGCGCTTGCGGGCCATCTCCTTCAGCGTGTTTGATGGGCTGAGAATTTCGACGGCCAAGTCTGGAGTCAGGTCAGGAATCGGCGCGAGTTCATCATCCGGTGGCACATTCTCCCACAACACGAACGCCAGATCTGGTAGGCAGATGTGGTCCTGCCGCAGGTGGTGCGTGCCGTCGGCCCCGATGAGTTCACCGAGGTCATTGTCCGACAAATACGGGTGGAACAAGCGGGCCAGCCACGTGGCGAGAGACGCCTCCTTCCAGCCCATGGGCTTCTCCACCAGGGTGCCGTCAACCAACTCGTACAGTCGGCCGTCGGCCGCGGACAGGCGCAACAGGTCGGCCTCCGTCGCTTGACCGGGTGGCGGGTCCAAGCGGACGCGATCGAGCGGGATGTCGCCGAGCGACTCGATGAGATCGCCCACCGTGGTGATTCGGGATCGGGCTACGGCCGTTGACATGCGCGCCCTCGTGGGAAACAAGGTCATTCTGCCCGAATCTGCTGGGCGGTTCAATGTGGCCCCTGCGGAAGCACCGCCGGCCGGCCCGCCTCCCGGGGTCGGGGAGCACAGGCCGGCCGGACGGAAGTGGCCCGCCGGTTCCCAGGCCGGCGGGCCGTCGACATCAGCTGCCACGACCGTTCCGAGCATGCCTCTCTTGATTCGACGGAATCCGGGAATCAAGCGCGCTCGGCCGTGACCGCCGGCGCCGGTGAGGGGCCCTTGTCGGGTGTGGCCCCCCGGGGCGTCTCCCGGAGCAGCGGGATGAGGGCACCGAACCGACCCCGGTCCCCCCCGACGCGACACCGCACGGACGTTGACCCTCCCAGCCGAGGCTCCTTGCGCCCCCCGCGGCCGGGCGGCGCCAGCTGGGCACCGCCCGGTGCCCGTGCCCGGGAAGCATTTGGAATATATGGCCGCGCCGCCCACCGGCGACCGGTCACGGGGGGAGATTTGGGTCGGACGAACTGGCGCCTGGGATGCGGCCGGCCCGCATCACTCCTACGATCGGCATTTCCTTGACTGTCCGACCCGGCCCGTTAGAGTGGTCCCATCCCTCACCCCCGGAGTCCGGTCATGGGTCTCTTCGATAACCTGTTCGGCGAAAAGGGCAGCGGTCGCGAGCTGACCAAGCAAGAAGCGTTCGCTGGAATTCTGCTCGGGGCCAGCGCCTGCGACGGCCACATCGCCGACGAGGAGGTCAAGAGCCTGTTCACCACCACCGAGCGGATGCGCATGTTCGAGAACGTGTCCCCGAACAAGTGGAACGCGATGATGGACGCCCTCATGAAGATCCTCAAGAAGGAGGGCCCGCTCAAGCTGGTGGACCGGTGCGCCGAGGGTCTCCCCGAAGGACTCCGCCAGACCGCCTTCGCCAACGCCTGCGACATCGTTCTGGCCGACGGCGTTGTCGAGGACGAGGAGAAGGAGTTCCTGGACCACCTGCAAAAGACCCTGGACCTCGACGGCGACACGGCCCTGAACATCGTCGAGGTGATGATCATCAAGAACAAAGGATAGCGCAATCGGCGAGCGGAGCGGCGCCAGCGCCCGATGATGACAAGATCGGTCGGCTGCCGCCCCTCCGGTCGCCCTCTCTCCCCTCACCCTCTCCCATGACCCTCCGCCAACTCTCCCTCGCTCTCCTCCTGGTAAGTTCCGCCGCCCGCGCCGAGAACTGGCCCGCGTGGCGCGGGCCGACCGGACTCGGCCACTCCGCCGAGAAAGACCCGCCACTGACCTGGGGCGAGACCGAGAACGTCCGCTGGAAGGCCCCGCTCCCCGATCGCGGCAATGCCTCCCCGGTCGTCTGGGGCGACCACATCTTCCTCACACAAGCGACCGACAAAGGCGCGAAGCGCGGCGTCCTGTGCTTCGATCGTAAGACCGGCAAGGAAATGTGGTCCCGGTACGTGGACTTCACCGGCATGGAGCCGACCCACGGGACCAACCCGTACGGGTCGGCCACCTGCGTCACCGACGGCGAGCGGGTGATCGCCAGTCTCGGGTCGGCCGGCCTCTTGTGCCTCGACTTCGCCGGCAAGGAGCTCTGGCGCAAGGACCTTGGCGAATTTATCCACGTCTGGGGCACCGCGTCGTCGCCGGTCCTGCACGGCGGTCGCGTGATCCTCTGGTGCGGCCCCGGGGAGCGGCAGTTGCTAGTCGCCCTGGACAAGACGACCGGCGACGAAGTCTGGCGACACGAGGAGCCGGGCGGCCACCCCGGGCTGAAGAAGGGCGACCCGTGGATCGGGTCGTGGAGTACCGCGGTAATCGCGAAGATAGGTGATCACGAGGAATTGATCCTGAGCGTCCCGAAGAAGGTGAAGGGATTCGACCCGAAGACGGGCAAGGAGCTCTGGTCCTGCGCCGGGTTGACCGACCTGGTCTACACGTCGCCGGTCGTCGCGCCGGACGGGATTGTCGTGGCGATGTCCGGGTACGGCGGGTCGGCACTGGCCGTCCGGGCCGGCGGCGCCGGGGACGTGACCAAGACTCACCGCCTGTGGCACCACACCAAGTCCAACCCGCAGCGGATCGGGTCGGCGGTGATTATCGGCGACCACGCCTACCTGATGAACGAGCCGGGGACGGCGTCGTGCTTCGACCTGAAGACCGGGAAGGATTTGTGGGAGCAGGAGCGGTTGACCGGTCCGACTTGGGGCTCGTTCGTCCACGCCGCCGACCGGCTGTACGTGACCAACAACAAGGGCGAGACGCTCGTCCTCAAGGCCGACCCGGCGGAGGTGAACGTCTTGGCAAAGAACAAGCTTCCGGACGAAGTGCTGGCCTCGATCGCCATTTCCGACGGCGACGTGTTCGTACGCGGCTACAAGTTCCTCTGGTGCATCTCCAAGGCGAAATAACCGCAGAGCAACTGCTTCTTACTTTTTGTGTCATTTCGTGTTCTTTGTGGCTATTCTCCTGTCTGCCTCCTCGCCCCGCAGAGGGATGCACCCATGAGAGCCTTTCTGCTGACTGCCGCCGTGCTGGTCCTGGCGGCGCCGGCGACCGTCGCCCAGTCAGACGTCATCAAGCCCGGGGACAACCTGGTTACCGACGGCATTCCACCAGTGCCGGCCGAGCTGGCCGAGAAGGTCGCCCGGTACACCGAGTTCCGGTCCGCCTCCCTCACCTCCTGGCACCCAACGCGCCGCGAGATGCTCATCAGCACGCGGTTCGGGCAGTCATCGCAGGTCCACCGGGTCAAGATGCCCGGCGGGGCTCGCTTCCAGCTCACCTTCTATCCGGACAGTGTCAGCGGGGCTTCGTACGAACCCTCGAACGGTGACTACTTCGTCTTCGGCAAGGGCTCCGGCGGCAACGAGCGCTTCCAGCTCTACCGGTACGACTTCGCGACCGGCGACGTGACTCTCTTCACCGACGGCAAGTCGCGGAACACGCCGGGCCCCTGGGCCACGGCCGGCGGTCGAATGGCCTACACCTCCACCCGCCGCAACAACCGCGACTTTGACATCTGGGTCATCAACCCGGCCGAGCCGAAGAGCGACAAGCTACTCCTCCAGGTCGAAGGGGCATGGCACCCGATCGACTGGTCACCGGACGACGACCGGCTCCTGGTCGGCCAGTCGATCTCCGCCAACGAGAGCTACCTACATGTGGTGGACGTCAAGTCCGGGAAGAAAACCGAACTTACCCCCAAGGGGCCGGAGAAGGTGTCATACACGGGCGGTCGGTTCGCCAAGGATGGAAAGAGCATCTTCGTCACGACCGACAAGGACTCCGAATTCCACCGGCTGGCCCGCATCAACCTGGAGTCCGGCAAGCACGCCTTTCTGACCGACGACATCAAGTGGGACGTCGAGGAGTTCGAGCTGTCCCCCGACGGTAAGACCATCGCCTTTGTCGCCAACGAGGACGGCGTCGGCAAACTCCATCTCATCGAGGCCGATACCGGTAAGCAGAAGCTGGTCCGCAAGCTGCCGCCCGGATCGGTCGGGGGGCTGGAGTGGCATAAGAACGGGAAGGACCTCGGGCTGGGGATTACGTCCGCCCGGTCGCCGGCGGATGTGTACTCACTGGACATCGAGTCGGGAAACATCGAACGCTGGACCGAGTGCGAGACCGGCGGGCTGAACACGCAGACGTTCGCCGAGCCGGAACTGATCAAGTGGAAGACCTTCGACGGGCGGATGATCTCCGGGTTCCTGTACCGCCCGCCGGCGAAGTTCCCAGGCAAGCGGCCGGTTGTCATCAACATCCACGGCGGGCCGGAGGGCCAGTTCCAACCGACGTTCCTGGGCCGGAACAACTACTTCCTCAACGAACTGGGTGTGGCGCTCCTATTCCCGAACGTCCGCGGATCGACCGGGTACGGCAAGACATTCCTGACGCTGGACAACGGGTTCAAGCGCGAGGACTCGTACAAGGACATCGAGTCGCTACTCGACTGGCTCAAGACCCGCGACGACCTGGACGCGGAGCGCGTGATGGTAACCGGCGGCAGCTACGGCGGCTTCATGACCCTGGCCGTGGCCTGCAACTACGCGGACCGGATCCGCTGCGCCGTCGATGTCGTCGGCATCAGCAACTTCGTCACGTTCCTGCAAAACACCGAGAGCTACCGCCGGGACCTGCGCCGGGTGGAGTACGGCGACGAGCGCGACCCGAAGATGCGCGAGTTCATGCAGCGGACCGCCCCGGTGAACAATGTCCACAAGATCAAGCGGCCGATGTTCATCGTCCAGGGGAAAAACGACCCGCGGGTGCCGCTCAGCGAGGCCGAGCAGATGGTGGCGGCCTTGAAGAGGGCCAACGTCCCGGTGTGGTACCTGATTGCCAAGGACGAGGGACACGGGTTCGCCAAGAAGGCGAACGCGGACTTCCAGTTCTACGCGACGGTGCTGTTCATGCAGGAGCATTTGCTGAAGTGAGTTCGGGCCAGCGGAACGGCGTCAGCCGCCCGATGCTGTCACCATCGGGTGGCTGACGCCGCTCCGCTCGCCAATACATCCAATGTCCCCGCCTACGAAACTCATCATTCACGCGCTCACCCCCGACCGCTGGGCGGACTTCGAGCGACTCTTCGGCCCCCGCGGCGCTTGCGGCGGATGCTGGTGCACCTTCTGGCGCCGGCCGCGCTCGGAGTACGAACGCGACAAGGGGGCGGGCAATCGACGGTTCATGCTTAAGGTCGTTGAGTCCGGCCCGCCGCCCGGGATCCTTGGTTACCTGGACGGCGAGCCGGTCGGCTGGTGCGCCGTCGCCCCGCGCGAGGATTACCCGTCGCTGGGTCGCTCACGCATCCTCCAGCCGGTCGATGACACCCCGGTCTGGTCGGTGTCGTGCCTGTTCGTCCGGAAGGACCAGCGGCGACGCGGGCTGAGCGTCGAGCTCCTTCGTGCCGCCGTCGAGCACGTAAAGAAGCAGGGGGGAACGATGGTCGAGGGCTACCCGGTCGAGCCCAAGATCGAGAGCGTGCCAGACGCGTTCGTCTGGCACGGTTTGGCGTCGGCGTTCCTCGCGGCCGGGTTCACCGAGTGCACCCGGCGGTCCGAGACGCGACCTATCATGCGCTATGACGTCGTCAAGCGCCCGAAGACGGGCCGCACCCGGAAACGGGGCGGCTGAACCCCTCCCGGAAACTTCCCGTGAGTCTGAACTTTCCGGTCATCCTGGGCAGCGTCCGCCGCGACCGGATCGGCATCCGGGTCGTCCGCTACCTGGTGGCCGCACTCCGCCGGCGCGGCCATGACGTTCCGCTCATCGACCCGCTCGAGGACCGGCTGCCGCTACTCGACCGAATGTACAAGGAGTACCCCCCGGGCCAGGCCCCGGACGTGCTGGAGCGGCTGGCGACGCGGATCAAGGCGGCGGACGGTTATATCGTCGTGTCGGGCGAGTACAACCACTCGATCCAGCCGGCCCTGTCTAACCTGCTCGACCACTTCCTCGAAGAGT
>DATFWZ010000316.1:0-18400 GCA_035258765.1 Gemmataceae bacterium
CCGGACAGCCGGTGATCGACGGGCGGGCGCACGCCCGTTCGGTTAACGGACCGCCGGTCGCCCCGGAACGGAAGTCCGACGAGACCTCGCCGCCAGCCGCCGTGCCGATGTAAATTGGCTATATACGAATGATTCTTTGGACGAAGGAACGTCCTTATGAATTCGGCCGAGCCGACTCGCGACGCGGTCCGCGTGCGCCTCGCGTGGTACGTCGCCGTCGCAGTGCTGAGCGTCGCGTACCTGTCTTACAACTTCCGCCTCCACCGGGCCGACCTCTCTGTCCCCCTTGCCACCCCCAACAACGACGCGGCCGCCCTCCTCTCGCTCGTTACCGCCGTGCGCGAGGATGGTTGGCCATGGGTTGTGACGCGACTCGGCGCACCCGGCACCGCCGAGCGATACGACTATCCGCTCCCCGAGCTCGCTCACTACCTCACCATCCGACTAATCGACCAGTTTACGTCCAGCCCTTTCGAGACGTTCAACTGGTGGTGTCTGCTGAGTTACCCGGTCACCGCGGTGTGCGCTTTCGGGGTGTTACGCGCGTGCGGCGTGTCCCGGCCGGTCGGCCTGGCGCTGGCCATGATCTACTCGTTCCTCCCGTATCATGCGGGCCGCGCGTTCACGCACACCATGCTCGCCTACTACCACACCGTCCCGTTGATCCTCCTGCCCGCCGTGTGGATCGCGAACGGCCGGCTGCCATTCTTTAGCTCCCCCGGGCCGAGTGGCCGCCGGTCAATCGCCGTCTTGAATCGCACCACGGGGTGGGCAATCGCACTCGGCGTCCTCGTCGCCGTGACGTCTCCGTACTACGCCTTCTTCGGGTGCTTCTTCCTCGCCGTCGCGGGGCTGTACCGGGCGTTGAACGAAGGGTCCTGGCGCCCGCTGTGGTCGGCCGTCTTGACGGCGGCCGTCGTGTCGGCCGCGGGCTTCGTGTGCTCGCTCCCGTTCGTCCTCGCACAGCGCGAGCACGGCCCGAACCCGGCCGTCGCGCACCGAAACGCGAATGAAGCCGAGGTGTACTGCCTGAAAGTGACCCAGCTCGCGCTACCGACTGGGGACCATCGCGTCGGCCCGCTCGGGCACGTCACTCGGACCTACAACGCGGAAGCACCGAACTCGAACGAGAATCGGGATAGCGTCCTCGGGATCGTCGGTGTGACAGGTTTCCTGATCCTCCTCGGCCGGCTGCTCCTGTTTCGGAACGGACCGACATTGATGTCCGGTCTGTCGATCCTGAACGTGTCCGCCGTGTTGCTCGGCGCCAGCGGCGGATTTGGCGGACTCTTCAACTTCCTCGTATTCCCGCAGATCCGGTGCTACAACCGTGTCTGTGTGTTCATCGCATTCTGGAGCCTGCTCGCGGTCGGACTCCTAGTGGACCGCTGGGCGGCGCGCGGCTGGCGCGGACGCGAAATGCTGGTCGCCGCCGGGCTTCTCGCTTTCGGTCTGTGGGACACGACCTCAGTCCACCAGGCTCCCCGCCATTCGGAGTTAAGGGCGCAGCACGCCGCCTGGGCCGACTTCGTCTACCGGATGGAAGAGGCGATGCCGCCGGGCGCGATGGTCTTTCAGCTCCCCGCGGCGTCGTACCCGGAAGTGGGCGTGACGCATCGGATGCCCGACTACGCGCACCTGGCGTGTCACTCCTTTTCGCGAACTCTCCGCTGGAGCTACGGGACGGCGCGTAACCGCCGGTGGGATGAGTGGCACCGGTCGATCGCCGCCGAACCGCCCGAAGCGATGGTCTCGGACTTGTGCCTCGCCGGGTTCTCCGGCGTCTACGTGGACCGGCGGGGGTACGCCGACGGCGGCCAGGCCATCATCGCCGACCTCCGGCGACTGCTCGGGCCCGAAGTGGTTTCGGCCCCCGGCGGCGAACAAGCGTTGTTTTCACTCGCGCGGGCGGAGGGCAAACTGCGATCGTCGATCGACTCGGCCCGCTGGGATCAAGAACGCGAGCGTGTGTTGAATCGCCCGTGCGTGTTGTGTCAGGAGGGATTCTTCCCGTGGTCCGCCGCCGAACCTGCTGAGCCGCGGCGGGCGATGTACCGGGCGGCCCTCCGACTCATCAATCCGTCGTCTGCGCCTCGGCGGGTGAAGGTGACACTCAATTGGGAGCGGCATGCGCCGCGCGAGATCGACGTCCACGTCCGCGGACCAACACTTGACTTTGACCGCCACTACGTCCCGCGAGTCGAGCGCCAGCGAGTCGAATTCGAGTTGCGGCTCCCTCCGGGGGAGCATCGACTCACGTTGGAATCGACGCCGGAGCCGGTCGGCCTGCCGCGAATGCACTGCGCCTGGACCACGACGGTGGTGGAACTCGCCGTCCACGACTGACACGGGCGAAGTGCCATTGCAACCGGCCGCCCCGGCGTGGTACATCTTGCGACCAATGCCATACCGGCACTCCTGCGCGCCCGGTTCAAGGACGAAGTGATGGCGTCGCTGGCCGTCCCGTTCAACGACCTCCGCCCCCGGTTCGACGCGGCCGCGAGCGAATACACGGCCGCGGCCGAGCGGGTATTCGCCCGCGGCCGGTACGTCCTCGGGCCCGAGGTGGAGGCGTTCGAGGTTGAACTCGCGGAGTACCTCGGTGGCGGACGTGCCGTCGGCGTGGCCAATGGGACCGACGCAATTGAACTGGCGTTGCGGGCGGCCGGGATCGGCGCCGGGGACGAGGTGATTACCGTCGCCCACACGGCGGTCGCAACCGCCTGTGGGATCGAGCGCGCCGGGGCGCGGCCGGTCTTTGCGGACATTCGGCCCGACGACTACACCGTCGACCCGCGTACTGTCGCGGCGGCGGTGACGCATCGTACGCGGGCCGTCGTCGCGGTTCACCTCTACGGCCAACCGGCGCGGTTGGAGGAACTGAAGACAGTCACCGACCGACGCGGATTGTTGCTGATCGAGGATTGTGCTCAAGCCCTCGGGGCCCGGTATGCGGGGCGGGCGGTCGGGACCATCGGGCATGTCGCGGCATTCAGTTTCTATCCGACCAAGAATCTCGGGGCGTTCGGCGACGGCGGGGCGGTGTTCACCGCGGACGCGGCGCTCGCGGACCGCGTGCGGCGGCTCCGCCAATACGGCCAGTCTGAGCGGTCGCGGCATGTGGATCCCGGCGGCTTCAACAGCCGGCTCGACGAGATCCAGGCGGCCCTCCTGCGCGTCGGCTTGCAGCGATTGGAGGCGGAGAACAACGAGCGCCGGCGGCTCGCCGACCGCTACCTGTCGCGACTCCGTGTCCCGGCGCTGCCGTGCCCGCGACCTGACGTTTCGCACGCATATCACCTGTTCGTGGTCCGCCATCCGGACCGCGAATGGCTGCGGGAAGGGGCCCGGCGCCGCGGCGTCGAGACGCTCGTCCACTACCCCGTCCCCATTCACCTGCAGCCCGCGTACGCCCACCTGGACGGCCGTCCCGGACAACTGCCGGAAACGGAGCGGGCCGCTCGCGAGGTCCTCTCCCTACCGCTTTACCCGGGGCTGACCCAGGAGCAGCAGGACGCGGTCATCGCGGCGGTCAACGCGGCCGCGGTCGCCGAAAAGGGGATTGGCGCACGCCCGTCGCGGGTGGGCGCCCCGTCCTGGTAGGGCATGGAGGCCGACGCGTGTCGTTGCGCGGTTCGCCGATTCCCTGGGCCGGTCGCCGCGTGCTCGTCACGGGCGGGCTGGGGTTCATCGGCTCGAACCTCGCCATCCGCCTTGCCGAACTCGGGGCCCGCGTCACGATTGTGGACGCGATGATCCCCGAATACGGGGGCAACCTGTTCAATATCGAACCGGTCCGGGACCGCGTTTCCGTCAACTTCGGCGACATCTGCGACCGGCTGGCGATGAACTGGCTAGTCCGCGGACAGGAATACGTGTTTCACCTCGCCGGCCAGGTGTCGCACGTCATGAGCATGACCGACCCGTTCCCGGACATCGAGTTCAACATCAAGGGTACGGCGGTCGTGATGGAGGCCCTCCGGCGCCACAACCCGACAGCGAAGGTCGTGTTCACTGGCACGCGCGGGCAATACGGTCCAGCCGCCAAGCTCCCAGTCAGTGAGACCGCGGCCACGAACCCCCGGGCCATCTACGAGGTGTCGAACCTGACGGCCGAGAAGATTATCCAGGTCTATCACCAGACGCACGGCATTCCGGCTGTGCTCCTGCGCCTGACCAACATCTACGGCCCGCGGGCGCAGATGAAACACTCGCAGTACGGGGTCGTTAACTGGTTCGTCCGGCAGGCGCTGGACGGAGAGCCGATCAAGCTGTTCGGGGCCGGCAAGATCCTGCGCGACTTCGTGTACGTGGACGATTGCGTGGGCGCGATCCTGGCCGCCGGCGCATGCGCGGCCGCGGTCGGTGAGGTTTTCAACGTCGGCTGGGACCGGCCGACCACGTTCCTTGACGTCGCCCGCACGCTGGCCCGGTTATGCGACGGGTGCACGTGGCACTACGCGCCATTCTCGCCCGAGCGGGCGGCCCAGGAGCCGGGCGACTACTACTCGGACATCACCAAGATCCGTTCGGTCGTCGGCTGGGAGCCGCGAACGATCCTGGAGGACGGGCTCCGGGCGACGCTCGACTATTACCGGCGGCATCGCGGCCAATACTGGGCCCGCCCGGGCGGGTCGCCGGCACGGACCGCGGCGTGAGGGACACGACATGTCCACGACGATCGCCCGCGACTACGAACGATATCGGGACCTGACTTACGACGGGTTCCGCGAGCTCGCGACCGCGGACGGGCTGAGCCGCAACGAGCGAGTCGGCTTCCCCGACTCGTACCGCGACGGCTACGAGGCCGTCATCTATCGCGACATCTGCCGCAAGCTCACGAACCTCGCGGCACCGGCGCAGACGGTGTTCGACATCGGCCCCGGGTGCAGCGACCTGCCGCTCTTGCTCTCGGATACTTGCGAGCAGCACAGCCACACACTCGTCTGGTGCGACTCGGCTGAGATGCTCGCCCACCTGCCGGACGAGCCGCACATTCGCAAAAGCCCCGGCTGCTTTCCCCGAGATTCGGCGGCAATCATCGAGGAGTTTGCCGGGCTGGTGGACGCGATCCTGGTCTACAGCATGCTGCATTACGTTTATGTCGAGCTGCCGATCTTCGCCTTCGTGGACGCGTGCCTCTCGCTACTCGCGCCCGGCGGGCAGCTTCTGATCGGCGACGTGCCCAATGTCAGCAAGCGCAAGCGGTTTTTCGCCTCGGACGCCGGGGTCCGTTGCCACCAGGCGTACACGGGAACGGACGACGTCCCGACCGTGGCGTTCAACGCCCTGGAGCGGTCCAAGATTGATGACGCGGTTGTCCTGGCCGTCCTGGCCCGGGCTCGGGCGGCGGGGTTCGACGCCTACCTGCTGCCCCAGTCCCCGGACCTGCCGATGGCCAACCGCCGCGAGGACATCCTGATCACCCGCCCCTGAGGAGTCGTGGATGAAGGACCGGAAGCTCATCCTCCTCGGGGACAGTGCGTTCGCCGAGGTCGCGTTCGAGTACTTCACGCACGACTCGCCTTACGAGGTCGTCGCCTTCGCGGTCGAGCGCGCCTATCTGACCAGGCCCGAGCTGTTTGGCCGGCCCGTCGTCGCCCTCGAAGACCTGCCAGCGCGGTACGCGCCGGGCGACCACTGGTTCTACGCGGCGGTCGTGTACACACAGCTCAATCGGCTGCGGGCCCGGTTGTACCGTGCGGCGAAGTCGATGGGCTACCGCGCGGCGTCGTACGTCTGCCCGCGGGCGTTCGTGTGGCGAAACGTCAAGCTCGGCGAACACTGCTTCGTCTTCGAGAACAACGTGATCCAGCCATTCGTGACCCTGGGGGACGACGTGGTCCTGTGGAGCGGCAATCACATCGGGCACCATTCGAGAATCGGCGACCACTGCTTCATCTCGTCGCACGTGGTCGTGTCCGGGTTCTGCGACGTCGGCGCAAATTGCTTCTTCGGTGTGAACGCGACGCTCGGGAACAACGTGACGGTGGGGAACGACTGCCTGATCGGGGCCGGGGCGGTCGTGACCAAAAACGTCCCCCCAGACCGAATCGTGAAAGGGAATATGGGTGAAGTTTCGGCGGTGAGCGCCCGGGCATATAGCAAGGTCCCCGCGAGCGGAGCGTGATGCGCTGGCGCAAGCTCGGGCTTGTGTACTGCCCGCCCGGTGATCGGGCATGGGCCCGGCAGTACGCCCATTTGCCGACCCCCGTGTTGTTGGAGCCCGCGACGATCCGCGTGTATTTCGCCGGCCTCGATAACGAGAACCGCGGCCGCGTTGGCTATGTGGATGTGGACGCGGACGACCCGATCCGAGTCGTCCGCGTCGCGCCCGAGCCCGCGCTTGACCTCGGCGAGTCGGGTGCCTTCGACGACAGCGGAGTGAACCCGTCATGCGTGGTCAGGGTCGGTGACCGGCTGCGGCTCTACTACATCGGCTGGCAACACGAGGACCGCGTTCCGTACAAGCTGTTCGCGGGACTCGCCGAGCGGGTCGATGGCGAGCGGTTCGAGCGGGTGTGTGCTTCTCCGGTTCTGGAACGGACTGACGCCGAGCCATTCCTCCGTTCGGCGACCTCCATCCTCTGGAACCAAAACGGCTATCGGGCGTGGTACGTGTCGGGTCTCGATTGGATTCATGTCGATGGCAAACCGTACCCGCAATACGTCGTCCGAGCGGCGGAGTCTACCGACGGCGTGCGGTGGTCCAACGGCGGAGCGGTTTGCATTGATCTGGCAGGGGACGAGTTCGGCATCGGGCGGCCGTGGGTGGTCCGCGACGCAGACCGGTACCGGATGTGGTACTCGATCCGCTCCCGGTCCCGGCCGTACCGGATCGGGTACGCCGAGTCCCCGGACGGCACGAGTTGGCAGCGGCTGGATGACCGGGCCGGGATCGCTGCGTCGGCGAGCGGGTGGGACTCGGAAATGATCTGCTACGCGGCTGTGATCGACGTCAACGGCCAGCGGCTCATGTTCTACAACGGCAACCGCCACGGCGCGACCGGGTTCGGATGTGCCGTTCTTGAGCAGGATTGATACCGGTGATCGTTGAGCGCTACCAAGACGCGATGGCCAACAGTTGGGACTCGCTCGTGCGATCCAGCCGGAACGGCACATTCCTGTTCATCCGCGACTACATGGACTACCACCGCGACCGATTCGACGACCACTCGCTGGTCATTCGCGGAGAAGGGGACGAACTGCTCGCCGCCCTTCCGGCACATCGCGTCGGCGACCGGATCGTGAGCCATGACGGGCTGACGTACGGCGGGCTGATCTTCGGGCCCGGGATGAAGACGCCGACGGTCCTCGGCGCCATCGAATTGGTCGGTCTCTACTTGCGCGAACGCGGATTCAAGGACCTGGAGTACAAGACTGTCCCATCGATCTACCACCGCCATCTGGCCGAGGAAGATCGCTATGCCATGTTTCTGCTCGGTGCCGAGGTCGAGCGCCGCGATCTACTCGCGGTCGTCCCGCGAGTCGACCGCCTCCCCTACCAGTCCCGACGCGATCGCGGTGTGAAGAAAGCTCGGGCGTCCGGTGTGCGGGTGTGCGAGGAACCTGCGTATTCCGAGTACTGGGAGCTTCTGGCGCGGACGCTCCGGGAACGTTTCCAAGCCGCCCCGGTGCATTCGTTGGCCGAGATTGCCCGACTTCGTGAGCGATTTCCGGAGAACATTCGACTGTTTTGCGCCCGATCCGAGGCGGGCGAATTGTTGGCCGGGGTCGTCGTTTACGAGTCCGAACGCGTCGCACACGCGCAATACATCGCCGCGTCCGCCGCCGGGCGCACCGCGTCGGCCCTGGATCTGCTCTTTGACCACTTGCTCAACGACGTCTACCGCGACCATCCCTATTTCGACTTCGGCGCCTCGCACGAAGACGGCGGCCGGGCGATCAATGTCGGGCTGATCGACCAGAAAGAGGGGTTTGGAGCCCGCGCCGTCGTCCACGACCACTACCGCGTTGACCTGACCAAATTCGCGCCCGGAATCATTACGGGGGCGCTGCGGTGAAGACTCTCTCCGTCGTCGTCCCGGTCTACTTCAACGAGGAGTCGCTCCCGGGCCTGTTCGGCGAGCTCCGCGACATCGAACGGCAGTTGCTCGACCTGGGTATGGAGCTGGAGCTGATCTTCGTGGACGACGGGTCCGGGGACGGATCATTCGCGGAGCTGCTCAAGATCAAGGCGCAACGGCCCGCGACGCGAGTTGTAAAGCTGTCGCGCAACTTCGGGGCGGTCCACGCCTCCAAAACCGGTCTGCAATTCGTTACCGGCGATTGCTTCCTGATCCTCGCGGCCGACTTGCAGGATCCGCCCAGTCTAATCCCCGACATGGTTCGCCGATGGCAGGATGGGGCCAAGTTCATCACCTGCGTCCGCAAGAAGCGGAGCGACCCGCCCGTCTCAACTCTGTTCGCGAAACTCTACTACCGCATCCTTCGGGCAGTCGTCGTCCCGAATTACCCCGACGGCGGCTACGACCTGGCCCTCATGGACCGCGTCATGCTCCCGCACATGCAGTCGTCGGCCAAGAACATCAACCCGAACGTGTTCGCGTTCTGGCTCGGGTTCCGCCCGGTCGCCATGCCCTACGAGCGGCGAAAGCGGGTTCACGGGCGGTCGCGGTGGACGTTCCGCAAACGGCTCAAGTTCTTCCTGGATACTCTCCTCGGCTTCTCTATCGTCCCCCTCCGGGTGATTTCGCTGGTCGGGATCGTGGTGTCCGTCGCCAGCCTGGCATTTGTCGCCTTCGTGGTCGTCAACGGCTTGCTCGGGCGCTACGACGTCCCCGGCTTCGCGACGCTCGCCTCAATCATCTCCTTCCTGCTCGGCCTGGTGATCTGCATGCTCGGTGTGATTGGGGAGTATCTCTGGCGGATCTTCGACGAGGTCAGCCGCCGTCCGGAGGCGGTCATCGAGGAGGTCCACTGACTCTGCGCCGCGTGGATTTTTGTCATTTGCACACCGCCGAATCGCATCGGCGGGACGGGCGAGCGGGATGTTTGGGGACGTTTTTCAGTGTCCCGGGAGTTCCCCAAATGTCTCTCTTCTTCTCCCTATGGGGGTAAAGTCGCCAAGGTCGCCAAATATGCCAACGATTTTCACATACCCCCCGGCCTTTTGGTCCGGGAGGAGTCGAAGATTGCCACGTGTGTTGGTGTCTATTTGGCAAACTTCAACTTCGCGGTCTGCAGCACGGGATGTCAAACGGACAAGCGCTCGCCAGAACGACCTCATTTGGCAATGTGACGCGGATTCCGCAACCGCTTGCGGGCACAGCAGAAGGGGATCAGGTTGCCAAATCCGCGCGTACACTCGGACCCGGACACAGCGCGCTTGCAATAACACGACCGGACTGTCGCGCGCTCGTGCGAGTGACATCCCCGAGCGATTCGCGGCAACCAACATTGGGAATGGCGGCCAGTGACGTCAAACTCAAATTCCACCCGCGGAGGACGGTCATGACTAACGACGACGTCGCCCGCCGATTGCAACAACAGGCGCGTAAGCTGGCCGAGAAGTACGGCAACCTCTACCGAATCCGCGCCTACCGCCGGGCGGCCCAGACCGTCCTCGGGTTGGCCCGGCCCGTGGCCGACCTGCGGGCCTGGGAGCTCGAATCCCTCCCTGGGATTGGCGACCATCTGGCGCTCGCCATTACCCACTACGTTCGCACCGGCGACTGGAAGACGTATGAGGAACTGACCGCCTCCAACCTGGCCATATGATGTCCGGGACTCGCCCGCCCCCGGACTGTTCCCATGGCCAGTGACACCTTCTCGGCCGGCGACCTGACCGCTGTTATCGGCGACAACTCCTCGGAGGGCATGCACCGGGCCGGGTACAACGGCCTCTGGAGCCTGACTCACAAGTCCGAGAAGACAAACCTCTTCGTCCCGACCGTCGCCGGCCTCAACTTCGAACACATCTTCGACGGCGAGACTCTGGACGCCAAAGGCGAGACGAAAATCTTCTTCGAGCCGCGGAACGCCCCGATGGAGTTCGGCAAGGGCTCGGCCACGGAGGCCGAGCTACACCAGTCGCCCACTCCCACGTTTCACCTCGAGAGCTGGACGACGTTCAAGCTCGTCGAGCCGCACTACGTCGATTTCGCCTTCCGCTGCCGGCCGACGCAACACGTGTTCCGGCGGGGCTACATCGGCCTCTTCTGGGCCAGCTACATCAACGCCCCGGACGACAAGAGCATGTACCTTCGCGGCAAGGCCGGCTGGCTCCAGCACTGCAGCCCGGCACACGACATCTTGAGCACCGTGCTCCACGACAGCGACCGGTTCGAAATGACGTTCGCCAAGGGGCACCGCGACTGCCTGTACAAGAATTTCTCCCCCCTGCGCTACAGCCTACCGTTCTTCTACGGGCTGTTTCGCGACATGACGGTGATCGTGATGTTCGACCGCAGCGACGGCGTCCGGCTCACGCACTCTCCGAGCGGGGGCGGTGGTAACGCCGAGCGACAGACGACGAATCCGGCCTGGGACTTCCAGTTCGTCATCCCGGATTACGAAGTGAACAAGGATTACGAGCTCAAAGGACGGCTCGCGTACCGCGCGAAGTGCTCGCGGGATGAGGTAATGAAGGAGTACGAGAAGTGGAAGAAGGCGTGACGGCTACTGTGGGGCGCCTCCGATTGTCTCGTCAGTGCTTCCAATACTCCGGGAGCCCCGACTTCGTATCGAGGAGGATCTCCCTGATCGCCTGCCGATCGGCTGTCGAAAGGTGGGCATATTCCTTACCAGTTTCTTTTCCCGTCAGCACTTCCCAGAGCCGGCGATATACGTACCCCCGGACACTCGCGGGTAGCCCGTCGAAGACTGGGGAGTAGATCAGGTAGCTGCACGGGTACTTGAACAGCCGCGTCGCGAGGTCGAAGTCGCGAAGCGAACGCCCCTTGGGGTCGCGCGGGCCCGCCTTCGGGAAGTCATCGGTGAAGTCGCTGGTCCCCGTGATCGGGTCCGTGAGCCTAACCTCGTCGCAGAAGAGCAGGTACTTGACGAGTTGCTCCGCGGCCGCGTCCACGCGGCGGGCGGTGCTCTCGGTCAGACGCCCCTTGAGTGCGTTGTCCAGCTCGTTGATGACGTCCGCGTCGCGATGGGCCAGCTGAGTCTGGTAATTGGCCGCGGTAATCCGGTTGTGCATCTCCGCCTGGTGTTCCAGGACCATGAGGGCCACGAGGTCGCTGAGCGGGCTCAGGTAAGCCCCCGGATCAGTCCGCGTCTTCAGGTCGGTGACGTTGAGCCCGGCGTCGTTCGTCAGGTCGTCGGGCACGCTCCGCTTCGACAGGATCAGGTTGCCGAGGTGCGTCTGCCGGCCGTGCGTGCCGGTCACGTACCAACCGCCCCAGCGCTCCTTCAGCGGGCTGGAGTGATCGGTGCGGAACGAACCGCCGGAGAGGATCGGGTTCCCGTCGCGGTCGGGGTAGACCGATCGGACGACTAGTGCGGGGATGCCCTGGTGCCGCGAGACGTGACACGCGAGACAGTGGTCCGTCTGCCGCTGGAATCGCGGTCGAGCGGCGGGCTCTTGGTTAAGCGTGTAGAACACGGTGCCCAGCTTCGCGTCCGGGACGGCCACCTCCATCACCTCGCCCAGACGGCAAAATCCGAGGTAGACTTCGTCGTTGAAGTAGACCGCCCGGGGCGTCCGCGGCGAGATGCGATCCCGCTGCATGCTGGTCTTCGAGAAGACGAGCATCTGCGACGACACGGGGACCTTCAGCTCCTTGAGCACCGCCGGCAGGTATCCATGCTCGTCCGTAAACGCCAGCTCCAGTTCGCCCGCGTCCATCCGTTTCTGTAGCAGGGTGACAATGTTGTCAGGCCTGCCAGTCGAGTAGTTGATCGGCGGCTGGTCGAAATCCTCCGCGAGCACTTGCGAACCACAAGCGAGGATTGCGATCAGGATCAGGGTGCGGCTTCGCATAGGAATCTGACGGGAATGCGGTCCGCGGCTTGACAGACTGAGCGGCAGGCAGGATAAATCAGACGGCCTTGTCCGGTTTCTATAGAGTACGCTGACGAAATCGGATGTCAAGGTCCAATTTAGCTCGTGAGGCCCGCGCATGTTCTCGAAGACGGTCGAATACGCCCTGCGGGCCGTGGCTTATCTGGGGTATGCGGCGCCCGATGCCCGGACGACGGAGCAGATCGCCGCGGCGACGCGGGTCGCGCCGGCCTACCTGTCGAAGGTCCTTCAGGGGCTTTGTCGGGCCGGCGTGGTGAAGTCGCAGCGCGGCGTTCGCGGCGGGATGTCGCTGGCCCGGCGGCCGGAGCAGCTGACCATCCTCGAAGTGGTCAACGCCGTCGAACCGATCCGGCGGATTACCACGTGCCCGCTCGGCCTGAAGTCGCACGGGGTCCATCTGTGTCCGCTGCACAAGCGGATCGACGACGCGCTGGCGATGGTGGAAGCCGCATTCCGCCAGACGACCCTTGCGGAAGTCCTCGCCGAGCCGACCCGGAGCCCGCCGCTGTGCGACGTGTCGATCGACCGGCTCAAAGTGGCAGCAAACTGATGAACAGCCCGCCGCCAAAGGCGGTAACCCAGTTCGCCTGAGTTGGAGTCCCGGCTTCAGCCGGGCGTCGGCCCGAACCGGCTAAAGCCGGGACTCCAACTAGGGCCGTCCTTCGAGCTGAAAAACACTCCGGCGGTAGCGCCTGTTCGGGCTGGTCTCGTCCGCTTATCCTGTCAGCACCCGCCGGAGGCCTCTCGTTGCGACTGTCCCGCCTCAGCCCATTACTCATCCTGATCCTGTCGGCCCCGTCCCAGGCCGGGCCGTTTGAGTTCAAGTCCACCGACCGCGTAGTCCTGGTCGGCGGCACGCTCATCGAGCGCGAGCAGCGGTACGGGTACTGGGAGGCGATGCTGACGGCGCGCTACCCGGGAATCAAGTTCCGCAACCTCGGCTGGAGCGGCGACAACGTCTTTGGTGAGGCCCGCCGGGCGTTCGACCTCGACAAGCCGGACATCGGTCGCAAGCGCCTCGTCGAACTTGCGCTCGCCGAGAAGCCGACGGTCATTCTGATTGGTTACGGCGGCAACGAGGCCTTCGCGGGCGACTTGGGACTCGATTCCTTCAAGAAGGGCCTGGACAAGTTGCTCGACGAATTGGCCCCGGCGAAAGCGCGGATCGTGCTAATGTCGCCGCCGCCGATGGAGGATAGAGGTCGCCCGCTTCCGGATCCCGCGGCGCAGAACAAGCGCCTGGCCTCCTATCGCGACGCGATCAAGCAAGTGGCCGAGTCGCGAAGCGTTTATTTTGCCGACTTATTTTCCACCCTCGGCGCGGGCAACGCGACGAAGGCGGACCTCACCGACAACGGCCTGCACTTCACCGAGGCTGGTTACCAGCAAACGACCGCGGCATTCGCCACGGCCCTCGGGCTGCCGACGGAAGGCGCTTACTCAGAAAGCCTGGAACCGCTGCGCCAGGCGATCCGGAAGAAAAATGAGTTGTACTTCCACCGCTGGCGGCCGCAGAACGAGACCTACCTGTTCGGCTTCCGCAAACACGAGCAGGGGAAGAATGCGAAGGAGGTCGCGGAATTCGATCCGCTGGTCGCGGCGGCGGAGGGGGAGATTGAGAAGCTGCTCAAGAAATAAGCGAGGGCCATAGGACCAATAGGACGGATACGTCTAATAGGACCTATTGGTCCCATCAGTCCTATTAGACCTATTGCCCCGATTAGCGAGCCGAAACCACCCCATGTATCGCTTCCCCATAATCCTCTTGGCCTTCTTGCCCGCCGCGGCCTTCGCCCAGGCCAACGCCAAGGTCCCCGACCCGGACCCGGAACTGGAGCGCAAGAGCTTCATTGTCTGCGACGGGTTCGAGGTCAACCTCTTCGCGGCCGACCCGCTCCTGGCCAAGCCGATCCAGATGAACTTCGACCCCCAGGGGCGACTCTGGGTCGCGTCGAGCGAGGTCTACCCGCAGATCAAGCCGGGGGAGGTGGCCAACGACAAGATCGTCATCCTCGAGGACACCGACGGCGATGGGAAAGCCGACAAGACGACCGTCTTTGCCGACGGCCTTCTCATCCCGACCGGTGTCGAGCCGGGCGACGGCGGGTCCTACGTCGCGAACAGCACCGAACTGGTCCACCTGAGCGCGAGCAAGCCAGGCGGCAAGGCGGATCGGACGCGGGTCGTCCTTTCCGGCTTTGGGACCGAGGACACGCACCACATCCTGCACACGTTCCGCTGGGGCCCTGACGGGTGCCTGTACATGAACCAGTCGATTTACATCCACTCGCACATCGAAACGCCGCACGGGGTGAAACATTTGAACGCCGGCGGCATCTGGCGGTTCCGGCCCGAGACGATGGAGCTGGACGTCTTCGTGCGCGGGTTCGTCAACACCTGGGGACATCACTTCGACCGGTGGGGCCAGTCGCTGATTACCGACGGCGCGTACGGCGAGGGGATCAACCACGGCGTCCCGGGGGCGTACTTCGTCACCGCGGTCGGCGCGACGCGCTTCCTCAAGGGCCTGAACCCGGGCAGCCCGAAGCACTGCGGGCTCGAGGTCGTCAGCGGCCGCCACCTGCCGGACGACTGGCAGGGGGACGTCATCACGAACGACTTCCGCGGCCACCGCGTCTGCCGGTTCAAGCTCGGCGAGGACGGCTCGACGTTCACGTCGCGCGAGATGACCGAGGTGATCAAGACGAACCACCCGGCGTTCCGACCGATCGACGTGAAGATGGGCCCGGACGGGGCGATCTACATCGCCGACTGGTACAACCCGATCATCCAGCACGGCGAGGTGGACTTCCGCGACCCCCGGCGCGATCACGTCCACGGCCGCATCTGGCGCGTGACCGCCAAGGGCCGGCCGCTGGTAAAGAAGCCGGACCTGGTCGGGGCGAGTGTGCCGGCGCTGCTCGACCAGCTCAAGGTCGCGGAGGACTGGACGCGGCAGAGCGCGAAGCGCGTACTCAAGGAGCGCGGCGCGAAAGACGTGATCCCCGCCCTGGAATCGTGGGTGGCGGGCCTCGACGCCAAGGACGCGGGATACGAGCACAATCTGCTCGAGGCCCTCTGGACCTACCAATCGCTCGACGTGGTCGAGCCGAAGCTCCTCAAGACTCTGCTGAAAGCCAAGGATTACCGGGCCCGCGCCGCGGCCGTTCGTGTGCTCGCGCACTGGCACCCCCGGGTCCCGGAGGCGATTGAGTTGCTGACGCCGCGGGCGACCGACGACGCCGCGCGGGTGCGCATGGAGGCGGTGCGGGCCCTCGCGGCCACCGGCAAGCCGCAGGCGGTGGGCCCGGCGTTCGTGGCACTGGACAAGCCCGTGGACCGAACCATGGAATACGCCCTCTGGCTGACGGCGCGCGACCTGGAACGCGTCTGGCTGCCCAGGGCGACGGTGGGCGAGGACGTCTTCAACGGCAACGTGAAGGCCCTGGCCTTCGCCCTCGGAGCGGCCTCGACCCGAAGCACCGCCAAGCCGATCGTCGCGCTGCTCCAGTCCGGCCGCGTGTCGGGCGACCGCGAGGTCGATCTCTGGGTCCTCCTCGCGCGAATCGGCGGCCCGGCCGAGATCGAGTACCTCCTCGACCTGAAGAACCTGGATCGAATTCGAACATACCCGGACATGGCCCGTGTCATCGCCGCCCTGGAAGAGAGCGCGCGGACTCGCGGAGTTGCCCCGCCCCCGAAGAATGACAAGGCCCTCGAGAACGTGACCCTTTTCTTCGACTCGCCGAACGAGACGCTGCGACAGAGCGCCTGGCGGCTGTGCGGGTTGTGGAAGATGGAATGGATGCGCGCCGAGGTGGAACGACGGATCGCCGACGCCGGAACGCACCTCGCGGATTGCCGCGTGTACATCGAGTGCCTGGCCGGGTTGGGTGGGCCAAAATCCGTCGCGACGCTCACCACACTTGCCGGGCTCGGCGACCAGTCGGTTGAAGTCCGGACCGCGGCAATCACTTCGCTCATCGGCCTGGACGCCAATGCGGCCGCGACGAGTTTCGTCCGACTCTTGACCGGCGCCCGGACGTCGGACGACGTTGCACCCGTGTTCGCGGCGTTTCTGACGCACAAGGGCGGCCCAACGGCGCTTGTGAACGCGCTCGATGGCAAGAAGCTCGACCCGGACGTTGCCAAGCTCGGCCTCAAGGCCGTCCGCTCCTCGGTCCAGGACGCCAGGCCGCTCACCGACGCGCTGACGAAGGCCGGAGGACTGACCGCGGCACGCACCGACTACGCGCCGGCCGAGATCAAGGCCTACGTCGAAGAGGTCCTCGCCAAGGGCAACGCGGCCCGCGGCGAATTGGTCTACCGCCGCAAGGACGCGACCTGCCTCGCGTGCCACGCCATCGCCGGCGCCGGCGGCCAGGTCGGCCCGGACATGACCAGTATCGGCGCCAGTGCCCAGGTCGATTACCTCGTCGAGTCACTCCTCATGCCGAACAAGGCCGTGAAGGAGGGCTACCACGCCCTGAAGGTCTCGACGCTCGACAACAAGGTGTACGTCGGCATCAAGACCCGCGAGGCGGACGGGAAGCTGTACCTGCGGACGGCGGAGGACAAGGAGATCGCGATCCCGGAAAAGGACATCGAGGAGAAGGCCCCCTCGCGGTCCCTCATGCCGGACGGGCTGGCCGATCAACTCACGCGCCAAGAGCTCGTGGATCTGGTGCGGTTCCTTTCCGAATTGGGCAAGGTCGGGCCGTACGGGCCGAACCAGGCGCGCCTCGTCCGGCGTTGGCAGGTCTTCGAGCCGACGCGCGAGAACATGAACCAGATCCGCCGGGCCCGGGCAGCCGCGGCCGCGGAGAACCCGGACGCGTTCGTCTGGTCGTCCGCGTACGCGAAGGTGTCCGGCGACTTCCCGCTCGACTCGCTACCCAAGCTGGTGGTGTGGCAGGACTCGGAGCCGTTCGGCATGCTGCGGGCCCAGCTCGACGTGACGACGGGTGGCCCGGTGAAGCTAAAAATCAACGGCGCCACCGGCTTGACGTTGTGGCTGGGGCCCATGCCGGTCGACGTGAAGGACGAAACCGTACTCGACCTGAAGCCGGGGTTACAGACGCTGACGTTCGCGGTGAATCTGAACAAGCGAAAAGATGCGCTTCGGGTGGAGCTGGAAGACGTCGCCGGCTCGCAGGCCCGGGCGAGTATTGTGAATGGCAAGTAGAAAGCCCACGGGCGCACGTCCGTGGGCTTGTAGGTGGTTACTTCTTTTCTGCCCCCTTTAGATCGTCCTTCTTGAGCTGGACGTAGTTCCCTTTCCAGACGTCCTGTACGCGCAGCGCGCCCGGTGGCACCCGGTCGGCGGTCGTCAGCAATAGCCCGTAGTCTCGGGCGACCACGCGCAACACCGGATCGCTGTCCTCGATGGCCTGGATCCACGCGCCGACGGAGAGTTTTCCGTCCAGCGTGATGTTGGGCCCGCGCCCCTCCACCTCTGGCCGAAATAGGTCCCGCAGCGGAATGTCGGTCTTCGCCGCCTGCAGGAGCGACTTCAGGGCGTGGGACACGTCCGCGTTCTCCACTTTCCACTGGACTTCCTGTTCGAGCAGCTTCTTGATCCGGTCGAACATGGGCGTCGGCACGGCGGACGTCTTGGCCGCCGAGCCCGAGAAATCCCAGACGACTCCAGTGTCTCGAACCTCCCGAAGCAAAGTACCGTCCTTGGCGTTCCATAGCCGGAGCACGCCCTCATGGGTCAGCGATTGGAGGACAGCCCCGTCCGGGGAGAAGGTCAGACTCTTGATGGCGAACTCGCCGCGGAGAGACTTCAACTCGGCCTCGAGCTTTTCGACTTCACCCCGGTGCTTTTCAATTGCAGTCTGCGCCGCGATGAGGTCGCCTTGCAGTGCGGCGGCCGGTGTAGCTCTGAGCCTGGCAAATTGATCTTCCGCCAGTACCAGCATCCGCTTTGCTAGATTCAAATCGGCGTGCAGGGCCGTGGCCTTGGTCAAGACCTGGTGTCGGACACGATTCAGCTCGGCCTCGGCGTCGCGGACCTTGGCCTCGGCCGCTTTGATGTCGGCGCTGTTTCGCAGCGCCTTTTCAAGCGTATCCTCCAGGCTCCCGGACGCCGGCTTGGGCGGCTCCTTCGGGGGCGCGTCTTTCTTGGCCGCCGGCTGGGCGACGACAATCCCGGCCGCGGCGAGCACGGCGGCCAGGGGCAAGATTCGGCGAATCGTCATTGCGCGTTCTCCTGTTCGCGGGCACGTTTGAGAGAAGTCAAGAGCCAGGTATCGTCAGCCGAGACGGCCCGGTCGGCCGGGTCGGCCTCGTTGAGAAAATTCCGGTAGCAGCGCAGGGCGCCGAGAAAGTCGGCGTGGTCGCGCAGGAAACGGTCCCCGGCCTCGCGGAAGAGCCGGGCGGACTCCGCCTTCACCGTGGCCT
>DATFWZ010000317.1:0-22243 GCA_035258765.1 Gemmataceae bacterium
GGCGGCCAGTGCGAACTTGGTGTTCAGCCCGCAGTCCTGGAACCGGCCCGGGTTGGGGACGTGTTTGCCCAGATCGAAGTCCTTGACCTGCGAGGCGAATTTGGTCGGGTAGGAGTGGGCGTCGAATCGGAAGATCGGCCCGGCCCCGCTCTTGCCCTCGAGCTGGTTGGCGTAAAGCTCCTGCGCGGACTGTCCGAGCGGGGTAATCGCCCCCATGCCGGTGATGACGACGCGACGCGAGTGCATGTGTTCTCTCAGCGGCCAGCAGGATTCGCCGGGCCGAACCTAACCGTCCCACCGCCGCACGACCGCCACGGCCGTCTGCCCCTTGTCCGTGAAGCTGAGCTTGACCGCGAACGGCTTCGTCCCCGGGCGCACGCCGTCCGTGTGGACGTGGATCGGGCACGCCGGGTCGATGTGGTCGCAATTCAACGTCGGCGGGAGCCGGCCGTGCTTGAGGGCCAGCAGGCTGCCGACCAACTCGACCGCGCCCGCCGCCGCGCCGCTCGTGCCCATGTTCCCCTTCATCGCCCAGACCGGCACCTTCGGCCCGAACACGTCGTGGATGGCCCTCGCCTCCCACGGGTCACCCTTCCGCGTCGCCATCGCCTGGGCGCTCACGTGATCGACGTCGTCCGCCCGCGCCCCGGCCTGCTTCAGCGCCTTGCGGATCAGGGCCGCGATCATCACGCCGTCCCGGGCCCGGTCGAAGCCGCTCGAGAACCCGGCCAGCTCGCCGATGATCTTGGCCCCGCGGCGCTTCGCGTGTTCGAGCTCTTCGAGGATCAGCGCCGCGGCCGCCTCGCCCAGGACGCTCCCGTCCCGGTCCCGGTCGAACGGCCGGTGCGCCTTCTCCGGCTCCGCGTTCCGCCGCGACAACTCCTGGAACAGGTTGTGCCGCGTCTGGCTGAGCGGGTTCATCTTGCTCTCGGTCCCGCCCACAACCATTACGTCCGCAGTGTCGCGCTGGACGATCCGGTACGCCTCGCCGAGGGCCATGAGGCTGGCGGCGTCGCTCTGCGTGTGGGTGTTGCTCGGCCCGCGCAGGTCGAGGGTGATCGACGCGTGGCACGACGGCATGTTCGGCAAGTACTTGAGCATCCACAGTGGGGGGATCTCTTTCAGCCCGGACTCGCCCCAGAGGCCCAAGCTGGTCGGGCCGTCCGGACGGGTCAGGCTGACCCGCGACGCCCGGCCCAGGTCGTCGAGCTCGGACGCCACCATCCCGGCCCCGAATTCGACCCCGGCCCGGTCCGGGTCAACGGCTCCTACTTCCAGGCCGGCGTTCCGGAAAGCAACGTGGGCCACCACCAGTCCCATCTGCACCGTCCGGGCCATCACCTTGAAGCTCTTCCGGTGCTCCTTGTTGGTGACATAGTTGTTCGGTTTGAACTCGGGCAGCTCGCCGCCAATCTGGCATGACAGGACCGAAGGGTCCACGAAGGACAGGCGGCGGATGCCGCTCTTGCGGCTGCACAGGGCGGCCCAGAGCGAGTCGGGGTCGGAGCCGACCGGCGACAGGAGGCCTATCCCGGTGAAGACCGTCCGCCGCACTGCCGAGACCATCAGCTGGTACCTTGTCGAAGGTGGCCGGCGGGTGCCGTCCCCCAACTGTCAAAATAGCCCGTCCGGGGAAGGGGGGCCACACCGGGCTATCGGCGAATCGCTGGCCGGAAGTTGTTCCCCCCTCCGGCCGGGATCAAGTTTCCCATTCGCTCGGACCGGCCGAATGGGTAGCGTCGGAAGAACCGCACCTGTCCGCGCTGCACGCGCGCGTTCCACGCACATTATCGGACAGCACGAAGGGATTCAACCGGGCCTCGCGCGACACGAACGGACGTTCTGGTTCGTCGCTGCTCGCGTATCGCGGACGCGTGTCATTCCTTCTTTGCCGCCGCCTTCGCCAGCCCGAGCATGTGCTTAAGTCCGCCGGTGAAGACGAAGTTGTCCGAGCCGGTGAGTTGCTTGACCTGTTCCGGCTCGACGTGGGCGAAGAAGATCTCGGCCTCGGCGACCAGGTCGTCCCCGGCGTGGACGGTCCCGGTCACCAGCCCGCCGACGTCGCCAATTTGTTGGAGGGTGGTCGTGTAGGTCAGGGACTCACCGGCCCGGGCCTCGCGGTGGAAGACGGCCTTTGGCACCTTGGCCAGGACGACGTTCTTCTTGAACTCGTTAGCCTCCCCGACGAGGATGCCGCCGGTCTGGGCCAGCCCCTCCAGGATGAGGGGGGCCGGCATGACCGGGTACCCGGGGAAGTGGTCGGCGAAGTGGTCCTCGGCCAGGCTCAGGTTCTTGACCGCCGTGGCCGACTTGCCCGATTCGAAGGACGTGAAGCGGTCGATCCAGATCCAGCGCATCGACACCCCAGGAGGCAGGGATCAGGGGTCAGGAGTCAGGACCCAGTTCGTCTTTACTGATCCCTGATCTCTGGCCACTGACCCCTGAGATTTGTCAGGCGGCGGCCTGGGCCTTGAGCTTGCTCTCGATGTAGCTGACGATCAGGTTGACCGTGAACAGGTCGCTGATCCCCTCGAGCGTGGGGTTCTGCTCGAAGGTGGTCAGGTCGGCGAATGGCATCTTCGAGCGGAGCTCGGCCAGCCCTTTCGGGGTCACCCGGCCGTCCTTCACGAACTCCGGGTCGCCCTGGAAGATGGACTCCGGGAACAGCTCGTTCCGCGGGATCTTGATCCCGAACTCGCGCTCGAGGCGGAAGACGATGTCGAGGAAGTCGATCGACTCGGCCCCGAGGTCGCCCTGGAGAGTGGCGGACGGAGTGACCTGATCCTCGTCCACGTTCAGGGCCTCGACGAGCGTGGCCGTCACCTTTTGGTAGATGTCGTCTTTCGTCATCGAACCGACCTCCGATACGGCCGGTGGACCGGCCACGTCCGTTCCTGGGCGCATTTACGCGTCGCGACCACGCGGACCACCCTCGCTTGCGCTTTCGGCTAACCCGGAGCCCCGGGACGGAGCCCGAAGCGCAAGCGAGGGTCAAGTGCCCTCGCTCGCGCTTCGGGCTCACCCGGATACCGCCGCGTGCGGAGCCCGACGCGTCAGCGAGGGCAACTCGCCCTCGCTCGCGCTTCGCGCTCACCCGGAAACCGCCCCGAGGCTGAGTCCGCCGTCAACCGTGATCACCTGGCCGGTAACGTACGCCGCCGCCGGGCTGGCGAGGAACACCACCACCGCGGCTACGTCCTCCGGCTTCCCGAGTCGCTTGGCCGGGATCAACTTCTTCTGGATGAAGTCGCCCGCCTTGTTGCGGACGGCCTCGGTCATGTCCGTGTCGATGAACCCGGGGGCGACCGCGTTGACCGTCACGTTGCGGCCCGCCAACTCGACGGCCAGGGCCCGCGTGAACGAGTTCACCGCCCCCTTGCTGGCCGCGTAGTTGCATTGCCCGGCGTTCACGTGCTCGGCGGCCACGCTCGAGATATTGATGATCCGTCCGGACCGCTGCTTGAGCGCCATCTGCGCCGCGACCGCCCGGCAGAACGCGTAGGTCCCGCCCAGGTTGGTGTCCAGGACCGCGTCCCAGTCGGCCGGCTCCATGCGGAGAAACAGGCCGTCGCGGATGACCCCGGCGTTGTTGACCAGGATGTCAACTCGGCCCCAGTCCGCGAGCACCTGATCCGTGACCTTCTGGGCGGCGTCCGGCTGCGAGACGTCGGCCTGAATTCCCTGGCACATCCCGCCGGCGCTGGTCACTTCCGCGATCAGCCCGTCGGCGGCTTCGCGGTTACCGCGATACACGAACGCGACCCGCGCCCCTTCCCGGGCAAGGGCGCGAACAATCCCGCGGCCGATCCCCCGGCTCCCGCCCGTCACCAGCGCGACTTGATTCTGCAACTGCATCGTCGAATAAGCCCCGCCGGTGTGCGTTCCTCTGGCCTGGGGCGCAGGCCTACGCGATCTTCCCAGTCAGCCACAACCACCGCACTTGCCAATATTCACGGAGCCGGTCGTCGGTCGGCCCGCCGTCGGCCGCACGCTCCCGGACGTTATATCCGCCGAGCGTGATCTGGGCGCTTACCGTTTGCCCGCCGCCCCTTACGTTCCCCTTGCCCCGAAACGTCGCGGTCGATTCGTCCGCTTTGATCAATTCGGTCGCTAACTCCAGCGTGTGTCCGGGAGGCATGAACGTGCCGTATTTCACGTTCTTCACTTCCCGAATCACGATCACCGAGTGCTGGAACTCGGTCGTCGCCCGCCACAACCAGGCGCTGGCCTCGGCCACGGCCTGCAACATGAGCACGCCCGGCATGACCGGAAACGTCGGGAAGTGGTCGGCCAGGTACTCCTCGCCCAGGGTCAGGACCTTGGAGCCCGTCAAGCGCTTCCCCGGCTCCCAGTCGTGGATGCGATCAACCAGGTTGAACCGCATGAAGGCCCGCCGGGCAGTGGTTTGTCAGGTCGCGAATCGGCCATGGGCGGGACGGTCGCGGAAAGTGTGAAGATATACACGCTTCCCGGGTCGCGGCAACCCCGTGCAACGGCCTCAATCGCTTTTCGCCCCTATCAAAACCCTGATCGTGCCCGGCGTTGCGCCGTCTTGAGTTAAAGTCAGGGGGGGACCACTCAGCCCTCAACGATGACCCATCTGCTCGGAACGTCCTACACCAACCGAACGGCCTGAGCGTGAGAACCTCCTCCGGCAGCCGGGCGTCCGGGTATAGAGTGTTGATCAAACGAGCGTCCCGTAGGACAGGTTACAGAACCTGACCGGAGGGACGCCCGATTCGGAATTCACGGCACCAATGCCCACTGAAATCCCCTTCCCCCTCGGCCTCCTGCACCAGCGCCTGGACAGTGACCTCGTCCTCAGCGAGTGCCTCTTCCACCCCGACCTTTCGCGCCTCGGGGCCACCCGCGAGCGGGCCATCGAATCCGTCCGCCGCAACCTCGAAGACATCCTGCCCAAGCTTCCGCCCGTCGAGCTCTACCGCCGCCGGCTGGGCACAACGGGCGCTGCCAGGTGGGTCGTCCTGACCATCGACCCGCCGCGAAAGCTCGAGGCCTGGCGCGAGCCCGCCCGTCTGCGATTCCCGGCCGTTATCTGGGAGCACGGGACCGAGACCGTCCTCGCTCGCGTGCCCGCCCTCGACATCGAAGTCATCGCCCCGGACCGCGAAGAGCTCGACCGACTCCTCGAGAAGGAAGTGAGCGCCGCCCTCCGCCGCTCCGGGCACTCGGCCAGCCTGCAAAAGCTCGCCTGGACGCAGCGGGCCCTCAAGTTCAAGGTCGAATGGCAGGCGCTCACCGTGAAGCTGCCATCGCTCAAGCACCGAGCCCAGCGGGACGCGGACGAGTCGGGCGAAGAAAAGCCGTCGGTCCTCAAGCAAATCGCGACCTATCTGAACGTCGCGCCGCTGCCGCCGGCGTTCGAGATGCATGGGACGGTCGAGCAGATTGCCGACTCCCTGACGGCCGCCCGGCCGCAAAGCGTCCTGCTCGTCGGTCCCAGCGGCGTCGGGAAGACCGCGACCGTCCAGGAGTTAGTCCGGCGCCGCGAGCAGTTCCGCCTGGCGGCGACGCCGTTCTACCAGACGAGCGGGGCACGGATCGTGGCCGGCCAGTGCGGGTACGGGATGTGGCAGCAGCGGTGCCAGGACCTCGTCCGCGAGGCCGCGAAGAAGCGGGCCGTCGTGCACCTGGGGAACCTGGTCGAGCTAATGGAAGTCGGCAAGAGCGAGTACACGCAGACGAGCATCGCCGCGTTCCTCCGCCCGGCCATCGCCCGCGGGGAGCTGCTGAGCATCGCCGAATGCAGCCCCGAGCAGCTGCCGGTGATCGAACGGCAAGACCCGCAACTGGCCGATGCGTTTCGCCAGCTGACAGTTGATGAGCCGGACGCCGTTCGGGGCCGCCGCATCCTCGAGCGCTACGCGACCGAATGGCGGCGCGACGGCCGGGCGCTCGGCCCGGAGGGATTAGACGCGATCGACCGACTGCACCGCCGCTACGCGACGTACTCGTCGTTCCCCGGTCGGCCGATCCGGTTCTTGGACAACCTGAAGCGCGATGCCGAGCGGACCGTCCGCGTGACGGGGGACGACGTTCTCGCCGCGTTCACCCGCGAAACCGGCCTGCCGCGCGTCCTGCTCGACCCGGCGGTCCCGCTCGACGTCGAGCGGACGCGCCAATGGTTCGCGGGCCGGGTGATCGGCCAGCCGGAGGCGGTGGACCTCGTCGTGGATCTGTTGGCGACGGTCAAGGCCGGGCTGACGCGGCCGAACCGGCCGATCGCCTCGCTTCTCTTCATCGGCCCGACGGGCGTCGGCAAGACGGAGATGGCTAAGGCCCTGGCCGAGTTCCTGTTCGGGTCGAAGGACCGGCTGACCCGATTCGACATGAGCGAGTACGCCGACCCGGTCGCGGTGCCGCGGCTGGCGGGCGGGGCGTTCGGCGGGGAGGGGCTGTTGACGGCCAAGGTCCGCGAGCAGCCGTTCTGCGTGCTGCTGCTCGACGAGTTCGAAAAGGCACACCCGGCCTTCTTCGATCTCATGCTCCAGGTCCTCGGCGAGGCCCGGCTGACCGACGCGGGCGGGCGGCTCGCCGACTTCCGCAACGCGGTCATCATTCTGACTTCGAACCTCGGGGCCGAGTCGTACCAGGCCGGGCAACCGGGCTTCCGCCCGTCCGGACAGGACCAGGCGGGCGCCAAGGAGCATTTCGTTCGTGAGGTTGAGAAGTTCCTGCGGCCGGAGATGTTCAACCGCCTCGACCGGCTGGTCCCGTTCGCCCCGCTCGACGCGGAGACGATTCAACACATCGCAAAGCGCGAGTGGGACAGGGTGTTGACCCGCGACGGCGTCCGGTTTCGCAGCGTGAAAGTAACGGCCGCGGATGGGGTCGTTCCCCACCTCGCGGATGCCGGCTTCGACCCCGGGTACGGGGCCCGGCCACTCAAGCGGGCGATCGAGCGCGAGCTCTTGGCCCCGGTCGCGCATCAGATGAACCGGTATAGCGCCGAATTGGCGCTGGACGTGTCGATCGGCCTCGCGAACGGTCGGCTCGCGGCGACGGTCAGGCCGCGACAGGAAGCCGGGCGGACGGTCGCGGCCCTACAGCTCACCGGCGCGGACGCCGACCGGGCCCGCGCCTGCCTGCGCCTCCGCCGCCTGCATCAGTTGCTCGAAAAGAGCAGCGTCGTCCGCGACCTGGACAACGAGGTTTACCAGCTGGAACAGATCGAAAAGCTGGTGGTTTTCAAACAGTCGAAGAGAAAGGCGCTCACGACGGGGGATCAACAGAAGCTGGCGCGCCTCGGCCGGCTGCGGGAGGTCGCGTTCGAAGTAAAGCGACAGCGGCAGGAGGCGAGCGAGCTCGAGGACGCGGCCCTGGTCGCGTTCCACGCCCGGGTGCCGCCGGAACCGGGCATGGTCACCCGGCAAGCGAAGGCCGTCGCCGACTGGGACGCCGTGTTGCTCCAGCTCTACCGACTTGCGAACCCGGGAACGGCGATCCTGACGCTGGCACTCTTCTCCGAGGACAGGGACCGACTGTTCGGCCTCGCGGCCGCGTACATGCAGATCGCCCGCGGTCGCGGATTGTCCGTCACGGCCGTGCAATACCTGGCGGCAACGCAGGCGCAAGCCCCGAAGTCGCTCGAGGCCCCAAAGCCGCCCGACCGACCGGACGAGGTCAAACGGGTGTGGGAGAAGGACTACTTGTTGGAGCTGCGCAAGGCGGAGCCCCTGAAGATCATTATCAAGCGCGACCCGCTGAAGGTCCCGTTCGGCCGCGAACACCTACGCTCGATGACGGTCGGGCTCGGCCTGCAACTAACCGGGACGGAGGCAACTTTGAGGTTCGCGGGCGAGGCCGGCCTACACGTCTTCCTGGTACCGTCGAGCAAGGACGGGGCGCGACCGGACGTGCTGGTCGAAACGGAGTCGGGCAAGCTCGAGGACTATGAACCGCCCGAGCGCGTGGAGCGCCGCGGTGGGATCGGGGCCCAGCCGCCGCGACGTGTGTACGCGGCCGAAAAGGAGTGGATTACGGACCCGAAACACGACACTTCTTCGCCGTGGGAGGGGGATTTGCTCGGACCGCTGACGGAACTGACGATGCTGAACCAGCGGGCCGAATTGATGCGATTGGTATTGGAATGACCGCCTTCGCCCCGGCTGGGGGCGCCGGTGAGCCCGGCCCGGGTCCTACACGCTCTCGGACTTCTTACGAGCGCCCCGGACGAGGAGTCCCAGGACAAGCGCGGCGGCGAGGCAATAGACGCCAACCTCCCCCGCGCGCTGCGAAATCTTGGCGATGCGCTCGTTCGGGTCGGTGGCGGCCGCGGAGTGTGGGACCGGTGGGGATGTAAATTCGAATCCGTTCATAATGGCTTCGAAGTCCGGCCGCTTCTCGACCGGGTCTGTTTTACCGCAGAGCAGGAGCCCGTATGAAAGGCCGTTTGCAGCCACGACCCGAATCGCCGCGGTCAGTTTGCGGTCTGCAACCCATTCGCTCTGGTAGCACGGAAGTCCCCGAAAGATGGTGATCCGTCCGCCCTGCTTCTTCGCCGCCACGACCCGATTGATACCCTGGTCGAACTCGGATACGGCCTTCAAATCGATGACCCGGTCGACCGGAAAGGGCGACACGATCAATATGAAAACCAGCCCGCCACCACTCCGGGCCATGCAGTCGGCTTGGACACCCGAAGGCGGTTCGGCCCACGACCAGTCGTTGCCCGGTAGGGTGTACTGGCACTTGTATGTCGGGAACGCCTTGACGTTCTCCGCGGCCGAAACGGCGGCCTGTCCGGCCAGCAGGGCGAGGAGAGTCGGGATCATGATCCGGGACCGCATCGTCTACTGCCTTGTTTGTCTCGCCGGCGAGAGCGAGCAGTTCGCGGGCGCGAAACCATAGAGCCATCGTGGGGCGAGTGCAAATCCCGGGAACTGCAACGACAATCGCCGGTATCCGTCTCGCAGAAGGAGGCCGGGGGAGAAGAAACGGGAATAAAAATGCGATACGACCTAGAGATTCGATTCCTCCTTGGTCCGTCCACGGGGGTTCGTCTCCTGGTTCCTAAATGAAGAACAGACCTTTGAAGTCAAAAGACGCCTTTGCGCAACCCTGCGCACGACATGTGGGAGGCGTCATTTCCCGCACAAGGCGTTGTCAAATAGGCGGATGCGACGATTATGAAAGCTGAGACCGCCAAGTGAGCCCCCCTGGCGGCCTTAGCTGGCGGTCTTAGCTTTTTCGTTTCCATTTGAGCACCTGTCCTGTCATCCCGGAATGATCTTCCGCGTGCCCATCTACGTCGCGGCCGAGAAGGGGGGGACGTTCCTCGCCAGTCCACTCTTCTTCGATCGTCCCGCGCGGGCCGACACGAACCTCAACCGGCTCATCTCCAAGCTCGCCCGCGACGTCGTCCGGGCGATCGAGGAAGCAGGAAAGCACGACCGGCACGACGAGTGCGCTCGCTGGTCATTCTCCCCGGCCCTCACCCAACACCGGCTGGACCTCGAGATCGAGCTGCGACGCCGCAAGGCGAAGGTCCGGTACCTGTTCGTTGCGTTCCGGCACATGGGTAAGCGGCTGGCGTTCACGCCCGCGGTGCCGGAGCTGTGGTTCGAGGTCGGCCGCAACGCCGACCTGAAGACGCGGGCCCGCGACGTCCTCACCGACTACTGGCGCTCCCGCGAGCGCGACGACGACGAAGAGGTGACCCCGGAGGTCGATTCGCTCCCGGGAAAGGCGTGGGTTCAGACGCTGGAGTTGTCCGCGCACCCGGCCGTCGTCAAGCCGAAGCAATCGAAGTTCAAGTTCCTGGCCCTCGGCGACGAATCGCCGCCGGACGGGGCCGCGGAGCTCCAGCGCGTCGGCCGGTGCCTCGACTGGCTCTACCCCGACGAGCTTGACCGTGCGATCTTGCGCGACGCCGAGGTGGAGGAACTGTCTCGATTGTTCGCCGCCCGCGACCGCCGGCCGGTCCTCCTGGTCGGCCCGCGGCAGGCTGGCAAGACGACGGTCTTGCACGAGGTCGTTTACCGTCGCGTGGCCGAGAAGAAGTCGCCGTTCGTGAACCGCGATTGCGTATGGCTGATCTCGCCGCAGCGGCTGATCTCCGGCATGTCCTACGTCGGCCAGTGGGAGGCCCGCCTGCTGGCGATCCTGCGGCACGCGAAAAAGCGGCACCACGTGCTCTACTTCGACGACCTGGTCGGCCTGTTCCTGGCCGGCATCTCGGCCGTCGCGACGCTCAGTGCCGCCCAGGTGATGAAGCCGTACCTGGAGCGACGCGACGTTCGCGTCGTCGGCGAGATCACCCCCGAGGGGCTTCGGGTTCTTCAGGAGCGCGACCGGTCGTTCGCGGACGTGTTCCACGTCCTCCCGATCCGCGAGCCGTCGGACGCGGACACGCTCCAGATCCTGATCGGCGCCCAGCGGCGGCTCGAAGGCAACCACCGCTGCGGCTTCGACCTCGACGTCCTGCCCACCGTGATCGACCTGCAACGTCGCTATGAGCGCACGGCCGCGTTCCCGGGCAAGGCCGCCCGGATGCTCACCCGGCTGGCGGTGAAGGCCGAGGCCGATCAGCAGGCCTCAGGGTACAAGAAGGAAGAGCCGAAGGACCCGTTCGCCCCGACGTCGATCGTGACCCGCGACGGTGTATTGACGGAGTTCCGAGCCCAGAGCGGCCTATCGCTCGCCTTCCTCGACCGCCGGGCCCGGCTCGACCGCGACGAGATCATGGGCGCCCTGAAGGCGCAAGTCATCGGTCAGGAGGAGGCAGTCGAGGCCGCGGCCGACGTGATCGCGGTAGCCAAGGCCCGGCTCAACGACCCGGACCGGCCGCTGGCCGCGTTCCTGTTCCTCGGGCCGACCGGGGTCGGCAAGACGGAGACGGCGAAGGCCGTCGCCCGCTACCTCTTCGGCGACGCCGACCGGCTCTTGCGGTTTGATATGAACGAGTATGTCAACCCCGGGTCGGCGCCCCGGCTGGTCGGCACGTTCGACCAGCCGGAGGGCCTGCTCACCGCCGCGATCCGCCGGCAGCCGTTCGCGGTCGTCCTGTTGGACGAGATCGAGAAGGCCGACCCGGAGGTGTCCGATCTGTTACTGCAGGTCCTCGGCGAGGGCCGGCTCACCGACGCCCTCGGCCGCACCGCGGACTTCACCAACGCCCTCGTAATCCTGACGTCGAACCTCGGGGTCCGCGAGGCGGAGGCGCAGATCGGGTTCCGCAACGGGGGCTCGGCCGCGGCGGCTGCCTACACCCGGGCCGCGGAGAAGTTCTTCCGCCCGGAGTTCTTCAACCGGCTCGATCGGGTCGTTCCGTTCCGCCGGCTGTCTCGCGGCCACATGTGGACGATCGCGGCCCGGCTGGTGAACGACGTGCTGCATCGCGAGGGGTTCCGGCAGCGGAAGTGCGTACTCAACGTGACGCCCGCGGCGCTCGACCGGGTCATCGACGCCGGCTACGACCCCACGCTGGGGGCCCGGGCGATGAAGCGGGCGGTCGAGCGGCAGCTCACGCAGCCCGCGGCGGCGCGCCTGTCGGCGCTCGCGGTCGATCGCTTTACCGTCGTGAACGTCTACTCCGAAACGGACCTCGGCGGGCAGGCCGGCGGATCACCCGGCGAACTCCAGGTCGATGTCCGCGCCCCCGAGCTAGTCGCGGCGCTCCCGCCGCGAGCCGACCTCGACCTCCCGCCCGTCGAACGTCTGGAGCGCCTCAGCGCTACCCTCACGCAGATCGAAGACTCGTTCGCCCCATTGCGCCCGGCCGGGGCCGTTTCGTCGCGGAAGGTGACCCCGGAACACGAGCGGTACTTCGTCCTGCGAGAGCTCGCCGACGCCATCGGCGTCGAGCTCGACCGGCTGTTCGAACGGTACGCCCACAACCGCTTGGCCCGCCTGGAAGCCCGACAGCCGGACGCCCTGGGAAAGAGATCGCGATACCGGGCGATCAAGCCCGGGACCGCCCCGCGGTGGAAGGAGCCCTACGAACAACCGGTCCGGTCGCTCTTCGCCGCCCAGAGCATGGAGGAGGCGCTGCGCGAGCTGGCCGCGGGTGCCGAGCCCGAGTCTGGGGACGCCGACCTTCTCGACCTGGAGCGGCAAGTCGCACTGCTGCGCCTGATGGCCGACGCTCCACCCGACGACCGGCCGACCTGCCTCTGGGTCCGCGGGCACCCGACGGGGTCGCCGTGCCCGGCGGTGGAGCAACTGGCCGACATGTACGTCCGGGGGTGGAATGAAGGCATCGGCGTCGAGGTGGAAGTCGTCAAGTCGGCCGCGGGCCTCGCGCCGTCCGACCAATTACTGCTGGTACACGGCATCCACTCCCGGCCGCTGGCCGCGACGGAGGCCGGCACGCACCTGTTCTGCCCGGCTCATGGGAATGTGGTGCCCGTGCGCGTCGGCGTCCTCGACCAGTGGCCGTTCGTCCCGGCCGACCCGTTCGCGTTCGGCCCGGTGCTGCGGACGTACGTCAGCGGGGGGAGCACGATTGACCTGCGCACCGGGCTGGTCGCCCCGACAGCCGGAGTCGCCGAGGCGCTGCGGACGTTCACGCTCGCGGGGCTGGCCGCGAGTGTCCGCGAGTGACCTTGTCCCGCAGCCTTCCGCCCGAATACACTCCGGTTGTTATGCAGACCCCCCCTGCCAACCGCTCGCTGGCCCAGCGTCTGTTTGTCCTGGCCCTTCTCCTCGTCTTCGCGGCCGTGAGCGTGCAGTACAGCCGCAAGGTGCTCACCCCGCGCAAGGACGGGCTCACCCAGTCCGCCATCCTTCGCTGGTCCAGGCAGATCCAGGACATGGAAGGCGGGGAGAACATCTATGCCACCACAAATTATCCGAACCCGCCGATCATGCCCCAGATGCTCTGGCCGGTTTCGGAGCTGATCACCGTTAGTCCGCTGGCTGGCGCCCTTACGTGGTTTTACGTAAAGGTCGGAATGGCCCTGGTCTGCATGGTCTGGGCGTTCCGGCTAGTCGAAACTCCCGAGCGCCCGTTCCCCGCCTGGGCCAAGGCGCTGGCCGTAGTTCTCGCTATCCGTCCGATCCTCGGCGACCTGTCGCATGGCAACGTCAACATCTTCATCCTGTTCCTGGTTATGGCCGCGCTTTATGCGTTCTCGCGCGGCAAGGACGTGGCCAGCGGGTTACTCCTGGCGTTGGCCATCGCGTGTAAGGTGACCCCGGCCCTGTTCGTCGTCTACTTCCTCTGGAAGCGGGCGTGGCGCGTGCTGGTCGGGTGTGCCGCCGGGCTGGTCCTGTTCTTCTTCCTGGTCCCGTCCCTGGTGTTCGCGGTGCAGGAGGAGTCCATTACTCAGGGGTTCGAACGCAACGGGGCGGCGCTGGAATCGTGGTATCGGGGGATGATCGAGCCGTACCTCGTGCGCGGGGTGGTCACGCCCGAGCGGGAGAACCAGTCGCTCCCGGGGCTGCTGACCCGCTTGTTGACTCACTCGCCCTCGTTCTCCGGTTGGGTGGACAACATCTACACCCCGCTCGCGTACCACAACGTCGCTGACCTGGGACCAGGCACCGTCAAGCGCATCGTCCAATTGGCCCAGCTCTTGTTTCTCGTGTTGATGGTGGTCTTTTGCCGCGCCCCGGTGAAAGCGGATGGCGCTCCACCAACGCAAGTACGGCGCGGCTGGCGCCTCGCGGCCGAGTATTCGTTGATCCTGGTCGCGATGCTCCTGTTCAGCGAGCGGACGTGGAAGCACCACTGCGTTACGCTGCTGTTGCCGTTCGCCGTGTTGTGCTACGGGTTGTCCGCCGGGTTCCCCATGTCGGTGAAGCGGGCGGCCTGGGGTTCGGTGATCGCGGCCGGGTTGTTGATGCTCTCGACCAGCTCGGGCGTGCTGGGGGATGAACCGCCAAAGGTCGCCGAGGAGTTTTCGGGGATGACGGTGGCCGTCGGGCCGACCGCGTACGTCGGGGCGGTCGAATCCGGGATGACGGCCCGGCTCGGGCTGGTCCCGGATTCGCCGGGAAGGATTGCCCAGGTCTACGGCGCCTACGTCTGGGCGTTCCTCGCCCTGCTCGCCGGTCTGAGTTGGATGCTGGCGAAGGGCAAAGAGTCGCCGGCCCGGTAGCGCTACTCCGCAATTCCCGCCCGCGGGCCGTTGTCCGCGACCCATTTATCCCAGAATGCCTTCGTCTTCAGCTCCGTCGAGCCGTCGAGCTCGGTCGCCGGCACCCGGGCCAGCGCCTCTTTCATCATCGCAAACGTGTCGAGGGCCCGCTTCGTCCACCGGGCGGCCCCGTCCATGTCCTTCGCCTCGCGGGCCGCCACGGCCGCGAACCGGCAACACCGGTGCAGGCCGCGCGTCGCGTCCAGCTCCCACACCGTGTCCTTGTACCGCGTGACGAGCTTCTCATAGCGCCCGGCGCAGTCCGCGTACTCGCCCAGCCAATGGGCACCGTCGGCCGCCCAGAAGGAGGTCCGCCGCAGCACCTCCGGGTCCGCGTACTTGACGGCCAACAGTTGCTCCTCGGCCTTGCGGAATGTGTCGTACGCGGATCGCATCGCGTCCTCGTATGCCTTCCACGACCGGTCGATGCGGTCCTCGATTTTGCTCTGCTCGTCGATCTTGTACGCCGCCTGGCGCAACTCCACGCGCTCCTCTTTGATTTTTGCCAGGGCCGCCCGGTCGGCCTCGATCTTGCGGGCCTCGGCGGCCGCCCTCTGCCGGAACGCCTGGCCGAGCTGGTAGCGACCGCGGGCTGCCCGCGGACTCTCCGGGTACACGTCGAGGGCCATGCGCAAGCGCACTTCGGCCTGCGGGAACTGCCTGACGACCAGGTGCAGCTCGCCGAGCAGGTACGCCGCTTCCTCCTTAGTCGCCCGATCCTGCGCGTCGCCACCGGGCGTGTTGACGACATCCTCCAACATGGCGACGGCGGCCGTGCTTTGAGCCGGGTCGGCCTCGGCCGACATGGACGCGAATCGAACGCGGGCACGGTCCCGGTCTGGCCCCGGACGGCCAGCCGCTGTTCGGAAAGCGAGCCGTGCTTGCTCCATGTCCCCCGCCGCCAGGTAAACCTCTCCCGTTTCCACCCACGCCCGCCCGACCCGGTCTTCCGGGTACTCGGCCAGTCGCGACGTCAGGTCGCCGAGCATCGCCAGGGCCTTCGCCCGGTCGCCACACTTGACGAACAGCCCGGCGGCCTTGCGGAGCCAATCCGTCTTCGCGGCGGGCGTCGCCACCTGAGCAGCCGCGGCCGTGCACGCCTCTGCGGCGGAGCGATAGTGCGCCTTGCCGTCGTCGGGGTTGGCCGACTTCGCGCACGCCTCGTGGGCTTCCGCGAGGAGGCGATAGTGGTCGGGATCTTCGGCCACCTTCGCGTAGAGTTTCGCGGCCCGGAGGGCGAGTGCGGAGTCGCCCGCTTCCTTAGCCTTTGCATACGCCTCGGTGCACACGCGCTTCGCGTCGGCGCTCGGGACCAGCTTCCGCAGCGCGGCCGGGTCGGTCCCAGCAAACGCTGACTCCAGCGCGGCGACGGCGTCCGCAAGCCCCGCCGGGTCCTTCAACTTCAATTCCGCTGTCCGAAAGGCCCCGGCCCGTCCGCCGGGGCCGTCCGACTTGCCCGCCTGTTGGACGGCGGCCGCGGCATCCCCCGGACGATTCAACGTGGCGTACGCCTCCCCCAGTCGCACCAGCGCCTCGGACCGCTGCGCCTCGGTCGCGCCGCGCATGTCCCGCACCTGCTCCCACGCCTTCACCGCGCCGGTCCAGTCCTGGTCGGCCCGGTGGTAGTCGGCGAGCATCAGCCGGGCGGCCGCGTACAGCTCCGGCGGGGCCTCCGGGCCGACCCGGTCGAGAACTTTTCGCGCCTCCTCCGGCTCGTTCAACTTCGCGTGCAACTCGGCGAGCCGGACGCGAGCCTGGTTCAGGCTCCGGGCGTCGGCCCGGGCCGGGGCGTGGCGGAGAAAGTTCCGCAGACTGTCCCGCGCCTTCGCTTCATTAGGCGGGGCGACTTTGAGGTACAGGTCGGCCAGCAGTCGGTGCCCCTCCGCCGGGTCGTCGCCCGCGGACAGGTAACTCGTGAGGAACTCGATGGTGTGATTCGGGTCGGCCCCGGTGTTGGCCCAGGTGCGGGCGAGGCGATAGCGCAACTTCTTCTGATCCTGGGCCGGCAACTCGCGATCCGCCGCCGCCTCCAGCTCCTGGCGGGCCTTGGCCCACCACTCGGCCGCCTCGGCCTCCGATGTCGTAGACTCGGCCAGGGCGACGAGGGCGCTTCCGATCAGGTAGTGCGCCTGCGGTGCGAGCTCGGCCGGCGGGGTTTCCGCGGGGACCTTGCGGAGGGCGGCGTGGATCCGGTCGATGTCCGGCGGCCAGCGATCGACCGCCGGGCGGAGGGCGTGTAGCGACCGCTCGTACCGGTCGCCGACTGACGGGCGGAGCTTGTCCCCGGAGTGCCACAAGATGTAGAGGGCGGTAAAGCCGACGAGAAAGGTGGGAACCTGCCAGAGCCGGTGAGTGCGGTCGCCGGGCGGGACAGCCGGGTCCGTGGCCATGGTCGCATCCTGCGAGCGGACGATGATCGGCCCGCGCCGCGGCCGCGGCGGGAATCGGGCCGCGTACTCTAGGCAAGGGCGGCAGGATGTGTCAAGGCGAAGGCGGGTTTGAACCTGGTTGAGCCGGATGCGGTCACTTGACCTGCTGAAAGAACGAAACCACCTGCGGCATTGCCGGATCGACCGCCGACATGTGGTCGCCCGGAACCTCGATCGCTTGCACATCTTGACCGGCCGCCCGGGCGAACTTGGCCAACCGCTGCGTACTGAATTTGAATCCCCACTCCTCGTCGCCCCAGTACAACCGGGCCGGACACTTGAAGCTCTTCGGAAACGCCAGCGGCGACCGCATCACTAGCTCGTTGAAGTCCGACCGGTCGAATCGAGCCAGGTCCTCATTCCCCTGGAGGAACTTCACCTGGTCCGGCGACCCGGAGAACGACGCGCACGCCTTGAACCGCTTCGTAGTCATCGCGCCCAGCATGGCGAGCGTGCCGCCGGCACTGTGCCCGGCGACATAGACGCGGTTCGGGTCCACGCCGGGAGTCGCGGACAGGACCTCCGCGGCGGCCACGACGTCATCCACCTCGTCGTAGAACATCGTGTACGACCCCTGCTGGCCGTTCTCGCCGCGGAGCCACGGGGTCATGGTGACGAACCCGGCGTCGCGGAACGGCTGGCACTGGACCCAGTCGTCCGCCCCAAACGCGAACCCCCCGTGCAGGAACAGGACCGCCGGCTTCGCCGGGCCGCCCGGCTGGGGGCGGTTCACCCAGGCCTTGAGCCTGAGCCCGCCGGAGTTGTACGTCACCTCGCTCACCCCGGGAGGCGCCACTTCCTGTTTCCACGATTGCGGGGCCGGCCCGTTACTCGTGAGCTTGGTCTTGAACGTCTTGCGGGCGTCCGCGTAGTCGGCGGTCTGCTCCGGGAAGGAGGTCGGCCGGATCGCGTACCAGACCAGGCCGGCCAGCCCGCCGCAGCATCCGAGGCCGAGCAAGACGACGATCAGGACGATCGCGATCACCCATTTCTTCCCCGACCCGCCCGGCTTGCCGCGGGGGGCGCGGACGCGGACCATCGCCCCGCACTCGGGGCACCGGACACGACGGGCGCCCGCGTCCTCCGGATCGGGGTCGAACCGACAGCCGCAATCATCGCACTGGAGCTTCTGGGCCATGAGAGTTCCGCGAGTAGGTAGCGGCAGAGACCCGCCGACCGGAATTGTAAGAGCGCACGGCGTGTGGCACAATGAGCCCGGAGGGACTTCGTGATCACCACCTACGAGCAGCGTCTCAACAGTGACCTGAATTGGGCCCTGGACGAGGGCAGCATGCACTTCGACGAGAATAACGCCGTGCACCGGGCACTGCGGCGTATCACGGCCCGGCTAACGGACCTGGGCGTCCCGCACGCGGTCGTCGGCGGCATGGCCCTGTTCTTCCACGGCTTCCGGCGGTTCACGGAGGACGTCGACATCCTGGTCACTCGATCTGGGTTGGCGCTCATTCACGAGAAGCTCGAAGGTCTGGGCTACATTCCGCCATTCCAGGGGAGCAAGCACCTGCGGGATACCGAGCTCGGTGTGAAGGTTGAATTCCTTGTAACCGGCGAATACCCGGGGGACGGCAAGCCCAAGCCGGTCGCCTTTCCGGATCCCAGCCTAGTGGCTGTGAACGTTTCCGGAATCCCGTTCGCCAACCTGCCCACTCTCATTGAGCTGAAACTTGCCTCGGGAATGACGACCCCCACTCGTCTCAAAGACTTGGCCGATGTCCAGGAACTCATTCGCGTTCTCCGGCTGCCGAGAGAGCTCGGATCCCAGCTCAACCCATTCGTCCGGGATAAGTTCGAGAAGCTGTGGGACGAACTCAAAGAGGCCGGTGAACTGGAATAGGCATCCGCGGTTGCTATAACGAGGGTTCAATCGTGGCCCGCCTCCCGCCCTCGCGGCCGGCGGGCGTTTCCGTTTCCCAACACCCAGGTAACCGTTCGATGGCCTCCTCCGACATCGCCAAGCCCGACCTCGCCCCGCTCGGCAAGAAGCGCCTGCTGTGGGCCGACCATGACATGCCCGTCCTGGCTCGCATCCGCGACCGCTTCGCCCGGGAAAAGCCGCTCAAGGGCCTGCGCATGTCGGCCTGCCTGCACGTCACCGCCGAGACCGCCAACCTGGTCCGCACCCTCCAGGCCGGCGGGGCCGAGGTCATGCTCATCGCCTCCAACCCGCTCTCCACCCAGGACGACGTCGCCGCCAGCCTGGTCCAGGACTACGGGGCCCATGTCCAGGCCATCCACGGCGAAGACGGGCAGACTTACTACAAGCACATCGTTGCCGCCCTCGACTTCGGCCCGCACATCACCATGGATGACGGGGCCGACCTCGTCTCGGCCATGCTGTTCATCGCCATCAACCGGCTCGACCAGCTCGACCCGGCCAAGCAGAAGCCGGTCATCGATTGGGCCAACAAGTTCTCGGCCGACCAGCGGAAGACCAAGTTCGATACCCTCATCGGCAGCATGGAGGAGACGACCACGGGGGTGATCCGGCTGCGGGCCATGGAGCGGGACGGCGTGCTCAAGTTCCCGGTCATCGCCGTCAACGACGCGGCCACCAAGCACATGTTCGACAACCGCTATGGGACCGGCCAGTCGACCATCGACGGCATCATCCGGGCCACCAACTCGCTGATTGCCGGCCGCAAGGTGGTTGTGAGCGGGTACGGCTGGTGCGGCAAGGGCGTGTCGCTCCGGGCCCGCGGGCTGGGGGCCAACGTCATTGTGACCGAGGTGGACCCGATCAAGGCCCTCGAGGCGGCCATGGACGGGTTCTCCGTCGTGCCCATGGCCGACGCCGCCAGGATCGGCGACATCTTCATCACCGTGACCGGGAACAAGCACATCATTCGCGCCGAGCACTTCGAAGCCATGAAAGACGGGGCGATGGTCTGCAACAGCGGCCACTTCGACGTCGAACTCGACCTGGTCGCGCTCGACAAGCTCACAAAGGAGAAGGTCGCGGACGTGCGCCGCGAGGTCGATGAGTACCGGCTGCGGAACGGCAAGCGCCTCTACGTGATCGGTTCCGGCCGGCTGGTGAACCTGGCCGCGGCCGAGGGCCACCCGCCGAGCGTCATGGACATGAGCTTCGCCACCCAGGCCCTGGCGACCGAATACTGCGTCAAGAACAAGGGTAAGCTGAAGGCCGCCGTCCACGACGTGCCGATTGAGGTGGAGAAGTACGTCGCCCGCGAGAAGCTGGCCTCGATGGGGATCGCCATCGACACGCTGACGAAGGAGCAGGAGGCGTATTTGAGCGGGTGGGAACACGGCACTTAAGGCAAGTGAGCAGTAAGCAGTGAGCAGTGAGCAGTTGACCTGGCTGCTCACTGCTCACTGCTCACTGCTCACTGCTTACTGACATGTTCACCGGCCTCATCGAATCCCTGGGCACCGTCATCCGCGTCCAGGACACCGGCGCGGGCCGGATGTTGACTGTCCGCGACTCTATGGGTCCACAGCTGGCCATAGGCGAGAGCGTCGCCATCAACGGTGCCTGTCTGACGGTCGTTGAAGTCCGCTCGAACGACTTCGCCTTCGAGGTCGGCCCGGAGACGTTGCTCAAGACCAATCTCGGGGCACTGTGCACTGGCGATCGGGTCAACTTGGAGCGGTCGCTGCGGGTCGGCGACCGGCTCGGCGGGCACTTCGTTCAAGGACACGTCGATGCCGTTGGCACGATCGACGCCCGCGTCCGCAATGGGGACTGGGAGGACGTCTGGTTCCGCTCCCCCGCCGACGTGACGCGGCTGATGGTCCCGAAGGGGAGCATTGCCGTCGATGGAATCAGCCTGACGCTGGTGAATGTCGAACCGGGGCGGTTCAGCGTCATGCTCATTCCGCACACGCAGGCGATCACCACCCTGGGGCTCAAAAAAGTGGGCGACCGCGTCAACCTGGAAGTGGACATGCTTGCCAAGCACGTCGCCAACCTGCTCGGAAAGTAGCCCGCCCACTCTGCGTGCCGACTACGATGATCCTGTCATGTCCGACCAGCCTACTCCATCCCCCCGCCAGACCCTCTCCTATATCAAGGGCCTGCTCCAGTCGCGTCGCCTCATCCCGAAAAACAAGATGGGGCAGAACTTCCTCATCGACCTCAACCTGCTCGACCTCGTCGTTCGCACCGCGGAATTGAGCAGGGACGATTGCGTTCTGGAAGTGGGGACCGGGACCGGGAGCCTCACCACCCGGCTCGCGGACCCGGCCGGGGGGGTGTTCACGGTCGAGCTGGATCCGGAGTTCTTCGAGATGGCCCGACAGGTGCTGGCCGATCGGTCGAACGTCCGGCAGTTGCGCGGGGACGCGCTGGCCGGGAAGAACGAGCTGAACCCCCAGATGCTCGCCGGGTGGGACGCCCTCGCCGCGGAGCGCGGGCTGTCGCGGCGCAAGCTGGTGGCCAACCTGCCGTACGCGATCGCGACTCCCCTCGTCACCAACCTGATCATCGCCGGGGCCCCCGTCGAGCGGATGGTGGTCATGGTCCAGTGGGAGCTGGCCGAGCGGATGGTGGCCGTGCCGGGGACGAAAGACTACGGGGCCCTGGCGGTGTTACTCCAATCAGTGACCGACGTGGAGGTGGTCCGGCGGATCGCGCCGAGCAACTTCTGGCCCCGCCCGGAGGTGGACTCGGCCATCGTCGTCATCCGGCCGAACCCGGAAATGGCCAGTCGCGTTCCGGACCTGAAGGAATGGCGGGCGTTCCTGCGGGACTTGTACACCCAGCGGCGCAAGAACTTGCGGCAAGCACTCAGCGGCTGGCCGCGGGGGCGGCGGGATAAGAAGGACGTGGACACCCGACTGGCCGCGCACGGGTTTGACGGATCGGCCCGAGCCGAGACGCTGACCGTCGAGCAGCACCTGCGACTATACACGGCCTTCGAGGGGGCCTGATCATGCCTCGATTGGGGCCGGCCGTCCGCACCGGGATCGTCGCCCTGATCGGGGCGGCGGTGGTCGTGGCCGCCGGGACCTGGTTCTGGCATCTGACCGATGCGCGGCGCTCTCGTGACCGGCCGGCGACGGGCGGGCCGGGCGTGCAACTCGCCACGCCGTTCATCTGGCCAGGCAGGGTGCGCCCGGCGGTCGTCCCGGCCCGCGCGGCCACGCTGGCCGACGAGGAGATGGTCATCGGTGTTGTGGCGAACGGAAAGGCCCGGGCGTACCGCGTCCGCGCGTTCTCGCGGATGTTCGATTACGTCGTCAACGACGTGGTCGGGGACACCCCGATCACCGTCACTCATTGCGACCGCACCGGATGCACACGAGTCTTCACCGGGGACGGCTCCGAGCCGCTTCCCATCAAAATGGGCGGGTATGTTGACGGACTGATCCTGCTCGTGAACGGGACCTTCTACTATCACGAGGACGGCCGCCCGGCCGATCCGCGTGGACCTCCGTTCCCCTACCGCCAGGCTGATTTCGAGCAAGCGACCTGGATGGCGTGGCGGACGGCCCATCCGGACACGGATGTGTACGAGGGGGAGCGGCCCATCAAGCAGCCGACGCCGTGAACGGAGCAGTTGCGCGGCAACCGGCGGGCACGACCGCGGACTGTAATTCCTCATGTGCGGCCGGCATGACCGCCGCATCAGCCTCAACGCTCCTTCCGCTCTTGGTACCACGACATCGCGTCGCGGTGACTATGCCTGGGGCGGCGCTTTACAATATTCTCCAGGCCAATGGCGGCTCGGC
>DATFWZ010000318.1:0-2576 GCA_035258765.1 Gemmataceae bacterium
AGAGGGGATTGAATAGCTGGGCGAGGGGCGCTGTTTTGGGTAAAGTCATGACGGACTACAGAGCCCCCGCGGCGCGGGCGTGCGGCCCCGATTATACCTACCGCGAAGCGGTTTAGTTCAAGAGTGACGTTACCGACAGAAGTCCGCGAGTAAGAGGCCGGTGATTTTGGCTCACGCGGCGCGGGAGGCTGCCCAGCGATGAGAATGGTCCGGAGAACCCCAGAATGCCCTCGCGAAGCCGCCCCATGGCCACAAGACGGGGGCGCAAGTCGGCTCATTCGCCCCAGTTTCTCCCCCTTTGAGTGTCCGGTCCACTTCGGCCTTGACCCGCGCGCGCAGCTCCTTCGAGGCCGCCGCTCGCAGCACGTTCCATCCCGCCACCTTGTGCAGGATCACGCGGAACACGCTGCCCCGGCCCCGCACCCGCAAGCGGTCCATCCCCAACCGATTCTTCAAGCCGCTATTGGTCGACTCGATCCCCGCGCGCGGCGCATACCGCTGGGCGAACACCGGCGTCTCTTGTTCCCGCCGCCGACCGGCCAGGCGATGGTCCTTGGCGCTGAACTCCAACGTGTAGCGGCCGTCCCGCGTCGGGTGGATCGGGCAGGCGGCGCGGAAGGGACATCCGCCACAGATCTCCGCCGCCATCTCGATCCGCGTCGTGCCCGCGGCTTGATCCCGCTCGACCACCAGCGGCGCGTGCCCGCTCGGACAGGCCTCCACCTGTCCGGTCCGTTCGTCTACAGCGAAATCGTCCACCGTCAACGCCCCGGGCTCGCTCGCCGGCTCCCGACCGGGGATCGGTCCCACCAGGTCCACGCCGCGGGCCGCGGCGGCCTGCACGTTCTCGTCGCTACAATAGGGCGTGTCGGCCACCATCTCCTCGGGGAGCAAGGCCGACCCCTCGAGTTGATCGAGCATCGGCACCACCGCCGCGCCGTCGGCCTCACAGGCCGTCTGGGGCAGCGCGGCGGTGATCAACTGCACCTCGTTGGTCGGGCTGCACGCCTCGGCGATCTGCACCTGGTAGCCGACGCCCTTGTGGGCGTCGTAGGTGGCCTCGGGGTCCGACGGATTCTGGATGCGGTCCCCGCCGGTCTTGGCCTTGACGACCACCGCGTCGCCGCTGACCTCGCACTGCTGGCCGAAGATCTCGACCAGGGCCTTGTAGGTCGAGCGGCCGGTCCACTCGGGACACTCGGCGAAGTGCTCGATGATCCAGAGCAGATCCTCGGCGGCTCGCTGCCGCGACCGCTGTCGCGCCTCGGCGTCCTTGGCGGCGGCGAACAACTGCGACTCGGCCGGCTCGTAGCGGCGGCGGAAGTCCTCGGGCAGCGCGGCGTAGTCCTCGGGGGCGTGGCGCTTGACCTGGGTCAAGAACCGCTTGAGGGCGACGGCCATCAGCTTGGTGCGGCCGAAGCTGGCCATGTGGCTGAAGACATGGGTCGAGTCCAGCCGCTGCCGCGCGATATCGAGTTCCAGTTCGTTGGCCAGGCGGGTGGTGACGTCGTGGAAGACCTGAGCGGCCAGGTCATGGTCGCGGAAGAGCTTCTGATACCGTTCCACGGTGCGCGAGCAGACCTCGACGCCGGGCTCCAGGTTCAGGGCGTACTGGACGTCGCTCCGGAAGATGTAGGCTTCGACGGCCTGGTCGGCGGTCCAGCCGAAGAAGTCGGCCAGGAAGACCAAGCCGGCCATCGCGTAGAGTTCCTTGGTGGGTGCGCCCAGGGACTGGCTGAAATGGCGGGCCAGTTGGCCGACGGGCATCTCTTCGAGGAGGACGTGGCGAAAGACGCCTTGCCATCCCTCGCCGATGATCCGGCGGCCGGCGGGCGGGATGACGCCCTCGAAGGGGTCGAAGAGGCGGTTCTGTCGAGGGTCGACGAGGTGGATCATGGCGGGCGCAACTCCTCGACTGGCTTATAGTTAAGTGTAGAGCTGCGTCAGAGGAAGTCAAGAGGAAATTTGATACAAGTTATGATTTTTCGGGGGCTTGCGCCGAGAACCGGTCTCGACGCACTTTTGTCGGCAACGTCACCCTTGCAATAAGGGATTCCGGAATTTTTGCGAAATCGTGCGCCGACCCGGGGCGGTCTGTGTTGAATGGTAGCGATTGGGAAGGTTGGGAGGGGACCATGGGGCCGGGCGCGGCTCGGGTCGGACGGCGTTCCTGGAGGCTTCCGGGCCGCTTTCCCGCGGAGCCGTCCGGCGGCCGGGGCGCCGGTCGGGGTCGACCAGGTGCGATGGGGCCTTGCGATAGTCGGGTAAGGAGGTGCTGTCGCCAGCACCCCCTCCCCTCAGAACCGGACGTGCGCCTGTTCAACGCATCCGGCTCAAGCATCGGACAACGCCTCTGCGCGGCACGACCGGGCACGGTCCCACCGGCCCACGACATCCCTGACGAGACGCGGCTGCCCCATTGGCCTTGGGGTCAACCGGGACGTTACTGCGCCAGTGCCAGCAACCGAAGATCGGCGGAGGCCGCACCGCTGGGCGTTGCCGCCCGCGACAGATCTGCCTTGCCCCCCGAGCCGGTTGGCTGTCGGTTCACGTCCGCCGACACCCGGGGGAAGTCA
>DATFWZ010000319.1:0-10458 GCA_035258765.1 Gemmataceae bacterium
AAGTCGGACAGTTCCATCGTCAGCCTTCCTCGTTTCCGAACGACGGCCACGAGAGGTAGTCCCGAGCCGCGGTCATGTACGTCCCTTCCAAATCGACATCGATCCGAAGCGCCCGGCCGAGGGGCAGCGGGAGGGGCGGGAGGGGCTGACCGACGGCTAAAGGAGCCCGGCGGATGGCGACGGACTGCCCACCCCCTTCGACCGGTCCGCGGACCTGGTAGGCCATCGCGTGCGGGGCCGGGCATGGCGGCTGCTCGTAGTCGAGGGTGGCGGCGATGGCATCGGCCAACGAGAAACTCGCCGGGGCGGGATGGACGTCGGCATAGAGGACGTGGATGCCCAGCGCGAGGTAGCCGACGAAACGGTCCACGGTGGCGGCACGGGTCTGCTCCCGATCCTTGTTCCGCGGGGAGAGGAGTTCCAGCACCGCGACCAGGTCGCCTCCCCGGAAGACTTGGACCATCGTGCTTGGCTCGATGGCCACGATGGTTACTTCAGAGTCAAACCCGGTCAAGTCATCCAGCGACGGCTCGGCGGCCGGGGCCGGTAACCCCGAATGCCGGCGGACGTTGATGTCCGGGTGTGTGGCCGGCCGGCCGATGGTCAAACTCGGGACGGTCGCCAGGCCGGCCCGGTAGCCCGGCGGCAACTTGGTTTTGAGGGACCGATAGAGTTCACTGATCCAAAGGTGGTGAACCCCCTCCCACTCCGGCAATCGGGACCAGTCGTGTAAGGGCATGCAAATACCTCACTCGGCTCGCATCTCGTTCAGCATAGCATTGGTGCCCGGCCGCGCGTCAATCCACATACAAGAACCCCGCCGAATTCACCACCGCGTGGCAGTACGTCGCGAGCGCCTTCCGCCCGGCGGCCGCGCCGTCGAGCTTCCCCGCCTTCACCCAATCGTCTCTCAATTCCTTCAGGGCGCGGAGTCCGACTTGCTTCTCGCTGTCCGTCGGCGGGCGGCTCAGGGCGATTCGGCAGACTCGCTCGACCTGTGCGGCCGGGTCGGTGCCCGCCTCGCTTGTCACCCGCTTCGCGAACTCCTCGGCGAGGTGGTCGATCATGGCGTTGTTCATCAGGTACAGCGCCTGGGGAGCCACGGTCGAGTCGCGGCGCTCGACGCAGTTGGGGTTCATTTGCGGAAAGTCGAAGTTCTCCAGGTGCGTCGGGAGCTGCTTGCGGGCCTGCTGGACGTAGACCAGCCGCCGCCAGCCCGCCGCGGTCCCGGCCGGGGTCACCAGCCCGTCCGGTCGCAACTGGACCGGGTCGGCTGGGCCATATTTCCGCTCATCAAGCCGGCCGGCGACGAGAAGGAGCGTGTCGTACAGCGCCTCCGCATCCAGGCGCACGAGCGGCATTCGCGACACGAGCACGTTCTCGGGATCGATCGACTTCCGATCCAATGTCACCGCGGACTGCTGGCGGTACGCGGTGCTCGTCATCATCAGCCGGTGCATGTGCTTCATCGACCAGCCGGACCGCACGAACTCGCGGGCCAGCCAGTCGAGCAATTCCGGGTGCGTGGGCGGCGAGCCGGCCTTGCCGAAGTTGCCCAGGCTCGCGACGATCCCGCGGCCGAAGTGCTCCTTCCAGAGCCGGTTGACCATGACGCGGGCGGTCAGCGAGTGGTCCGGGCGCACCAGCCACCTGGCGAACGCAAGCCGCCGCCCGGTCTGCTTCGCCCCCGGCCACGGTGGGTGGACCTCGAACGGCGTCTTGCCGTCGGTCAGCACCGATGGCACGCCCGGGCCGACCAGTTGCCCGGAGTTCGACGGGTCGCCGCGACGGTAGACGTAAGTCGGCGACGGGTGGCCGCGGTCCCACAGGGCCTGGATTTTCGGCTCCGGCTTCTTCTCGGCATCCGTTTTCTCCCGGGCGTTTTGCTCCTCCCAAGACTTGCGCTCGGCCGTCGTCACGTAAGGCAGCAGCCGCGCCGCGAATACATCGGAACTGACCGGCCCGAGCCCCGGCCGGATGTCCGGCTTCAGCCAGTCGTTCTCGTCGTACGCCCCCTTGAAGACCGCGAGTAACCGGTAGTAGTCGCGTTGCGGCAGGGGGTCGAACTTGTGGCTGTGACACCGGGCGCACTTGAGCGTCAGCCCCATCACCGCCGACCCGAGGACGTCGATCTCGTCGGCGATCACCTCCAGGCGATCGGTGACGTACCCGGTGATATTTGCCCACGTCGGGTCCGGGACCATACGGAGGAAGCCGGTGGCGACCAGGTTGTCGTAGACCTCGGGGGTGATTTCTTTCGCGTGCTCGTAGTCGGCTAGCTCGTCGCCCGCGAGTTGTTCGACCAGGAACCGGTCGTAGGGCTTGTCGGCGTTAAGGGAGCGGATGACGTAATCGCGATAGCGCCACGCGGCCGGGCGGGGCAGGTCCTGCTCGCGCTTCCCCTCGGAGTCCGCGTACCCCGCGAGGTCGAGCCACCGGCGGCCCCAGCGCTCGCCGTATCGCGGCGACGCGAGCAGGCGGTCGATCAAGCGCTCGTGGGCGTCGGGACCTCTGTCCGCGAGAAATGCCCCCACCTCCGCCGGGTCGGGCGGCAGTCCCGTCAGATCGAATGATGCCCGACGGATCAGCGTTGCCCGGTCGGCCTCCTGGGAAAACGTGAGCGCTCGGGCCTCGAGCTTTTCCAGAAGGAACGCGTCGATCGGGTTTCGGATGCGGCCAAGATCGCGCGCGGCCGGCACCGGCACTTCCCGCGGCGGCCGGAAGGCCCAGAAGTCGCGGTCCTTGTCGGTGACGAGCGGGTCGGGCCTGGTCGTCGCCACGTCGGGGGCGATCTCGATTTCCGGGGCGCCGGCCGCGATCCACCGGGCGAGGATCTCGATCTCCGCCGGCTCGATCGGCTTGACGCTCGCTTCGACGAGCCGGTCCTTTGGCGGCATTTGCCCCGCCCGCGCCTTTTGAATGAGCGGGCTGGAGTCCGGCTTACCCGGTAGGATTGCCGGGCCGGATTTGCCCCCGCGGAGCATCGACGCCTTGGTGCGAAGGTCCAACTTCGCTTCTTGCCGGTGCCCGCCGTGGCACGCGGTGCACCGGCGGAACAGGATGGGCAGCACGTCGTGCTGGTTGACGGCCCCATGCCGCTGACCATCCGCGTCGGCGCTCGTCTGCGCGCCTGCGGCAATCCATTTTCGGATCGTCTCGACCTCCGCCGGAGTGAGTCGGCCTTCCTTCTTGGGCGGCATCTCCCCGGCGTGGACCTTCTCGTACAGGAGGCTGTCCGCCGGCTTGCCGGGGACAATGACGCGACCCGATTCACCGCCCTTGAGTAGTCCGGCCGCAGTCGTGAGATCCAGGTCGGCCTTGGGGACCTTTTCCCCGTGACACTTCGCGCACTTCGAACGCAGCAGAGGTTGGATCTCGCCGAAAAAGGATGGCGACTCCGTGCGTTGATCGCTCCCGGCGACTGGACCGGAGGCCACCGTGACGGACACACCGACCAATGCCACGAATGTGAGCTGCCGGGGCATGCGAAGCTCGGTACGAACCGCGAATGGACGGTCGGGCATGGACACCTGATTGTTCTCGAACGCGGGGGAGACGTGCAACCGAAAAGAGGCGCCCCGACCGTCATCGGGATGCGGCTCGTTGCATCTACTTCGCGTGCTTGCGCGGTTGCGCCGACCCGTCAAACTCCACGGTCGCTGCCCGGGCCATGGCTTCGATCGTGATGGCGCACACCGCGGCCCCGTAGTCCAGGTCGATGTTGGCCATCGTGTCGTGCGTGTCGTGGTAGCCGACGCGGTTAATGTCGTAGTTCTCCATGAAGAGGACGCACGGCACACCCGCGTCCGAGAAGATCTGGGCGTCCGTGTTGTAGACCGTGCTCCGCGGATCGGCCGGGGCCCGCACCTGCCCCGTCACGGCCAGGTATGGCGCGATCTCCGGGATCGCGGCCCCGTGCGGGCTGCGGCGGCCCCGCGGGCGGCCCGCCCGGTCCGGCTGTTGATTCCACATCGGGACCGACTCGTTCCACACCTCTGACGCCAGGTGCGCCTGCTCCGCCAGCCAGAGCGACGCCCGGCCGGTGCCGGGGGAGATCTGGAAGATGTCGCGGGCGTGGTCGTTGTTGTGGGCGATCATGTCCGAAACGTACAGGCCCTTGACATCCACCCCGGACAGGTCCCGCGTCTTGCCCGTCGGCAGGTGCAGCTTCAGCGTCCCCTCGATGAGCCGCTCGGTCAGGGCCCGGGCCCCGAGGCAATCAGCCGGGAACTCCTCGCCGGTCAGGTGAATTAGCCAGATGTCGCATCCGAGCTGCCCCTTCCGGCTCATCTCGAGGAAGATCGGGGCGGCCAGCATCATCGCGGCCGTGGCCGAGTGGTTGTCGTCGGCGCCGCAGGCCGCGAGCCGGGCCCCGCAGCCGCCCAGCTCCTTGTGGTAACGGTCGGCCATGTACGCGGTGTCGTAGTGGTCGCCCATGATGACCGCCCGCTTCCGATCGCGCCCGGGGATCATGATCAACAGGTTCCGCTCGGCACCTCCCTCCTGGTTCTTCAGCCACCCGCCCATCCACGAGTAGTCCATGTCGGTCCGCCACTGGAATGGAAGCTCCCCGGCCAGCGCCTTGCCGTTCATGCCGGCGGTCGTGAGCTTCCGCGAGTAGTACGCCAGCAGGTAGTCGCCCAGATCGTCGAGCTGCCGGCCGCGGTAGGTGAGCGCCCGTTGGGTGATGTCATCCCGGATGCAGTCGGCGTTGTTCTTGTTGAGCAACGTGCCCTCCGCGAGGGCGGCAATAGTCTTCCAGTAGTTGACCTCGAAGGCCCGGTTGGCGGACTTGCGATACGTGAGCGAATCCGGGCATTCGGCGCCGCGGCGGCGCGGGAGCGGCGTGTCTTCCGGCTCGACGAGCGCTCGCACGCCCTCCGCGAGGGCCGGATCCGGCAAACTGTTGAGCCAGTCGGTCAGCCTCTCGCCGGGTTTCCGAAGTAGCAGCCGGCGGGCGAATGACCGCGGCAGCAATCGCCCACGAGCGTCTCCGACCGCCTCGGTGAGCTCCTGGATCGACTGAAGGACGGGCAATGTCGTGCGACCGCTGCCGGCCTGGTAAAGGCGCACCGCGGCCTCTTGCATCGGGCGGTGCCGGATTCGCGGCCAAAGCTCGACGGCCTTGTCCAGTCGCGGCCGGTCCGCGTCGTACGCCGTCAAATAGCCGAGCGGGGCGTCGGCGAGGAGTTGGCATTCTCCCTTCTTGTCCCGGAACGCGACCACCGGGCGGTGCCAGTACACTTCGTGACGGCCGACGCGCATGGCCGGGAACTGAAACCGGTAGCCGTACAGCCCGCCCGCCTGGACAGTCCGCATTGCGTTCTTGATCTGGTCTGGGGTCGCGACGGGACCGTCAAGCAAAAGGCGGTGGTCCTCGGTCCAGAGCTGGACGTTTCGGGCCATCGGCTTGTCGTAGAGGTTCATGTCGTCGGGGACGGTGCTGAACAGCGCGTGCAGCAGCTTGTCCTCCTTGCCGATCAGCTCCAACTCGTCCTGGTCGCGGAGAACCTTGTCCCAGCGGTGCGTGCGACGGACGATGTTCCGCACCATGTGGGCCCGGTCGCCGGCGTGTGGCGTCTCGGTGTTCGGCTCATGCATGTAGCCGCTTTGCGGGACTCGCAGACCGCCGACGCCCCGACGCCGGGCAACGGCAAACAAGAGTGGGACCTGGAGCGCGAGCGGCAGCTCCTCGTGGAGCGTCCTGTACCCCGGTATGCCCCAGAACATGAGGCTGCCCGGGAATGGCAACAGGCACAGGCTGCCAGCGAGGTAGGCTTTCCGAACGGCCGCGGGCAGCCGGCCGAATGGGCGAAACGTGAGCAGGTAGCGCACGCCGGCGACGGAACCACGCTCGGGTAACCTAAGCTGCTCGGCCCAGGTCGGGATGGGCTCCGCCCAGAAGTCGAACACCGGGTCGTCGTCAGGGAGGATGCGGAACCCGGCCCGGCGCAGGCTGGCGGCCCCCTCGACGTGCACACCGTACACCGCCTGCAACAACCGACCGAAGAACGAAACGCCCGTCTCAGCCCGCACTTCCTCGCCCGGAGCAGTGATGAAGCCCTGCCAGAACGGTCGGCCGGGGCCCTGCTCGCTGTTTCCGAATAGCGTCCATTGGACTCGGCCTTTGTCGTCCTGGGTGTGCGACACCGCGATCGGGAGGATCGCAACGCACCGCTCGTGCGGTAGCTTCGGCTCGGCGGCCAACTCGGGGGGCCAGTACGGGTTGTCGGTCGGGTGGATGCGCGGCAGTCCCGTGTCGGGATCGCCATCGAGCAGTCGGGCGAGCTTCCCGAGCACCTGCCGGGCCACTTGCAATAGTCCCGGCTGGAGCTCGAATTCCTCCTGGAATTCGTTCACATGCCAGCCGAATGGGTCGGCCGCGTCGAAGAGCGCTGGGTCCGGGGTTTGGTCCCCGTACGGCTTCCAGCCGAGTCGCGGCGGGGGCATGTATTCCGAGTACGCGTCGATCCGGTACTTCCCGTCGCCCCGGAACGTGTCCGCGCGGGGGATGAGCTGTCGCCAACCTTTGGCGGCCATGACGGAGGCTCCTCACGCGTTGGCCGGCGGAGGGCGGGGCCGACGGCGGGTAGTATCTCAAAGAAGGATCACGGCTTCAACCAATTGCCCACGCGTCCACATCGGCTCCGCCAGACTTCTGAAAGAGCGCCCACCTGCCCGGATACCTGCCGATGAGGCGGATCGGTGTTCTTGCGCACCCGACCGGGAGTCTGGCATGGCGATTCGATCATCGGTGGGAAACGGCGGCGTCAACCAGTTCTCGGACGACCAGCTGGTTCAGCAGCTTCTGAACGTGCAGAGAGTCCCCGCGTACACGTACGGCCCGATCGCGGTCGACGGGCTGATCGGCCCGCAGACGATCGGGCGATCACGCATTACCAGAGGGCCGTGGTCAAGCTGCAGCGACCGGACGGCCGCGTCGATCCCGGTGGTCCGACGATCGCGGCGCTCGAGCGGAACGCGAACGGCTCGCCCGTACGGGCCCCGCCCCCGCCGGTCCGCGGGGCCAAGGTTTTCACTCTCACCTTCCAGCACGGCGGGACGAGGACGCTGTTCAACGGGCCGGGCATGTACGAATCGAAAATCACGCTCGTCGGCCCCAGGTGCGGCACGTTTCGCGGGTCAATCTACCCGGACTCCATGAGCGAGAAAGGCCGGATTAAGGACGGCATCTACGACTTGAGCCTGACGTTTCATCACAAAACCGGCGTCCCAACGGCCAGCGACCTCATAGTCAAGACCGGGGGCGACCGCCGAGCGGCGCTGACCGTGAACTTCAGCGGGCCTGTGCCGGTCATGAGTGACAATCCGCGGAAGATGATCTCGGACGGAATCAACGTTCACAACGGGTTCAGCGAGCGGCGCTGGTCCGACGGGTGCCTGACCCTGCAGCCGTGCGACTGGTCGGGGTTTATCACGAACTTCCTGGACCTGCATCCGAACCTGGACGACTGGTACGGGAACGGCTCCTGGCGCAGGACCAAGGTCGGGACGCTCAAGGTGCAGGCGTGAGCGAATACCGCCCGCCGTTCGGGTAAGGCCTAGCTCGCCGACCAGGGGGACATTGTTCGTAGAGCACGCGTCTCGCGTGCTCTAGCCCCCGAGTACGCGAGACGCGTGCTCTACGGACCGGCGGGCGCGAAGGTCTCGCCCGGTACGCACGACTACCCGGCACAGGAGGCGCATGCCGATGACGAACGCCGGCGACGGCCCGCGGTACCGCGCCGCCGACCTGGTCGCTTACGCAACCTCTCTATTCGCAGCCGCGGGATGTGACGGCGACAAACCCGCCGCGATCGCTACCGGCCTCGTCGAGGCCGACCTGCTCGGCCACACGACCCACGGGCTCCACCTGGCCCCCGCTTACCTTCGTGAGCTCGACTCGGGCGCCATGGCCCGGCATGGCGAGCCGGATGTGGTCGCCGACCGCGGCGCCGCTGTGACCTGGGAGGGACGTCGGTTGCCCGGCATATGGTTGACCACGAAAGCAGTCGATCTTGCCATCGAGCGCGCCGGCGCCCACGGGCTGGCCGCGGTGGTCATCCGCAGCAGCCACCACATCGGCTGCCTCGCGTCGTTCCTGCAGCGGGCCACCGATCGCGGACTGATGATCCTGATTGCCAGCTCCGACCCGGCCGTGGCCAGCGTCGCCCCGTTTGGCGGCCGCAAGGCCGTGGTCACCCCGGACCCGATCGCGGTCGGCATCCCGACCGACGGCGACCCGATTCTGATCGACCTGAGCACCTCGATCACGACCAACGGTCTTTCGGACCGGCTTCGCCGCGAGGGCCGCCGGTTTCCCGGGCCCTGGGCGCTCGACGCGAGCGGCCGGCCGACCGACGACCCGGGCGTCTTGTTCGCCGACCTGCCCGGGACCATCCTGCCGGCCGGCGGGACGGACCACGGGCACAAGGGCTACGGCCTGGCCCTGATGGTCGAGGCGCTCACGCAGGGTTTGGGAGGTTTCGGGCGCGCGGAGGCGCCGACCGGCTGGGGTGCTTCAGTGTTCATTCAGGTGATTGATCCGGCAGCCTTTGGCGGCCTGGCCGCATTCGTGCGCGAGACCGGCTGGACCACGGCCGCGTGCCGGGCCAGCCCCCCAGTCCCGGGAGTCGATGCCGTGCGACTCCCCGGCCAGCGCGGATTGGAGCGTAAGCGCCGGGCGCTCGCGGAGGGCGTCGTCCTTTATCCCGGTATCATGACGGCGCTCGTACCTTGGGCGGAGAAGATGCGGGTCACGCCTCCCGCAGTGCTCTCGTGAGTGCCTCAACACCAAAACGAACGAAAACGACTAATCAGACCAAACGAACGCGGATGACGCGGATGACGCGGGTTTCCGCGGATCAGTCAAGACAGATCTGTCCCCTGCCTGATCCGGGCAGACCCGCATCATCCGCGTCATCCGCGTTCGTTTGGTCTGATTGAGCGCGCCCTCCGTCCCCGTGGCTGGCGCCTCGATGCCCCTTGCCCAACCCGCACAATCACCCTCTTCCGCGTATCTTCAAACGTCCGGCTAGTCAGCCTTGTTCTTTTCGCGACTCCGGCGCAAACCGCTCACCGGGCCGCGTCTCCCGCACAAAAGAGAGACGCGGCATGGCGGCCGCAGGGGTTGGCACGGCGGTAATGAAGAGTCCCGGGGGGATGTAAGAATTGCCTCCCGGTGCGATAGACAGGGCGAAAGAGACTCTTTAGGATACCCCGCGTGTGCAGCGCGATCCGCGCCGCCCTTCGCCGATCGGAGTCGGCGGGCCGGGTCGCCTCTCGATGCGAGGAGACGCAAACATGAGCGACGAAGTCCTTCGTTCACTCAGTTGGGTCGGCCTGGCCGTCGGGATCGTGGTCGTGTTCATGATCCTCGAGGTGCTGCTGCGGTCGCTGACGAACCGCTACGGCACGCCGCAGGACCAGTACCCGCACCGCGTCGGTAATCAGTTGCCCCGCGGCAAGCCGTAAGCTTGCCGGGGCGGATCGTCCAGGCGTCCCGTCCTCTCCACAAATGAAAACCGGCGGCCGCGAGGCCGCCGGTTTTTTGTTTGGCTTGTGGAGTCCGCCCCTTCCCCCTACGTTAACTCCTTGCCCTGTTGGGAGTGTTTGCACGTCTGGTGACGGCCCTGGTCTTCAAAACCAGCGGGGGGTTTGAACAAAGCTCTCAGTGGGTTCGATTCCCATACACTCCCGTACTCACTTACATCTCCACGGTCATTTCTTCGGCCAGCCCTTGGCATCGCCCTCCTTTATTATCCTCTCCGCGGTATCTCGGCCTTTGCCAGTGCGATTCTCGAAGGCCGCGAAGACCTTCTTCATTTCAGCCTCGACGAAGGACCGGTACGGGATAGTGAACCCGGCTAGATCGTCGTCATTCGGCTTGCGGCCGAACTTTGCCACCGCCGCTGCTTCCACTCGGGACCGCTCGCCAGCGAGGAAGGCATAGTCCTTCTTCGCGCCCGCGTCCGGGTCGACCGGGGACTCCTTCTTCGGGTTTGGCTCGGGCGGCTTTGCCTCCTTTGGGCGTTCCTTCGTTTCGACCGGTGGCTCCTTCTTCTCGATCGGCAGCTCCTTCTTCTCGATTGGGCCGGGACCCTTGTCCGGAATAGCTTGTTCGCGGGTGAACTTGAATCGGAAATCACCCCCGGCCTGCCCAATTCGAACTGCGGACAGCTTGAGGTGGAATTGGGTGGCCGCCCGGACTGGCGGCTTGAAGGCGACCACGTCCGTGACCGAGTCTCCCGGATGTACGTCGGCAACGCTGGTCCCGCCCTCGATGTCGTCCACCAGGCCCCCTCCGGCGCCAAGTGTGTATTCATTGCCATGTTCGTCTGTTAACGTTGCATTTGGCCGCCCTATCCCGAGTGCATCGCGCCAGGTAAGGTACTTCAGAATCTTGGTTTCGCTTACGTTGTCCACGCGCAACCGGATGATGAGGGAATCCTCACCCGC
>DATFWZ010000320.1:0-8503 GCA_035258765.1 Gemmataceae bacterium
AAAACGTCCGCGTGTTCGAGAGCCCGTGCTTCGTCGCGAGTCGGAGTGAGTGAATCCCGAGGAGTGCGTCGCCCGGGACTTCGAGCTTCACCCGCAACTTGGCCGCGTCCTTGCCGTTATTCATGTCCGTCGGGAAGGTCGGTTTGGACGGAAAGCTGGTCCACAGCGCGGTCGGGTCGGCGAGGTTGGTCCCGGTCAAAGTGAGCTCGAGCGTCTGTCCTCTCTGGATTCCGAGCGGGAATGGGACGTTCAAGGTCGGGGCCTGGGGCGGAGCGGCGACCGGGCCGGCCTTCGGCTGGGCGACTACGGCGCCGTCCGGTGACGACAGGGCGACGATGACAAGGATCAGGGCAAGCAGCGGCCAGACCGGCCGGAGGTGGGAGCGCATCGGAAAGGACCTCGAGCGGGGAAGGCGGCGTGGCGGGTAGAGCGATGATAGCGGTCGGCCGGAGGGGGGTGAAGGAGAAAAGGGCCTTGCGGCGAGCGGAGCGGCTCACAACGCACCGCTCGCCCATTCCTGCTCAGGCGAAGCGCACCGCGTGAATTGGCGGCAGGTGCGCGTTGAGGGTTTGCCAGCGGTCGCCCTGGTCCTCCGACAGCCACAGCCCGCCGGTAGTCGAGCCGAATGCCAGCCGGTCGCCGGAGCCATCGATGTCGAGCGCGTGGCGGTAGACCAGGTCGTACGCGTCCTGCTGCGGCAGCCCCTGGCGGAGGATGTCGAACGTCTTACCGCCGTCACGAGTCCGGGTGACGACCAGCTTCCCGTCCACCGGGATCCGGCGCTCGTCCTTCACCGCCGGGACGAACCAGGCGGTCTTGCCGTCACGCGGGTGAACGGCCACGCCGAACCCGAACACCGACGGCTTGATGTCCGGGACCACTTCCCACTTCCGGCCCCCATCCGTCGAGCGGAAGACGCCGTTGTGGTGCTGGACCCAAAGCCGATCCGGTTCAGAGCGACACTGGACCATCCGGTGGGGGTCCTGGATGTTCGGGTCGCCTTTCAGCTCCGGCGGCATGTACTCGGCGAACATGCCATCGGCGGTGACTTCCCACGTCTCCCCGTCGTCCGCGGTCTTCCAGACGCCGCCGCACGAGATAGCCACCCGTATCGTCTTCGCGTCGCGCGGGTCGATGCAGATCGAGTGAATCCCCGGCAGGTCCGCCCCGCCGCCGAACCACTTCGCCCGCTCCGGCCGGTCCCACAGGCCGCGAACAAGCTCCCACGATTGCCCGCCGTCGTCGGACCGAAACAGCCCGCCCGGGAGGGTGCCCGCCCACAGCCGGCCGGGCTGGTTCGCGGCGCCGGCCTCCAAGGCCCAGATCAACTTCAAGGTTGCCGGCGTCGGCGGCTTGCCGTCGCCGGGGACGAACGTCGCCCCCTCCGGGTAACAGGGGACAGCCCGGTCTTCCCACGTCTTGCCGGCGTCGGGGGAGTATTTCAGTTTCGTGCCGAAGTGGCCGAGGTTGAGGGCTGCGTACCAGCCGCCGGTCCGCGCGTCGGCCTGCGCGAGCGTGACGTTCTCGCCCAGGAAGGCGGTCGTCCCGTTGCGCCAGCCCGACTTGTCGCGCTCGTACGCGAAGAGCCCCTTCCTGGTGGACACCAACAGGCGGTCGGCCATCGTTCAACCTCCGGACAGGGCCTGGAACAGGTAGACTTCGGCATCGGCCGGAACGGGTTCGCCGAGCGACTGCTTGTCCCGGACCGGCTCGTCGTTGACGAACGCCACGACGTGATGCCGCAGGGCGCCGCGTTCGTCGAGCACATACCCGCGCAATGTCGGGTACTCGGCGAACACATGGGCCAGGACATCCCGCACAGTTGACCCGGGCGCGTGTACCGTCTTCTCGCCGGCGCCGACTTGCGGGACGGCGGTCAGCCAGCGCGCGAGCGCCGGTGCGAGGACAACGGTCGGCATGGAGACGAATCCCGTGCGCGGCGTGGCGAGGGTATCACGGGATGCCGGCGAAGGGTAGGGGAGTTGCCCGGGACCGGACCGTCAATCGACGTAGTCGAGCGCGATGTCGAGGGCCTTTGCCGAGTGAGTCAGGGCCCCGACGCTGATCCGGTCCACGCCCGTCTCCGCGATCGCGCGAACGGTTTGCAGGTTCACGCCGCCGGATGACTCCAGCTGCACTCGTGGGGCGATCGCATTCCGACGTGTCACGGCCGCGCGCATTTGATCGACCGGCATGTTGTCCAGGAGCACAATGTCCGGCCCGGCGGCCAGGGCGTCGTCGAGTTGTGCCAGCGCGTCGACTTCGATTTCGATTGGCAGCTTGGGAAACTGGGAGCGGGCGGCATCAATAGCGGCCTGGATGACGTTGCGCGTCCCGTGTTCCGCGTGCCGCATGGCCGCCAGGTGGTTGTCCTTGATCAGGATCATGTCGTAGAGCCCGACGCGGTGATTTGTCCCGCCGCCGACGCGGACCGCGTACTTCTCCAACAGCCGCCAGCCCGGGGTCGTCTTTCGCGTGTCGAGGATCTTGACCGGCAGCCCGGCGACCGCATCCACGTATTGACGGGTCAGCGTTGCGACCCCGGAGAGCCGTTGCAGGAAATTCAATGCCGTCCGCTCCGCGGTCAAGATCGACCGCATCGGCCCCTCGACGGTGGCAAATGTCTCCCCCTTTCGCAGCCGATAGCCGTCCGACCGGATCGGTGCGAACTGGAGCTGGTGATCGACGCGGGCACACACGCGGGCCGCCGCCTCGACCCCGGCGAGCACCCCGTCCGAGCGGGCAACGAATGCCGCCCGCCCGCGCAAGTCTTCCGGGATCGTCGCCCGGGTGGTCACATCGCCGACGTCGCCGAGGTCCTCGGTGAGTGCGAAGTCGATCAGGAGATTCAGGTAGCCGGTTTCGGCGGGCGTCATTCGCCACTCTCTTTCTGGAACCCTCTTGTCGGTGTAGAATCGCCCGGAAATTTGTCCGTACCGGTGCGCCGTTTCGAACCCGCAGGAACACGCCATGGAATCCCGCGCCACGTGCCCGGCATGTCACACCCGAGTGATGCTCGAGTCGGGCCCGTCGCCGACCTGTCCCGCGTGTTGTGCGCAGTTGAAGCGCAAGGCGAACCGGCTGGAGGCGGCTGGAGACCAACCGCCGCCAACGAAAAAGAAAAAGAAGAAGCGCAAGAAGGCCCGCTCGGGGCCCAATTACCCGCTGATCGCCGGCATCGGCGGGGGAGTCATTGTCCTGGGTGTGGTGATCTGGATCGCCGTTTTGGGAATCCAGGACTACCGGAGGCCGGCCCCCGGCTCCGGACAGGCGGCAAACTCTGCCAACGCGCCGGGTCAATCACCCGTTGTTGCTGCGGGGCCGTCTTGGACCGCGAAGGCCGATCCTCCCAAGGGGAATATCCATCCCAAGGACGACCTGTCGATCAAGCTCGTCGGCGAACCTCTGTTCGCTTCCGGCCGTGGCCCCTTCGTTGCCGACCTCGTACCCGTCATCGTCGGGACGGACAAGCCGCCGGTGATCTCCGTGTACGACCTGCGGACCGGCGAGCGAACCGCGACCGCCAAGGCCATCCAGCACGCGCAGTCGCCGAAGGCCCCCGGGGGGAGCTTTGTCGTCGCCCTCGGGCCGGAGGGCAAGACGCTCGCCGCCCTGGTCAAGACGACCACCGGCAAGGGCCGGCAATCGTCCACGACCAGCAAGGCCGTGGTCTATCGACTCGGGCAAGACACCCCGATCGCCGAGTTCCCGGTCCCGAATGAGCTCTCGTGGATGGAATTCGGCCGCGACGATGACCAGCTGATTGTCGTCTCGGCCTCCGCCAACAGCGGCTTCTCGGCAACGGCCTACGACCTGAAGAAGAAGGAGTCCGCCGCCTTCGGTCTGGAGATCCCGCGCACGCCCATCCGGTGGCGGAACGGGTTCGGCCGCGACGACGCCCTCGCGGTAAGCCCGGGCCGAAACTACGTCGCCGTCGGCGAAGGTCATTCGGTCGATCTGATCCAGCTCTCCGACGGGAAGCTCGCCGGGCAGTGCTCTCTGCCGGGCGACTGCCTGTCGGTGTCCTTCTCCGACGACGGCAATGAGCTCACCGCGTTCTCGCACAACGCCCCACAGCGCGGCGATCGGATAACGCCCACGCATTACCAGTGGACGACGTTCGCACTGGCCGACGGCAAGCAGCTCGCGCAGCAGCAAGTGGCCGGCGGCGCGATCCCCGGGGCCCTGCTGGCCGCGGGCCCGAATCCGGGCGAGGCAGTCCACGGCGATCGCGCCCACACCGTCGTCACGGACATGCGAATCGGCGCGCCGGCGTACACAGCGCCCTTCCACGCGGTCCAGTGCTTCGACAGGGATCGACTCGTCGTTTACGACCCGAAGGAAAAGCGGGTCGACGTCCGGCGGATTGACGCCGAGCAGCTCGCGGCGGGGGAGAAGGAGCTCGCGGAGATATTCGGCCCGCGGCCCGAGCCGGAGAAGGCGGACCGGTCCGCCGTGAAGGTTCCGTCCGCACCCAAGGCGTGGGAGGTCCCCATCGACGCGCCCCCGGCTAACGTGCCGGCGCTGGTCGCGTCGTACACGGTCAAGAACGGGGCCGATTTCGTCATGCCCTGGACCGGTGGTTCGGCCATGTCCGCCGTGATCATCCGCAAGGTGGACACGCCCCGCGACCGCTATGCCCTCCAGTGGCAGCGCGTGGACCTGACGACCGGCAAGGGCGACGAACCGGTAGCGCTCTGGCCGTCCATCCTCCCGCCGGGGCAGGTCCCGGCCGCTGCCGGGTCCGGCTCGATTATCGCCGACCAGACCTTCGACGGCTCACGCCTCGCAATGCGCGACGCGGCCAACGCGGGTCGCATCGACATCTGGGACAAGTCCGGCAAACGCCTGCACGGGTTCCTTCCGTACGGATCGAACGGCTCGGTGGACGCGCTATTCTGGACGAGTGATACACGCCTGATCACGGTCGGCGGGGGCAAGGTGACGGGCTGGGAAATCCCCGGACCGAAAGCCGTTTTCGAGCTGACCGGCTACGGCGGAGCGTACGCGTTGTCGCCCGGGCGGAAGTGGATCGCGCTGCAGTATGACAAGCAGATCGACCTGTTCGAGACCGTGACCGGCAAGCCGCTCGGTCGGTTGAGCCAGGCGAATCCCGCGGGCAAGCCGTGGCACGCCTTCGCCGTCTCGCCCGACGGCACTCAGCTCGCGGCGGTCGAACTCGCTCGAGGCGGTTATAACCAATTGCCGGGAATCTGGTGCTATGGCCTTTGGGACCTGCGCACCGGCCAGGCGCAGCGGACGGACCGCCTCTTCGCCGGGTCCGGGGCCCGCCCGGGTCACCACGTGATGTGGCTCGCGCCGCGGCTGCTTCTCGTCGGCGGGGCGGACGTCATCGACCTCGACGCCCGGGCCGTCACGGTGACGCTGGGGTTCAACGCGACCCGGCCGCTCGCCAGCCCGGACGGCCGCTTCTGGGCGACCCGGAGCGATCAGATCGTCGCCAGGCCGGACCAGCCGCCGCTCCCCGCGGAAGCGGTCTTCGCGACCAGTCTCGAGGAGACGGTGCGGTCACTTCCACGACCCGCATTCGCCGACGTGGTCTTCCGCGAGGGGCAAACCGTTGAGGTGGTCAGCGAGACCGGCGACACCAATCGCGATTCCGTCATCCGTTCGCTCGTCGGCCAACTGCTGAGCTCCGAAGGGTATGGGGTCGGTCGCGGCGGCTGGCGGATTCGGGTGACGGGCAAGCGCGGCGGTAGCTCCGGCACACTTGAGACACCGAAGGGGGACAAAATCTCGATCCCGTCGGTCTCAGCGAACTTTCAGCTCGTGGACCCGGCGGGCACGGTCCACTGGGAGTCGTCTGCCAGCGGCGGGTTTGATGTGAACAATAGTAAGTACCGGACCGGCAAGGAGAACCTCGGCCCGGGACCGTTCAGCGGGAGTGTCACACACTTCAACTTCGGCGCACGCGACCCCGTCGAGGCGATGGCCGAGGAGGCCTGGGACAATCTGTTGGACGGGCTCAAATCTCTTGCCTACCCGCGCGTCCTGGCCCGGGTGAACGGGAAAGTCGTGAGGTTGCCGATCGCGGTCACTGGGAAGTAGCGGCGGACCTACCCCGAAGGGGTTGCATCTCAAAGCCGGGGGTCGCGCAGCGCACCCCCGGTATTTGGGAACATTGATGACCAAGTCGAACCCCAACGGGGTTCTATCACGCCCTCCATCAACGGGCGTGATAGAACCCCGTTGGGGTTCGACCTTCGTTTTGAAGTCGCAGACTGCGACCGGGGGTTCGACGCACAGCATCGAACCCCCGGCTGTGAGATCGAACCCCTTCGGGGTACTCAAACCGTTGAAAGACGCGGCGCACAATCATCGACCGGAAGCTCCCGATCCGCCGCCCGGGATCACCCCCGTCATCCCGGCGCCGCAATTCGAGCAGAACAACTGCTTCGCCGGGGGGATGCCTTCAGGAAAGAAGTGCACCGGCAGGACGCTCTTCACCCCGCACTGCCCGCAAGTCGCCTCCACGGCCTGCCGCGACCCGCATTGCTGACAGAATGTCGCCCGCGGAACCGTCTGCCCACACGCGGCGCAGTGCACTTCCCCTGCTCGCGCGGGCTCGGCAGTCTGGGTCACGGTCGCCGGGGGGCATTCCGTTGCCAAGACGGCCAGCGCACTGTCCAGCCGGTCGCGAAGCGCTTCGGCGTCTTTTTGGATGGTCGGCAGTAGATCGAGCTGGAGCCAATCCCGCTGTATGGGAAGCGCCGAGAGGCGCTTTTGCGCCTCCTCGTACTCCGCGGTCAGCCCGGTGACCGGCGCCCGGGCCATCTCCAGTCGCGCCCGGGCCGGGTCGCCGGCCTGCGTGAGTGAGCGAATTCGGGACTCGGCCCGGGCATCCGCAGCCTTGAGGTCAGCGACCCGCCGCCCAAGGTCCCGGGTGATCAGCTCGGCCGCGGACTTCTTGGCGCCCGCATAGGTACGATCACTTTCCTCCCGGTGCTGGGCCCGCCCGGCCGCCCACCGGGGGAACGTCAGGGTCAGGTACGCAATCATCAGCACAGCCGCCCCGATGAATACGTAGTCGCGAGCGGCCCCGGAGTTGTAAACGCCGTTGATCACCAGTCCGAGCGAGAAAATCGCGAGTGGCAGCACGCGGGTCAGCGCAAACCGAGGGCCGAGAACCGCGGCGACATGGAGGATGAGGAGCGGGAGCGAGAAAACGGCGGACACAATCATCGCCGGGACGGTGCCCAGGTCGCCGTGGAATTCCAGGACCGTGAAGATCACGAAGAAGAGCGAAAATGTGAGCGCGAGCAGGACGAAATGTCCAAGTCGGAACCGGTCGAGCTGGCCGGGCCGGACCTGCTCGCTCAGGTAGAGGAACCCCGCCCCGAACAGGGCGACCGCGACGGCAACGAACCGCCACAAGTACAGGACGCGGGACGCGGGCGCCATTTCCTCCGGGATCAGGACCGTGATCCGCCGGTCGCTGACCAGGTTGTTCACCTTCCAGCGCAGCTCGTCGGGTTGGGTCGTCGTCGGCTGCAGCGACTCGTCCGGGACGGTGATCCCCTTGGTGCCGGTGAGCCGGAGGATCAGATTCAAGGACTGGAGCTGCTGGGCGGGGGGTAGTCGGTAGTCAAACCGGTCGCGTCCCAGGGCGGTGAACCGGATGTCTGCGGCCAGCGACTGGCCCGGTTCTGCGGGGCAGACGCAGTAGATCCCGTCGCGGCGGCAGAGCACCTTGTCGGGCACGTGCGGCTGATTGTCTCCGAGTCGCGTCACTTTGAGTTCGACGTCGCGGGCCTCGACGATGGAATCCGGGAACGGGACGAAAAGGAGCATGGGGTCTTTGCCGCCCGGGTGCTTGAAGACCACCCGCCCAGAGCAATCCACCTGGTAGTGCGTGTAGACGACGACGTCGATCTGGTGGTAATTCGACGCCAGGGCCATGTCGAGGTTGAGAGATTCGATGACGGGCTTGGCGCCGGTCGGGACGGCCGGGTCGGATGCTGATTCCTTCGACATCCCCATCACTGGACTTTGCGCGCGTTGGGCCGACTCCCGGGCCTTTTGAACGGCCGGCAGGAGCAGGCCGAACAGCACCGCGATCACCGCGACGACGACCAGCAACTCGATCAGCGTGAAGCTCGGTCGGCGTCGCATTTGGGCGGTCGACATGTCAATACCCTCGGGTGAAGGGTCGAATGGAATTCACCGGACCTGGACGCCGTTCGGCGTGACCTCGAAAGTCGTCCCCCGGCGGATCGGCCCGGCCTCGCGACGGATCCGTCACGTCCCGGTGGAGGTCCACAGAGGCCCGTCGGTCCGAGCTTTCCACGAACCTTCACCGTCGCGACTGACTCACCGGTCGTTGTGCTTAATACGTTGGCCGACGCGGTTCCGCCTTTTCACGGCGGAGCGGACTTCCGACACGACCTTCCCGGTCCGGACGTCCCAGACCGTGAATCTCGGCCTGACGTGGTATGCCGCTCGCTCGAAGTCATTTCTTTGGCCCGAACAGCTCCGGCGGGAC
>DATFWZ010000321.1:0-10029 GCA_035258765.1 Gemmataceae bacterium
TTACCCGGTGAGTGTGTCGGTCACGGACGACGACGGCGGCAGCACGACCGCCGGCACGTCCGTCACGGTGAACAACGTTGCCCCGTCGGCCGTTGTCCTGAACTCCGGGACGATCAACGAGAACGACACGTTCACCCTGACCGGTTCGTTCGCCGACCCGGGCACCCAGGACACACACCAGGTGGTCATTAGCTGGGGGCCGGGGGAGGGTTCCACGACGCTGAACCTGGCGGCCGGGGTGCTCAACTTCACCGCCAGCCACCAGTACCTGGACGACAACCCCACCGGGACACCGTCGGACAGCATCGGCATCGGCGTGACCGTCACGGACGACGACACCGGCAGCGCTACCGCGAGCACGTCCGTGACGGTCAACAACCTGGCCCCGGTGGTCGCGCCGATCGTGGCCCCGACCGATCCCGTGGCCGCCGGGTCCCCGTCCCCGGTCGCCGTGAGCAGCTCCTTCACCGACGTCGGCACCCTGGACACCCACACCGCCGTCTGGGACTGGGGCGACGGGACCGCCTCGCCCGGCACCGTGACCGAGTCGGGCGGGTCCGGGACGGTGGCTGGCACCCACACTTACATGGCCGCCGGGGTGTACACGGTCAAGCTCACGGTCACCGACGACGACACCGGGGCCACGCCGGTGACGTCCGGGTTCGTGGTGGTCTTTGACCCGTCGGCCGGGTTCGTGACCGGGGGCGGGTGGATCGACTCGCCCGCCGGGGCGTACACCCCCGACCCGACCCTCACCGGGAAGGCCAGCTTCGGGTTCGTGTCGCAATACCACGTGGGGACCAGTATCCCGGACGGGAACACCCAGTTCCGGTTCCACGCGACCGACTTCGACTTCAAGAGCACCAACTACGAGTGGATGGTGATCGCCGGGCCCAAGGCCCAGTACAAGGGGACCGGGACGGTGAACGGAACCGGGACGTACAAGTTCCTGTTGACCGCCACCGACGGGCAGCGGCCCGGCGGCGGCGGGGTGGACAAGTTCCGGATCAAGATCTGGAACGCGGCGACCGGCGTGGTGGTGTACGACAACCAGATGGGGGCGTCGGACACGTCCGACCCAGCGACGGCGCTGGCGGGCGGCAGCATCCAGATCCACGACAACAGCCACTGACTCGGGTAAGGAGGAGTAAACGAGGAGCCGTGATTGGCCAGCGAAGACCCCGGCCGCTCGAGCGGCCGGGGTCTTTTCGCAGTCTGCTGAGTGACGCGCCGTCGCTCTGTCCCGGAGGGGCACGTCAGCGCCCATCTCCTCGCTAGCGCGCACGTCAGGTCGTTGTAGCGGCCGCGCGAGGCGGAGCCCGACGCGCCAAGCGCGGGCGACGCCGGGCCGGTCTTCGGCGTCGCCCTCGCTTGGCGCGTCGGGCTCCGCCTCACCCGCTACACCCTCCCGAAGTCCGCTCTAAAGGGCCGCCTCGCCTCCCGGAACACGTCGTTGGGGACGTGGGTCCGGGTGAGCGGCGTGACGGCCTCGGCCCGTCGCAACGCGGCCCCCTTCACCCGCGCCGGAGTAGCGCGACGACGAGTGCGGTGAGGACGACGAAGTACAGCACAGCCGCCGCGTGGGAGTACTCCCGCCGGAGGCGAAGGTCTTCCCAGTTGCCCGAGTCGATCGTCGGACTGAAGTGCCGCCTGGCGGAACCTGGTCGGTAACTGGATTCGTCAGCGGAGGGACTCGTGGAGGCTCCTCCCGTCCGCCGTCAGTCGGAATGAATTGCGCACGATCCGCGGCAGCACAGTCAGCGTTGCGGAGGTTCGCTCCATGAGTCCCGCGCGAACCAGTTCCTCGTAGGCGTCGTCGATCCGCTTCAGGTCGCCTTCGCGAAATGTGCCGCCCAGGGCCTCGCAACTGAGGTAGGCGGGCACATTCGGCTGGTGGCCCCGCAATAGCGCCTGTGCCATCGGAGAGAGCTGCGGGTTCATGGTGATGCCCCCGGGTTAGGAGGTGCAGGCGCCCGGATTATCGCCGGCCGGCCCGGGAGGTGCAAGCGGGTGGTGGCTCCGGCGCGATTCAGCCGGCGGTCTAGCGGCCCGGTGCCCGCCACAACCTGACCACCTTGTCCGACCCCCCGGAGGCCAGCCGCCCGTCGGATGAGAACGCCAGGCTGTAGATGACGCTCGTATGCCCGCGAAGAATAGCGATCTCCTCGGCCGTCGCCACGTCCCACAGTCGGATCGTCTCGTCGAAGCCAGCGGTGGCCAGCGCCTTCCCATCGGGTGAGAAGGCGACAGCGCCGACTGTCCCCTCGTGGCCTGTCATGACGGCCAGGGGCTCTCCGGTGTCCGCCCGCCAGAGCCGCACGGTCCCGTCCATCCCCGCTGCCGCGACTCGCTCCCCGTCCGGGGCGAAGGCCACGGCGACAACAACTCGCGAATGCCCGCGGAGCCGCGTCCGCTCCGCCCCGGTGGCCGGATCCCAGAGCCGCACCATCCCGTCGTCGGCCGACGTGGTGGCCAGCGTTGCCCCGTCCGGGGAGAAGGCGACCGACGCTCCGCGCGCGGTGGTCCGCGCCCGAAATGTTGTTCGCACCGCACGCGTCTCAACGTCCCAGAGCCGCACCGTTCCATCAATGGCACTCGCCACCAACGTCCGCCCGTCCGGGGAGAAGGCCAGCCCGAGGACCCAGCCGGCGTGGCGCAGACAGGCTACTTCTTCCCCGGCGGCCGCGTCCCACAGTCGGACTGTGGAGTCGCGGCTGCCCGTGGCGAGGAGCCGCCGGTCCGGGCTGAAGGCGACCACCCAGACGGTGTCCGTGTGCGCCGAGAGAACGCGACGCGGGTCGCCGGTCGCCGGGTCCCACATCGTCACGGCCCCCTTCACGCCGCCGACGGCGAGGGTTTTTCCGTCCGGTGAGAACGCAAGCGCGCTCACTTCCTGAGTCACCGCGAGAGTCCGCTCGGGCGCTATGACAAGTACGGCCCCGCGGATCGCGCCCCAAAGCAGTGCGGCGAAAGTGACCAAGAGGGCCGCAAACACGACGCTAGCGGCCAGCCCGGCTGGTCCCGGCGGTCGCAGGAATGTCTTGAACACCGTGTACCTCCCTCCGGTCAGATGAGGGCGGACCGCTCACCACCACGATACCATGCCATACATAGTAGCTGCCAATCAATAGGACATGGCCAAAAGGAATTCGGGGCCCGCGCCACCTGGTTGCGGGGTTACGACGGCGGCCGGCCTAGGGCGTAAAGTCGCCCGATTTCCTCGTCGGCGAGGGCCCGCGAGAACAGCAGGAACTCGTCGATGCAACCGTCCAGGTACCGAATCGCCGGCGACGGGTTCCCGGCTGGGCGCCAGTTGCCGATTTCCGCGTCGCCAACGCGCAACGGGACGTCGAACGGCACGGACATGCGGACGACGGGGCGGCCATCGACATAGTGCGCCACTTGGCGGGATTCGCGGTCGAAGACGGCCGCGAGTTGAATCCACGTCCCAAAGCGCTCGGGACCAAACACGTCGGGGGCATGGAACTGCCCCTCCGCCGCCCCCACCTGCGGCTTGACGGTCGGGGCGCGTTTCGCCGGCGCCTCCCGGGGTGGCATCTGGACCAGTGCGACTTTCAACTTCGCAAGTACACCCGCTGGCGGCGGCGGTGGCGGTCCCGGGTGTGGCTTGGCGGAGGGTGGCTTCACGGCGAAGACCAGCTTTCCCCCTTCGCCGATCTGCCAGTGAACCGCCCCGGGGGGCCACCCGTCGGCCAGAAGCAGGGCATTGTTCTGATTGGGAAGGCCGTCCACGCGCACCCAGGCCATCAGGGTGACCGACTCGAACTCGCCCGGCACGTGCAAGCGGACCCGGTCGCGAATCCGCTTGAACTGCAGAGCCCGGGTGCCCGGCCACCGTCCGTCCGCCCAGGAGCACCCGAAAATTGCCCCGTCGGTCGCTGGCGTCCGGCCGGCGGCCTGATTCCGCAGGGTGCCATCCTGCTCCTGCTCGGGCTCGAAGGTGTAGTAGACGACGAGGCTCGGGTCGCGGCGGAGCGCGTCGCGGGCCGCCAGCAAGGCCTCGTGGCGTCGGCGGATATCGTCGAGGCCGAGTTCGGATTGCGGTACGTCCGTGTCGGCCCGGCCCTCCGTCGCCTGATAGTCGGTGGCCCGCGACCGGGCTTCGGTATCCCCGGTCGGCCCGGCGCCGGCGGCACCATAGCTCACCAAGCCAACCCCGCCGAGGAGCGCGACTGTCACCAGCGATACCGTGACGGCTTTCAGCTTGGTCAAGAACATGCCATTGACCACCCAGTTCGTCAGCCCGACGACCTTGCTGGAGAGTGCACCGCCGGCCGCGAACACGCGGGCGGACTCGATCGTGGCCTGCACGAGGTTGGGCGGCACGGCGACCGCGGCGGACCCGTTGGATAGGGCGGCCGCCAAAGCGCCCGGCGACATAGCCAGGCCGTGGCGGGCCAGCCGCCGGGCTAGCCGGGCGCGGCCGCGGAACAAGCGCGTGGCCACCGTCCCCTGGGGCCAGCCGAGGTGTCGGGCCGCCTCCTTGATCGTCTTGCCCTCCAGCTCGCACAGCACGATCGGGGCGCGATACTGGTCGGGCAGCCGGTTCAGCTCCGCGTCCAGGAGTGCTTGCAACTGTTCCCACACCTGTTCGACCGCCTCCCGCTTCGGCATTGCCGCGGCCTCCAATTCCTTCGTCCGCCGTTTGCGGTTCATGGCCTTCGCCTTGAGCGCCGTGTTGTGGGCTACGCCATAGAGCCAGTTACCCACCAGTCCGCGGTCCCGCAGGCACCCGGCCTTGCGGACCAACACCAGGAAGGTGGCCTGGAAGGCGTCCTCGGCGTCGGCCTCGTGCCGGAGGACGCGGCGGCAGACGCCCAACACCATCGGCCCGTGCCGGCGCACCAGGGCCGTGAAGGCCGCCTCATCCCGCCGGTTGACGTACCGCTCCAGCAACTCGCCGTCGGTCAACCCGTGCCCGTCCTGGGCGAGCGCGACGGCGCGCAGCGGACCCAGAATCCGATTCAGACCCGGAGTCGTCATTTCGCCCGCTCCCGCGGAAGCGGTGGTCTCCACACCTACTAGATACCTCGGGCGGCCTGGATTTATTCACAGAAGTGCGAGCGACGTGGGAATTGCTCCAACGGAATCGTCACTTGCCCCGCTCGAAACAGGCCAGGTTGCCGTCACGATCGCGGCAGAACGCCCGACCGCCGGCCACGGCGACGTGCGGCCACGCGGACGCCGCGAAGATCCGATCGCGGACGGCCAGCTCGGTGTACTTCTTCGGAGATCGCTCCGCCGTCTCGACCAGGGCGAGCTTCCCGTTCTGACCATACACCACGAGCCGGTTGTCGCTCGTAACGACGCACGAGCCGGGGTCGCCGAACGAGCCGCCCTCCCATTTCAACTCGCCGGTCTCCCAGTCGAGGCAGCGGACCTTCTGCCAGGCGACGTAGACGTGGCCGCCGTGGATCACCGGCGTGCACACCTTCGACGGATACTTTTGTTGCCACACCTTCTCGGCTCCCGCGAGCGTGACCTTCAACTTGCACATGGCGTCCTGGTTGTACGCCGACGTGACCAGGACGCAATTGTCGCGGACGGCCGGGGACGCGATGTTGTTGGCGAAGTCGGTCACCCACGGGTACGCGGCCACCGTCTTGCCCTCCTTGCCGGCATCGAGGCGGATCACCGCGAGGTGTCGGAGGGTAAGAATGGCCACGCACGGAACCCCCTCGACAGTCATCGGGACCGGGCCGGCCGTGTGCCCGGCCTCGTCCGCCAACTCGGACACCCAGAGCTCCTTGCCGGACTTTTTGTCGAGCGCTACCAGCGTGCCGCGAGGGGAGCCGACCTCGACCACGAGCCATTTGCCGTGGACGAGCGGGCTGGACGTGTAGCCATAGTCCCGCTGGGGCGCCCGGGTCAGGCGGGGCCGCTGCTTGACGCGGTACACGTCGTATAGGTTGACGCTCCATACCTCCCGGCCTGCCGCCGCGGTGTCCCAGGACCGCAGATCACCGTCCGGGCCGAGCGTATAGAGGAGCTTCGTTTCAGGATCGTATTCGGGAGTGGACGACGGCCCGGAATAGAGGCCCTCGTCGCCGGCGTGGAACCGGCCGTACTCGGGGCCGCGGTACCTGGCCGCCCACACTTCCTTCCCGTCGTGGACGCCCAGGCACCGGACGACGTCGTGGCCGTCAATCCGTCCGAGGGTAAAGACGTGGTCACCAACCACGAGCGGGGAACTGGCGCCGCTACCGACTTTCGTGGTCCACGACGGCTGGTCAGGGAGCCAATGCCCGTCGGCCCAGCCGGATGGCTCGTCGGTAACCCCGTCGCGGGTCGGCCCTCGCCAGTGCGGCCAGTCCGCGGCCAAGGCACCGGCGGTGAAGAGCAGGGCGACAAGCGCGCGGCGCATCATAGTCCTCGGCGCACAAGTCGACCTGACCCGGGCGTCACCAGTCCGGGCCGAGCACTTCGCCCCCGGTGCGCCTGATCGCGTGCTTCAACGTCTGAGCCGACGCGAGCGCCGGCAGCAGGCCACCTCGAACAGGCGCAGCTTGCGAGCGCTCGCCCGTTGCCGGACGAACTCCAGCATCGAGTGCGGGTCGGTGGCCGCGAGCCACTCGGCTTCGGTCATGGGGGATGTCCGTCCGGGAGAAGGCCACGTAAGTCTATCATGAAGTCATCGCGAACACACATTTCCGCGCGAACAAGGCCCTCGTTCCCCTGAGTGGCCGCGTACGTGCGAGAGAGTCCGCGACCGAAGGGGCGACGCGGATCCTGGCTCGCGCCATTCAGATCCGCGTCGCCCCTTCGGTCGGTCGATCCGGGAGTTGGCTCGCTACTTCTTCTTGAAGTCCCCCGCCTGGGCGACGACCAGTTTCTTCGGGTCCAGGACCTTCGCGAACGCCTGTTGAATGTCCGCCGGCGTCAGGGCCTCAATCCGTCGTTCCAGGTCCGCGTCGTACGCGAACGTCCGCCCGACGAACAGGCCATGGGCCAACGTCGCGACCAGGTTCCCGTCGCTCGCCCGCGACACCTTCCGCTCGTCGAGGCACGCCTTCTTCCCGGCCGCCAATTCGTCCGCGGTCACCCCGTCCTTGAGGAACCTCTTCACCTCCTCCGCGACCAGGGCGTCGACCTTCCGCATGTTCGCCGGGTTCGTGATGCCGACGACGACGATCGCCGCGGCCTTGTCCTGGGAATCCACGATGAACTCCGACCCAATCGAGTAGGACAGCCCCTGCTCCCGCCGCACGCGGTCGATGAGGCGGTTCGACAGTTGCGCCTCGCCCAGCAGGTAATTGCCGAGCAAGAGGGCGGGATAGTCCGGGTCGGCGTCGGTCAGCGGGAAGGTGAGCCCCGCGACGTAGACCGCGTTCGCCTTGTCCGGGGTGTCGATAACGATCGTCTCCCCGGGCCCACCCGGCTTCACCGGGCTCTCCCACCGCCGGTACGGGACCATGGACTTCCAGCCTGTCAGCACCGGCCCCAGCTCGGCCGTGACCACGTCCGGGTCGAAGGCGCCGACCGCCACCAGCTCGCCGATCTCGGCGCCGAGTTGCTGCTCGTAAACCTTCTTGACCTGATCGAGCGTCGTCCTCTTTACCCGCTCGATCGACTCCTCGATCGTCGGCACGTACCGGATGTCGTCCTTCGCGTAGTCGGAGAGCTTGCGCTGCACGCTGTTGAGGGCCAGCGAGGTCGGGTCCGTTTTTCGCGCGGCCAGGGCCTCGAGCGTCTCGTTCTTGAGCAACGTAAACTCGGTTTCGGGGAAGGTTGACTCGCGAAGGCCCTCACCGACGAGCTTCAGCGCCGCCGCGAGGTTTGCCCGGGGCGATTGGAGCGTGACCGTCAACACCCCCTCCTGTCCGCTGAATCCCGCGGCGGCCCCGAGCTTGACGAACTCGTCGTTGAACTTCTGACGCGTGTGCCGCCTGGTCCCGCGAATCAGCATGTCGGGGAGCAACTTCGCGGCCCAGAGTTGGCCGTTGAGCGACTTCTCGTTCCCGTACCGCAACGTCAGGCGAATGGTGACCAGGTCCCCGCGAGTCTTCTTGGGCAGGAACGCGGTCTTGATCCCGCCGAGCTCGCCGCGACGGACCCGCTTCTCGATGTTCTCGGGGGTCGGGTCGAACGTCTCGCCGTCGGCAACCGCCGCCCGTCCCTGGTAACCGTCCACGATCTTGGCGGTGTCGGGTGCCTGCGGAACGTGCGCCCGCTCCGGCTGCTTCGTCGGGTAATAGGTGCCGACTGTCCGGTTCGACCGGACGAGATACTGGGCGGCCACGCGGTTGACGTCCGCCGCGGTCACCTTCTCAAGTCGGTCGCGGTTGACGAAGAACATCCGCCAATCCCCGACGGCGGACCACTCGCCGAGCGTCTGGGCCAGACCCTGACTATTGGCGATTACCTTCTCCGCCATCACGGCGTAGGCCTTCTTGGCAACCGCGACTTCCTCGTCCGTGATCGGGTTCTTGGCCAGGCCCTCGAGGGTTTCGACCAGGGCGTCGCGGACCCCGTCCACCGCGGTCGGATCCTCGACCGAGGCCGCGAACTCGATCACGCCGGGGTCGTGGAGCCCGGCCGCCGAGCCGCCGACGGCGGACGCCTTCTTGCCCTCGACCAGGGCCTTGTAGACGCGCCCGCCCGGCTCGCGGGCCAGGCACGTGGCCAGGATAGAGACGGCCGGGAAGTCCGGGTGGGTGGCGGCCGGGATGTGGTAGATCACGCTCGCGACGCCGACCGATCCGACGCGGCGCAACGCGACGCGGCGCTCCCCGTCCTGGGCCGGTTCTTCCGTGTACGGCTGCGACAGCGCCGGCCCCGGCCGCTTGAGCGGGTCGAAGTACCGGGTCACGCACTCGAGGGCCTTCTTCTCGTCGAATTGGCCCGCCACAATCAGGATCACGTTATCCGGGCGGTAGTACTTCTTGTAAAAGGCTTGCAGGTTCTCGATCGGCACCCGCTCGATGTCCGACTGGCTGCCCATGAAGTGCTTGCCGTAGTTGTGCCACTCGTAGGCGGTCGCCATCATCCGCTGCGCGAGGATCGCCGAGGGGCTGTTCTCGCGCTCCTCGAACTCGTTGCGGACGACGGTCATCTCGGAGACGAGGTCCTCGCGCTTGACGAAGCTGTTGACCAGCCGGTCCGCTTCGAGGCGAATGCCGAACTCGACGTTTTCGTCGGAGGCCGGCATGGTTTCGTAGTAATTCGTCCGGTCGTAGTTCGTCGTGCCGTTGAACCGGTTGCCGGCACCGTGGTTGCGCAGCGCCTTGCCCACGTCGCGGTGCGTTGGAGTGCCCTTGAAGAGCATGTGTTCCAGCAGGTGGGCCATGCCGGTCTCGCCGTATCCCTCGTGGCGCGATCCCACCAGCACCGTCATGTTGATGGTGACGATGGGCTTGGACTGGTCTGGAATCAGGAGGACGCGGAGCCCGTTGGGCAGCTTGTATTCCGTGACTCCTTCAACCGTGACGACTTTCTTGAGGGGTTCTTCAGCACGGGCGGTCGGGGGGGCGATGAAGCACAGGGTGGTGAGAAGCAAGGACGAGCTGCGACCAATCATCTCAACTTCCTCCGGAAGAGCGGACGCCACGACTGGCATTCCGCGACGGCGAACGGGGAGAATTGGCTTCCCCATGCCTCCCGGAGCGACAAACGGGGACGAGTGTTACACCGCCTGGGCGTGGGCATCACGGAAGTTGGCAGGAATTGTGATTCCCGGGACGCAGTGAAGCCGCGACTCGGAGGCTTGGCGGAGCGGAGCGCGACGCATTGCTCTCCCTGGGCGTTCGCCATGGCCTCCGACACGTCCAGGCCTCGCGCTCCGCTGCGCAAAGCCTCCGCGTCGCGGCTTCACGACTCATTGGCAACAAGCGGGGCGCCTGATTACCAACTCGAAGGACGCTCGCACACGGCCAGGGAGTGCTGCAACAGCCGCGGGATGTCATTGCAATTGGTCGGCCGGCTGTCGGAGTGGCAGGGGGGACATTTGGGGACTCGTCGGTCGAAGGTTGCCAAATTGACACACAACGGCGTGGCAATCTTCAGAATGAC
>DATFWZ010000322.1:0-4528 GCA_035258765.1 Gemmataceae bacterium
GGCCTTTTTCACCTGGCTGCCGATCGGGCGGCTTGGCGCCGTCCCGCCGCACCCGGCCTGGTGTGGAATCGCGAGGGCGATCCGCTCGTCGAATGCCGCGGCAAGGAGCGCCGTCTTGCCGAGCCGGGAGTGACCGACTGCCACGATCCGCTTCGGATTGATCTCGTCCTTGAGTGTTGTCAGGTAGTCCACGGCCCGGTGGATGCCCCAGGCCCAGCACGCGATGGTCGCGGTGTCGAGGTCTTTCGGCAGGAGCGGCCGGACGCCGCCGCGGACGTCCGGCCGGTCCGGGTCGATGTCGCCGTTGTAGAACGTCGCGACCGCGTACCCGCGGTCGATCGACTGCTCCAGGTTCCAGACGTCTTTCTCGTGACCCCGGCCCGCCTCGGTCGCCTTGTTGTCCTTGACCCCGGGGCGCTTCGGGTACATCCACGCGGTCGGCAGCGCGACTTTCGGGTCGTCCACCAGGGCGTGATTGCCGCCGAAGTTTGCACCGACGAAGCACGGGGCCGGGCCTTTGCGATCATTCGGAACGACGACGAGGAGCCGAAACTCGTGCCCGGGGACGGTCGAGACCGCGACCTCGCGAAGCGTGGCCTTCCCGCCGAAGGCCTTGGCGTCCTCGTGGAGAACCTTCGCGGTGATCGCGGTCGCGGGCGGGATTGTTCCGTACATGTAGTGCTGGAATAGTGCCTTCAATTCCGGGCGGCGCTTCTCGACCCACTGTTCCTTCGTGGTCAGTTTGGTCCCATCCAACATCACCAATGGGTCCGGGAACGCGGGCTGACGCGGGAGGTTTTTCGGCTCCGGGAATTCAGCGGAAGCTTGCGCGGCGGCGACAGACAGGAGAGAAATCATGGCGAGGGATCGCATGGGGAGACGCTCCGGTGGGCCGGCGCGAGTATACCGAACCACATCTGCCGTCGCCACCGCCTACCCGTGATCCCGGTAGACCCACATGTCCCGTCTGCGGATCGAGCTGAAGGTGTTTGGCGAGTCGCTCGCCGTGGAAGGGCCGGCGCCTGCGGACCAGGTCACAATCGCCGACCTCCTGCCGTTCTTCCGCGCCGTGGACGACGCGGTGATCGACCGCGCCGTCCGCCAGGTCGAGGCAGGCGGCAAGCGCGTTTCGTGCGCCAAGGGCTGTTCCGCATGTTGTCGGGCTCAGCCGGTGCCGGTCACACCGCCGGAGGCATACGCTCTGCTCCGCCTGGTCGAGGCCATGCCCGCGGACCGGCAGGCCGAGGTGCGGGCCGCATTCGCCGATCGCGTCCGGCGACTTCGGGACGCGGGGCTCTTCGACACGTTCATGGCCCGCGACCCGGGCCTGACGCGAGAGTCCGCACGGACAACGGCCGACGCCTATTTCCGCCTCGGCCTCGTGTGTCCATTCCTGGTTGACGACGCCTGCGGCATCTACCGCGACCGCCCGTTCGTTTGCCGGCAGTATCTGGTCACGACGCCTGCATCGCTCTGCACGGACCCTCTGCACAACCCGGTCGAGCCCGTTCCCATGCCCGTCCGGTTCGCACACGCGGCCCTCGAGACCGCCGAGGCGCTAAACGGCACACCCCAGCACACGGTGCCGCTCGTGTTGGCCCTGGACTACGCGGAGGCCCATCGCGATGAGCTCGAACGGCGGTTCGACGGGCCCGACGTTTTCGGCCGGTTCATGAATGCACTTGCGGCGGGCTGATGCCGTCGAGTATGGAGGGACGTGGGGGGACAGTCGCCGAAGGGAGATGGTCATGGGGTTCCGGCGAACCTGTGTGGCCCTGTTGCCCTGGGTGTTTCGGGTCGGGCTGGCAATTGCCGTCCTGGCGACCCCGTTCCTCTTCTACTGGGCGTTCAGCGAGCCGGACGAAAAGGACCCGGTCCTCGAGCAGCGCCTCCGCGAGGCTCGCGAGGCTGAGCGGCTCCGCGAAAGCCGGGAACGATCGACCCGCGAGCCTAGGCCCAGCACTTCGCAGTCACCTTTCCCATCCGCGTCAACCACCGGGCGGCCCTGACGACCGGCCCGGGACGCGGCGCCGCGTCCACTGTATAACGACCCCATAAATCGACCTGCCATTTCGGAGCTTGCGATGCCTCTGGTGCCGATGCGGCTGCTCCTGGACCACGCCGCCGCCAACAACTACGGCCTGGCCGCGTTCAACGTCAACAACATGGAACAAATCCAGGCCATCATGGAGGCGGCCAAGGAGATTGACGCCCCCGTGATCGTCCAGGCGAGTCGCGGCGCCCGCAGCTACTCGCAAGACGCCTACCTGCGGCACCTGATGCTGGCCGCGGCCGAGCTGTACCCGCAAATCCCGATCGCCATGCACCAGGACCACGGCAACAGCCCGGCCACGTGCACGTCGGCCATTGAGCAGGGCTTCACCAGCGCGATGATGGACGGCTCCCTCAAGGAGGACGGGAAGACGCCGGCCGACTACGAGTACAACGTCCGCGTCACCCGCGCGGTCGTGGACATCGCCCACCCCGCTGGTGTCTCCGTGGAGGGCGAGCTAGGCGTGCTCGGGTCGCTGGAAACCGGGATGGGGGAGAAGGAGGACGATCACGGCGCCGAAGGCAAGCTCGACCACAGCCAGCTCCTCACCGATCCGAATCAGGCCGAGGATTTCGTTCGCAAGACGAAGGTCGATGCCCTCGCAGTGGCGATCGGGACCAGTCATGGCGCCTACAAGTTCACGCGCAAGCCGGATGGCCGCGTCCTGGCGATGGACCGGATCATCGAAATTCACAAGCGGCTGCCGAACACGCACATGGTCATGCACGGGTCGAGCAGCGTCCCACAGGACCTCCAGGACATCATCAACAAGTTCGGCGGCAAGATGAAGCAGACCTGGGGCGTCCCGGTCGAGGAGATTCAGCTCGGAATCAAGAACGGCGTCCGGAAGATCAACGTCGATACCGACAACCGGATGGCCATGACCGGTGCGATTCGCAAGGTGCTCTGGGAGACGCCGGAGAAGTTCGACCCACGGGATTACCTGAAGCCAGCCCGCGACGCCATGCGGGCGGTCTGCAAGGCCCGAATGGTCGCCTTCGGCCAGGCCGGCTGGGCGGGCAAGATCAAGCCGGTCACCTGCAAGGAGTTCGCGAAGGTCTATTCGAGCTGACGTCCGGCCCGCGGCCGCTGATTCGCTCAATTCGCCTGGCAAACTTTGCCGATTGTTCCGGATGTGGCGCGCGCCCGCGCCACGCCCGGGACCGCTCCATGCACCGGCGGGCTTACCTGCGTTTCCTCGCTTGCGCGGCCCTCCCGGCCGTCGCGGCCGGGTGCGGCACGGTGGCCCAGGGCGTCTCGCCCCTCCCGGACCGCTACCCCCTCGGCGACGACGCCCGCATGGCCCGCATTTGTGCCCCGCAGAACATTCCCCGCGAGCTGAATAAGCAGTGGCTGGCCGAATACCGCGTCGAGCCGGGCGATGGACTCTTGATCCTGCCCGCCGACCTCGAATCCAAAATCCGGATGCCGTCCGACCAGACGATCCTGGCCGACGGGACCATTGACCTCGGGAAATACGGCCGGCTCCTCGTCGGCGGGCGGACGGTGCCCGAGATCGAGGAGGGCGTGAAGGCCGCGGTCAAGGCGGTCGAGAAGGACGAGGACGTCGGGTTCATCGACGTCCGGCTGGTGAACCGGCAGTCGAAGGTCTACTACGTCCTGGGCGAGGTGACGACGCCGGGCAAGTTCCCGCTCACCGGCAATGAGACCGTCCTGGACGGCATCCTCGCCGCCGGCGGGATGACCGACCGGTCGTCGTGGCGCGACGTGGTGCTGGTCCGGCCGGCGGGGGACGGACCGGGTCACGTCTTCAAGGTGGACTACGGCGCCATTGTGCGACTTGGCGCGGCCGGGACGAACTACCAGCTTCTGCCGGGCGACCGAATCTACGTCGGCTCGCGGCACCTGATCGACCTGATCTTCAGCCTGGATCGGTACGAGTAGCAAACTCCGGTGGAGGTCGATCTGAACATTGCCAGGGTGTGGGCGTGCGGGTTGGCAACCTTCGACCCGGCCAAGTCGTTGCAAGGCCGCGCTTGGGAGCCTCATTCTGAAGATTGCCACTGCCTTGTGTGTTGATTTGGCAATCTTCGACCCGTGTGGCGCCGGGCGACCCAAAGGTCGGCTACGGCCTTCAAGCGGGGCGCGAAAGTTCGCCCCGTGTCCATTGGGTCATTTGTCAGGCCGCCAATTGCGACATTCTGGTGCCCGGGAGAATGGGCGCAAGTCCTTACCGGGACAGGAGGACCCTCAGACCGCCTCAGGCCGTCACACATGCACACCGAGTGGCGGCCTGAGGAATTCCGCGCACTTTCCGGGGGCCCAAAACTTGACTACGACCGAAAAGAATCAGACACTCCGCCCCTCCGACCGCCCTGAGCTGTCGAGTTCTCCGCCGCCCGATTGGACTGCGGCCGGCCGCTACTCGCCGCCGACCTTCGTGATCGGTTGATCGCTCCCGCGGTAGGTCGCGTACGAGTAGGTCGTCTCCCACATCGTCACTTCCACCACCGG
>DATFWZ010000323.1:0-4276 GCA_035258765.1 Gemmataceae bacterium
CCGGTCTTTCTTGGCCAACCGCTCGGCAATGGCGAGGACGTCCGAGGTTGAGTCCACCGCGGGTTCGGACGTAGCGATCGGTGGAAGCTGATCGTCCGGCCGGTCGGGCCGCAGGGCCAGGGCCCCGCCTGCCCCGGCGCAGGCAGCCAGAAGGGCGATGAAAGTCGTGCGCATGGTGTCCTCTCGCTTGCGGTTCTCATTCCGGTACACACCGATAAGGCGGTTCGTTCTCCCGCGGCTGAGTGGCTTAGCGACCTGTGCTGGGCCGGGCTGATAACGCCGGGCCCCGGGGTTTGCGGGCGCCGCCGCCTTCAAGGGCCTTCCGTGCGGAGCAACTCGCCGACGAAGCTCGAGCAGGCGGCGATCTCCACCTTGTCATTCAGAAGTTCGCGGAGTAGTTGGACCCCCGCCGCGTCCGCGTAGGTGACGGCGGCCAGGTCCAGGAACAGCCGACCGGACCGGCGGCCGCGTTCCCGGCAAGCGTGACGAACGGCGGGCACCCACGGCCCGAGGAGCTGACCTTCGAGCTTGATCGTCAGCATCGGCACGCCCCGCGAAAGCCGTGTGACCTTGAGCACGCCCGTGACTCCTGATTTCCGGGGGCCAAACAAAGCGAGCCGCGTGCCGCGAGTCGTTGCGGAAATCAGATTCGATCCGGAAGGCTTGGTCGGCAAGGACTTACGATGGGGAATTGTCTGAAGAGGCGTGTCGGCGCCGCTGGATGGGCGATTTTGACCTGCCACACGATCGGTGCAAAACCAACCCGATTCAGTGCGCTGGTCGCGTGATCCCGAGCTTCTTCATGCGGTTCCGCAGCGTGTTGGAGTGAAGGCCGAGTAACTTTGCCGCGCCGCGCGGGCCGGTGATAAGCCAGTTGGTCTGCCGCAGGACGGCGAGTATGTGGTCGCGCTCTACGACCTCCAGCCTCGGTGGCTGGTCCAGTACCGGCGCGATGTGGCTCGTCGGCATCTCTTCAAGGCCAGGACGTCCCCCTCCGCGCGGCGACCTGGCCGCGGAGGGAAGGAGGTCGGCGCCGATGTCGAGCGTTGGCCCGGTCGCGAGAATGATGGCGCGTTCGAGGACGTTTTCCAGTTCGCGGACATTACCGGGCCAGGAGTACTCTTGGAGTCGCTGTATCGTCGCCCGGGACACCCCCTCGAGTGGTTTGCCGACACGCGGCGCGAACTTGTCCAGCAGGAAGTGGACGAGCAAGGGAATGTCGTCCTGCCGCTCCCGCAACGGCGGCAGGCGGACCGGGAATACGTTGAGCCGGTAGTGCAGGTCCTCCCGGAAACGCCTCTCGCGGACCTCCGTGGCCAGGTCGCGGTTGGTGGCCGCAATCACGCGGACGTCGACTTTCACCGGTGCGGCCCCGCCCACCCGGTCGAACTCCCGCTCCTGAAGGGCCCGCAGCAGCTTGGCCTGGGCATCGAGCGGGAGCTCTCCGACCTCGTCGAGAAAGATCGTTCCGCCGTCGGCGAGCTCGAACCGTCCCAGCCGGCGGGCGACCGCCCCGCTAAAGGCGCCCTTCTCGTGCCCGAACAGTTCACTTTCGACCAGGCCGGCAGGCAGGGCGGCGCAGTTCACCTTGATGAGCGGCTTGTCCCGTCGCTTACTCGCCGAGTGGACGGCGCGGGCGATCAGCTCCTTGCCCGTGCCGGTCTCGCCGCTGATCAGCACAGTGGCGTCGGTCGCTGCGACGCGGCCGACTTCTGCGAGTACCTTCGACAGAGCGGGACTGCGACCGACGATCTGCTCGAAGTTGTGCTCCGACTTGATCTCCTCTTGCAGGTAAAGGTTCTGCTGCTGCAGACGGGCGCGCTCCCGCTCCGCCAGCACGCGGTCCGTAATGTCTACACCGAAGGCACGGGCGGTCCCGATGCTTCCGTCCGCGCCGCGACCGGGCTCCATCCACACTTTGATCCACGCGGGGCGGCCGTCCTTGCGACGCAGTTCCAGTTCCCATCCGGAAACTGCCTCACCCGCCAGATGCTTGCGCCGCACTTCCATAATCCGTGGTTTCCCCTCCGGAGTGTCCGCACCGAAGGAAGGTGTCAGGGAACCGACCATCTCTTCCAACGGACGACCCAGCAGTTCAGCCGCGCGGCGATTGGCGTGGAGGACTCGCCCGTCCGTGTCAACGAGCCAATAGGCGTTGGGCGCGTTGTCAAACAGGTCGCGGTAGCGGGCCTCGCTCTCCACGAGCCCCTGCTCAGCCCGCAGCCGGAGCAACTCGGCGGTCGCGCGGGCGGCGAAGATGCGGAGAATGAACAGCCGCCGCGGCTCCTCCGGCATCGGCCGCCGGTCGAACACCGAGATGAGCCCCAGGACGGTGCCGTCGGCGGCCTGGAGTGGCACGGCCATGTAGCCCTCGATGTCGCGCTCGACCAGGAACGCGGCCCTGGGGAACTGTCGCAGCACGCCCATGGGGAAGTGAGCCACGCGGCCGTGCAAGACCTCGGCCGCCGGGCTCGTGGTGAACTGGAATGTCAGATCCTCGACGACGTGGTCGCGCTCCCAGAAGGCGAGGACGCGACCGTCCGGCGGGGTGTCGAACTCGCAGACGGCGGCGTAGGGGACGCCAATGGCCGCGGCCAAGTGGCGAACGAGGGATTTGAAGAACTCCCGGCCGATGCCGGCGGCAGTTCCCTCCACAACCGCTCGCAGGGCGTCCAAATCATCAGGCACCGCAGGTACGGCCGATGCGTCGCCCGCACCGACCGAGACCGAGTGCCGGGTCTGGGTTATCACCCCGGCGGAATTCGAATCGGAGGTCATGTCGCCCCTCCAGGCCGGTGAGCCGTGGAAGAATCCAGTTCCATTCATTGCCCGGTGCGGGCCAGGCGAAGAGTACTTACTGACGACAGCCGCGTCGGACGCGGACGATTCGGCCGGACGGTCGAACCGGTCCTGCCGCGCAATTCTAGGTCACATCGCTCGTTGTTTGTGGGACCGTCGCGCCATTGACCGGGACTGATATTGGATCGCCTCGTTGGCTAATTGCGTCTGCTGCCTTTCCTATGGTGGCCGAGGAATGAGTTCCACCGGATCCGATTCATGCCCCGAAATGGGTCTGCGAGACCACACTTGGAGACGACACCATGGCCGAATCTGCCCGAGGACGGATTGGCATTCGCGCCGCCGTGTCCTGTCGAAGAACTCCTGGCACTCTTTTGTGTTCTTTATGTCGCGGAGGGCGAGGGCGATGAGGGGGCCGGACAGCCATTTCAAGGGGGCAGGCAGCGCCTCGCGAGCACCGCGCTCTTGGCTAGGAGCCCCACGACTTCCCGATCTCTCAGCCGCCAGACGTCGAAGCGCAAATCCAGCACCCGATCGCGACCGAAGCTGGAACTCCTCAATTGCCGCGCAATCATGGACGCGACTTTCGGGAGCCTCGCCAACAAATTCGATTTAGGGTTGGGCTGCGCGCAGCACGTCCGGGACGATGTGGAGAAAACAAGCACGACCACCGTGCCGATTGGGAATCATTCGATTAGTGACGTCTCGTCGAGCTTCGGCGTGGCCGCCTCCTTCCACGGGCGTCGAGTAGAGCCGAGCGGCATAGCCTTCCGCTCACTCCGCAGCTCAGATCACGGCCAGCGCCAGCGAGAATTCCGAGGTGCTACCACCGACGGTCGCGGTCGCCGTGATTACGTCCCCGGCGTGCACCAGCGACGTCTCGAACGCGGCGCTGAAGCCGACCGTGCCGCCAGCGCCCACGGCGACGTCCACGAACCCGAGATACGTCCGGCCCTCCCCGTAGCCGCCCGCATCCGCCGCCGGGCTGGCGAAGAACTCGATCCGGACGGTGGTGTTGGCCGTGGTGTTGATCGTCCCGCCGACGAGTAGGTCGGTCCCTTCCAGGAAGGCAGCGGTCAGGGCCGGGAAGTTCTGCAGGCCGTTCGGGCCGGCGTCGGCGTCGCCGGCGTCGTTGGGTGTCACCCCCCCGAATGCCCCCAGGTCGATGCCCAGCCCGCCGTTGGCGAAGATCGAGTTACCCAGGACCTCGATCGCGCCGCCGGCGTCCGTGGTCATCCCCTGGGCCGGATCGTTGCCGACCAGAACCCCGGCCCCGCCGTTGTGGGCGATCGCGTTGCCCGCCCCGGCCGTCGTCCCCCCGATAAAATTGAATTCGGCCGCGTTGGTGACGAACACCCCGTGGCCGGCGTTGCCCAGGGCGGTCGTGCCGTCGGCGGCCAGGCCGATGAGGTTCCCTCTCACCCCGTTGCCGTTCGTGTTGGTGTCGGTGACGAGGACCCCATTACGGCCATTCCCG
>DATFWZ010000324.1:0-6512 GCA_035258765.1 Gemmataceae bacterium
GCCTCGGCGACCTTGATCGGGCGGAGCTTGTCCGACGGGATCGGCTCTTTCCAGGCGAAAATGATGACGAATTCGTAGCGGGGCTTGACCTTCACGCCCTTCGGGGGGGCCACGGAAGCTGCCGGGGGGCCGCCCTCTCCAAAACCCGGGGCCCCGGGAGCGGGCATGGTCAGTCCGGGTCCGCCCGGTCCACCCGGCGCACCCGGTGCGGTGGGCGGCGCCAGCGGGACCAGTCCGCCCGGCCCTCCCGGTTCGCCTGGCCCGCCCCCACCCCTGAATCCGGGCCCACCGAATCCGGGCCCGCCAAATCCGGGCCCACCCAATCCGGGCCCACCGCCCTCGCCGAAGGCCATGCGCCCGCCGCCACTGGCGCCACCGCCGGCCCCGGTCAGCGGCGACCATGCGCCGGCGGTCAACGCGCCGCCTGCTTCGCCGCCTCCGCTCGGGCTGCCCGGCATTGGGGCCCCGCCGCCGGGCTTGCCGAAGGCCATGCCGCCAGGCCCGCCCTCGGCTTCACCGAACCCGGGCCCGCCGCCGCCGAACTGCCCCGCGCTGCTCCCGACCCCGAGGATCGAGTCGATCATGCTGTGGCGGATCCAGCGGAACGAGCCCGGCGTCGGGTTCTTGTCGGTCCACACGTTGTAGAGGAACACGTGGCTGATCTTGCCGCGGATCGCGGCATCGATCGCGTCCGCCACCTTCTTTTTCTCTTCGTCGGTCTTCGGCTCCGGCAGTGGGCGGGACCGCTCGACCAGGTTCCGCACCAGCGTCTCGAGGACGAATTGCGCGGTGCTCTTGTTGTCGTCCGGGTGCCAGTAGGTTGACCCGCGGATCTCGAATACCCATCCCTCGCCATCCGGCTTCAGTTCCTCGCGGATGCTCTCGTCCTTGGGGGCCGGTGGCACCGGGCGCTCCGCCTTCGACTCCCACCACTCGGTCGGGGCCAGGTACGACCCGAGGAACGACCGGGGCCGGCCGATTTCCTTTTTCTCCCTTCTTTCCAGCTCCTCGTACACGCCCTTCAGATTCGGCGTGAACCGCGAGTAGACCGCCTCGATGTCCACCATCGCCAGGTGCTCGCGGTAGTCGTCCTCCTTGAACGCCTCGAGCGGGTCGATCCCCTTGGCGAGCCGCTGGTTGAACTTCTCGAGGGCCCGCAGGCCCTGAGGGGTGCTCCAGAAGCTCTGCAGGAAGTCGTTGGCCCGCATGTTGCCATTCGGGCCGGGCATCGGGACGCAGTCGTTGACGAACCGGTTGACCTGCAGCCAGTTGTTCCGCTCCGCCTGCCCGGCGATGATCGACTCGACGTCCGTCTGCGTCTTGTCGATCTCCGTCTTCTTCTCGTTGATCTTGCCGTCCAGCGACTTGGCCTCGTTCACTACCCCCTTGGCCTTGGCGATCGCGGTCTCGATCTTTTTGTCGGTGACGTCGGCCAGCGGGACCGAGTAGCCGTAGGCGAGGACAGTGGTGCCGAGCAGCAGCGCGGCCGCGGCGGCGACCGCGTACGGCTTCTTGGCCCGGATCTTCCGCTCGAAGCTGATCTCCGGCGGCAACAGGTTGGTGACGAGCCGGGCCACCCCAAGCCCCTGGGCGGCCAGCCCGTACGCGACCGGGAAGCTGAGCACGTTCTCCTTGAACACCGGGGCGTCGGTCACCGCCTCCCCGGCGATTCGGGCGTACTTGTCCGGCTTGCGAACTTCCAGGTTCAGCTTGTCGGCCAGGTATTTCTGCAGCCCGGGAAGCTTGAACGCGCTGCCGAGCCCGACCATGTACTCGACCTGGGCGTCGCGGTGTGTGTTGGTGAAGTAACCGAGCGACCGCTGAACCTCGCCGACGAACTCCTGCAGCACCGGCCGCAGGGCTTTGAGGATGTTGGCCAGCTCCGGCGACTTGGCCGCGTTCCGCTTCAGGTGCTCGGCCTTGGCGAAGGTGAGCTTGAGCTCCTTGGTCAGGGCCCGAGTGAAGTGGTTGCCGCCGACCGGGATCGGCCGCTGCCAGATGATCCGCCCGCCGTCGGTGATGATCAGGTTGGACCCGTCCGTCCCGATGTCGAGCGCGACCACGCACTTTTTCTTCCCGACCGTCTGGGGCTGGGGCGCCTCCCCGTCCGGGCCGCCGCGTTTCAGGAGCTCATAGGTCACAAAGTTGGCAAGCGCGAGGGGGGCCATCTGGACGAAGTGGACTTCCAGTTTGACCGCCTGGAAGTGGCCAATGAAGCGGTTGATCATGTCCCGCTTCATCGCAAAGAGGCCGATCTCCGTGTCCATCGCGAAGCCGTCGGTGACCGTGCCCTCGCTCACCTTCTGGTAGTCCCAGACGACCTCGTCGAGTGGGAAGGGGATCTGCTGCTTCGCCTCGAACTTGACGATGTCAACGATCTTCTTCTCTTCGACCGGGGGCAGCTTGACGAACCGGGCCAGGCCGGACTGGCCGGGGACGCTCATGGCCACGAAGTCGCCCTTGGTCGGGTTCCGGGAGAGGAACTTCTCCAGGGCCTCGCGGGTGAGTTCGTCCGGGTTCGCGTCCGGTTGAGAAAGGATCTTCGGGTGCTCGACGTAGTCGAACGCCGTGGCCGTCACGGCCCCGTTGATCATCTCGAGACGAAGGGCCTTGAGGGCGCATTGACCGATGTCGATGCCCCAGACGCCTGGATTGACTGGCATGGCGGGGAACTCCGCGGACGGGAGGACGATCCAACACGGGCCAAGGCGGGGCCGCGAACGGGCTGCCGACAGGGACCGGGTGGCGACGTGGAGACAGTGTATCTACGGACAGGAAAAGGCTACCACGCCGTTTACCGGACTGTCAATCATCATAACTAGGCGCGGCAAGGGATGTTGGCGCGATTGCGACGGGAAAAAGGAAGAACGCGGGCGGCGGACGGTCTTGCGCGGATTTGAGCGTTTTTTCAGTGTGACCCCGATTTGAGCCACCTCGCCGCATCCCGCGCGTGATACGTCAGAATCAAATCGGCCCCGGCTCGCTTGATGCTCGTCAAGATTTCCAGGGCCACCCGCCGCTCGTCGATCCAGCCGTTCTTCGCCGCGGCCTTCACCATCGCGAACTCGCCGCTCACGTTGTAAGCCGCCAACGGAACCCCGAACCGCTCCTTCACCCGGCGGATGATGTCCAGGTAGCTCAGGGCCGGCTTCACCATGATGATGTCCGCCCCTTCGGCCAGGTCCAGCTCGACTTCCTTGAGGGCCTCGTCGCCGTTGGCCGGGTCCATCTGGTAGCCCCCGCGATCGCCGAACTGTGGGGGGGACTCGGCCGCCTCGCGAAACGGGCCGTAGAACCCGCTCGCGTACTTGGCCGCGTAGCTCATGATCGGGACGTAGGAAAAACCAGCTGCGTCGAGGCCGGCCCGGATCGCCCGGACCATCCCGTCCATCATTCCGCTGGGAGCGACCAGGTCGGCCCCAGCCCGGGCGTGGCTGACGCACTGATCGGCGAGCAATGGCAGGGTCGCGTCGTTGTCCACATCCACGCGGCCGCCCACTTCGCAGAGCGGTCCGCAATGGCCGTGGTCCGTGTACTCGCAGAAGCACTCGTCGGCGATCAATACGACGTCGTTTTTGAAATGTTGGCGCAGGGCCCGGAGGGACTGCTGGACGATCCCGTCGTCGCGAAGGGCGCTGGACCCGGTCGCATCCTTGGTCGCCGGGATGCCGAAGAGAATGAATGCCCGAATGCCGAGGTCGCGGGCGGCGCCGACTTCGTCCACCAGTCGATCGACACTCAGCTGGTAGTTGCCGGGCATGGACGTAATTTCCTGCCGCACCCCGGTCCCGGGGCGGACGAACAGCGGCAGGATGAAGTCGCGGACGTCGAGGGACGTTTCGCGGACCATGTCGCGGACGAGCGGGTTGGCCCGCAATCGGCGGAGTCGGGCAATCGGGTAGCCAGGGGTGTGCATGGCAGGTGCGGCGGGAGAGGCGACGCGGTCATGATACGCGCAAGCGGGCCGCTTGCGGCTGGGTAGCCGCAAGCGACCCGCTTGCGGTTCTCACTTCTGCAGGATGAGCTTCTTTCGCCGCGTGATCCGAAGCCGATATCGCACGCCGTCGAGTTCAAGCCACACCTCGCGGTGCTCGCGGAACCAATCCGCGACCTCGATCACCGGCGGCTCGCGCTCGGCCGATTCGGCCTTCGCGTTCGGCTCTCGCTCCGGATCGTCTGCCATCCTTCGGCGTCCCCTGCGGGCCCTGCGGCAATCCTAAGCTAGTTGAGACGATGTGTCAACAAGCGGATTAGCGAATCAGTTGCAGGCGCACGGTTGTGACGTATTTGGTATTTGTTGGCCCGGAGGCTTGTCGGTTACTGCGCATTGGCTAAGCTATCCATGTTGTTGAGACCGCTTCTCAACAACGCCGAGCCTGCTCCGCCATCGCCGACAAGTCCTCCACCCGACTGTCCGGCTCGCCATGCGGCTCCTCCTCACTCCTTTGGAGGTCCGCGTCATGCGTTCTCGCTCCGTCATACATCGCGGCTTTACGCTGATCGAGCTGCTGGTCGTGATCGCCATCATCGCGATCCTGATCGGACTGTTGTTGCCCGCCGTCCAGAAAGTCCGAGAGGCCGCCAACCGGATCAAGTGCCAGAACAATCTCAAGCAAATCGGGTTGGCCTGCCACAACTACCACGACACCAACAACGCCCTCCCGCCGGGCTACAAGGCGATCGTTCCATATGTCGACGGCGAAACCGACACAACTCCCGGCTGGGGGTGGGCCGCGTTCCTCTTGCCGTTCCTCGAACAGGACAATTTGTACCGCCAGATCAACCTCGCCCAGCCGATCAACGGGTCGCCTGCCGCAGGCCAAGTTATTCACGGCTTCCTGTGTCCGTCGGACCCGGTCCCACCGATCGCGTTCCAGGTCCCGGACGCGTTCGGGGCGACGGTCGCAACAGTCGCCCCGGCCTCGTACGCGGGGTGCATTGGCGGCGACGAGTCCGAGGTCGAAGCCAAGACCGGTGAAGGGGTGTTCTTCCGGAATAGCGCGGTCCGCCTGACCGACATCACGGACGGGACCAGTCAGACCCTCATGGTCGGCGAGCGCGCCTGGACGTTTGCCCAAGGCACCTGGGCCGGCGCGGTCCCCAACGGAGTCTGCCGCCGCGGACCGAACAACCGTTGCCCGGGCGGATCCAACGGGTCCGCCCCGGCCCCCACTCTCACCCTGTCTCACAGCCACCTGAACAACACCACGACCGATACGGACGGCGGGCTGGACGATTTCTCCAGTCGCCATCCTGGCGGGTCTAACTTCCTCCTGGCTGACGGATCGGTCCGGTTCATCCGGAATGTGCCCAACGACAACCCGGACGGCAGTCTGACCAAGGACGGCATTGCGTTCACCGCCCTTGGGACGCGTGCCGGCGGGGAAGTCATCACCGGGTTCGACTTCTGAGGGCCCCGACATGGCGGGCAAGCGCGGGGCCCTGGTGGCCCTCCTCGCGGCCGCGTTGACCGGCTGCACCAAGCACGCACCCACCCACGCCGGCGGCAAACCGGTCGCGTACTGGGTGCAGGCATTGGACAGCCCTGATGCGCACCTCCGTCGCGAGGCCGTGGAGAAGCTGGGAAACGTGGGCCCGGCCGACCCGGCGGCCCGCCCGGCCGTCCTGCGAGCGCTCCGGGACAAGGATGCGAACGTCCGCAAGGCGGCGGTCGTCGCACTGCGCAAATTCGGCCCGCCCGATCCGGAGGCCTCGGGGCTGCTGACCGACCTCAAGGCCCACGACCCGGACCCCCAAGTCCGCTCCTACGCGGCGCGGGCCCTGGAAGCGCCCGGCAACAAGTACTGACAGAACCCAAAGCCCTCCTTAACACCCTCTTGAGGATCCCTTGCCATGAACGACCGTCGAGCGTTCACGCTCATCGAATTGCTGGTCGTGATCGCGATCATCGCGATCCTGATTGGTCTGCTACTCCCGGCCGTCCAGAAGGTCCGCGACGCGGCCAACCGGCTCAAGTGCCAGAACAACCTCAAGCAGTGGGGCCTCGCCCTGCACAACCACGAGAGCAGCACCGGCTATTTTCCGACATTCGGCGAATTCCCCGGGAGCAATTGGAGTCTGATCGCCAGGTTGCTCCCGTACGTCGAGCAGGAGAACCTACAGCGGCTGGCGCGGCTCGACTTGCCGTACTCCGACCCGGCCAACGCGGCGGTCACGCGATTTCGGGTTCCCATCGTCAGCTGCCCCAGCGAGGTGAATGCCCGGGAGCGGCCGCCTTCCACTCCGACAGGCAACACGCACTTCCCAACGTCCTACGCCGCCAACCTCGGGACCTGGCTGGTCTTCAACCCGGCGACCCGATTGGGCGGGGATGGGGCGTTCGGCGGCAATCTTCGAATCCGCTTCGCCGACTTCACCGACGGGACCAGCAACACGCTCGGGCTGGCGGAGGTCAAGGCCTATCAGGCGTTTCTTCGCGGCACGGGCAGCCCCGCCACGGTCCCGGCCGCGCTGCCCATCACTCCCGCCGACATCGTGGCCTATGGCGGCAC
>DATFWZ010000325.1:0-11833 GCA_035258765.1 Gemmataceae bacterium
GTCCGCACACTCCGTGTGCGGACGGTCGGCACACGGAGTGTGCCGCCTACATTGGGACCCGCGACGTCCGTGTGCCGAGGCTAAGGTCCCGCGTCCACAGTAGGCGGCACACTCCGTGTGCGGACGGTCGGCACGCGGAGCGTGCCGACTACTTTGGGTCTTTACGGACGTAGTGAAAGTACTCGCCCTCCGCCAGGCCGCTCGTCCGGGGATTTCCCGCAATGTACCGTCGGATCGCTTCGAACTGCTCAGCGCTGCGTATCAAATGATCGAAACTCTCCTCCTGCCAGAATCGGCCTCGGCGACCAAGTCGTTCGTTGATCTGACCGGCCGAGAACTTCTTCCAGGAATAGCACTGCTGTTCCAATTCCGTGTCGCCCTTCAAGCATACCAACAGATGAACATGGTTCGGCATCACAACGAAGTCATCCATCTCGTAACGCGAGTGGTCGAAATGCAGAAGAGTCTTTGCGACGATCTGCGAAAGCTCTGGCCGCCTTAACACACATTCGCCCATCCCCTGATCGAGGTAGCCCAAGAACTCACGCGAAAACACCCGGTGGTACTCGGCTTGGACAGGCTCCGGTAGGCGAGACAATTGCCGCTGCCATTTGGGATCGAATACCCGCACGCCATGTCGAGACAACCACTCTGTCCGACGTTGGTGCCAGCGATTCGCCAAATCGGCGGGGATTGAATCGTCCGTGCGGAACGTGATAAAGTACGTCACTCCCGGTTGAAACCAATGGGGAAGATGGCTGGTCGTGATTCGAAGCTGGCCACTCGGATCGAAGAGATCAAACGACATCTGAGGCTCTCAGGTTATTCCGCAGGCAACTGCCTCGGCAGTCGGCACACGGAGTGTGCCGACTACTATGCGTCTACCGCTTCTCCGTCACTCCGAGCGCTTCGAGGCACTTGTCGTTCTTGAACATCTCCGCCGCGACGTGGCCCACGCCATCCGCCTCAACCACCTTCCAGCCGAAGTCCCACTTCTTCTCCTTCGCCAGCTTCTCCGCGGCCTTGAACGCGTTCTTGCCGCGCTCAAAGCGTGAGTCGCCCTGCTTGCTCGCGAGCGGGCCCTTGGGAAAGTTCTTGTCCTGCACCGTGTCCGCGGTCCCCAGATACAGCGTGATCGGCTGGGCCAGGAACCGCTTCCGCGATGCTTCCTTTCCCAGCTTCTCCGGCAGCTCCCCGAACCCGTACGGGAACGGCATCTCCTCCGTCGGAAACAGGAGCGAGCCTGGGTTCGACGCCACGATCCGGGTCGCGTCAGTCTTGACGAAACCCGCGAGGCGGATCAGGAACTGCCCGCCGGCCGAGTGGCCGATCAGGTAGTACGGCATGTCCGCCCGGCCCTCGCGCTTGCGCAACTCCTCGGCCACTTTTGGAACCAGCGACCACGTCCAATCGGCTTCCGGTTGCAGCTTGCCGCCCTTCAGGAGACCACCCAACTGGTACGACTCGACTGGGAAGTCGTCCTTGCCGAAGAGCGGCGTCGCGACGATGCCGCGGGTGCGGTCGGCGATCACCTTCGCCCAATCGCGGTACTCCTCCGCGTTCCGGTTGGTCCCGTGGAACACGAGGACGAGCGGGCCGTCCTTGTAGTTGTCCGGCTTGTAGGTGAAGACCGTCAACTCCTTGTCGCCGGCCTTGACGGTCATCTTGTCGATCCCCGCGGGCAGGGCCGCGGGGGATAGCGACAGCAGCCAGCACGCGAGATGGGCGGTGAACATCACGGCACGCCTCCCCGGTCAACGGCGGTAGACCGCCTCGTCGTGGTTCAGGATGGCCAGGGCGAGCGTGGCTTCGGCGGCCAGCTCAACCTTGTCCAGCTTCGGGTCGCTCGGGCGGTCGCCGACCGCAAGCAGCTTCTCCGCCCCCTTGGGGTCCTTGTCGAACTCGGACTTCTGCTCCTCCAACATGCGGACGAGCACAGCCAGCTCCTTCTCGGCCGGCTTTCGACCGGTCACCGTTCGAAACGCCCACCCGGCCCGCTCCGACGCGGTCGCCCCGCCTTCCCTGAGCATCCGCTCGCCGAGGAATCGGGCCGCCTCGACGATTTGCGGGTCGTCGAGCAGCGCGAGGGCCTGGAGGGGAGTGCTCGTGCTCTGCCGGCGCGCCGAGCAGACGCTCCGATCCGCCGCGTCGAACGCCACCATCGTCGGCGGCGGGGCGGTGCGCTTCCAGAACGTATACAGGCCTCGTCGGTACAGGTCCGGGCCCTTCGATCGCGGGTACGCGGGCCGGCCCATCGCCTCGTTCCAGAAGCCGTCCGGCTGGTACGGATAGACGCTCGGCCCGCCGGGCTTTTCGACCAGCAAGCCGCTCACGAAGAGGGCCTGGTCGCGCAGCATCTCCGCGGTCAGTCGCCGGGCGGGCATCCGCGCCAGGAGCTGGTTGTTCGGGTCCTTCGCAAGAAGGTCGGGGCTCACTCGGGCGGATTGCCGGTAGGTCGCGGAGAGGGCGATCTGTTTGAGGAGTCGTTTGACGTCCCAGCCGTGCTCGACGAAGTCGGCGGCCAACCAGTCGAGGAGCTCCGGGTGTGTCGGCCCAGACCCGGTGCTGCCGAAGTTGTCGGCCGTCTCGACGATTCCCCTGCCGATCATCTGCTGCCAGAGTCGGTTCACGGTGACGCGGGCCGTGAGCGGGTGGTCGGGCCGCGTGAGCCACCGGGCCAGGCCGAGGCGGTTTCGCGGCAGGTCGGCGGGGAAGGGGGGAAGCATCGCGGGGGTGTCGGCGGTCACGCGATCGCCCGGCTGGTCGTAGTTGCCGCGCTTGAGGACGTACGCGGGCTTCGGCTCCTTCATCTCCTCCATCACCATCATCTCGGGGATGGGGTTGATGAACTGGCTCAACTCGCGGCGGGCGGCCTTCAAGTCCTCGGCGGCCTTCATGACCCCTGAGTTGGTCGTCGCGGCGTAATAGTCGAACAGTGCGTCGCCGGTTGCGTTGTCGAGAAGGCGATCGCCGGAGACGTGGGCGGCCTCCGCGGCCGTCAGTGCTCGGTTGTAAATTCGCAGCTCGTCAACGAACCCCCCCTTGAAGCCGTTGTCGCGGAACCGGTGCCCGAGCGCCAGGTTCGGCTCGGTACCGCCGTAGGTGATGTCCTTGCGGAGGCCGTCGCGGATGGCGTGCAGCTCGGCCGGTTCGCCGTTGAGGTACACTTTGACTCCAGCGGCCGAGCTCGAGCCGTCATACGTCACGGTTACGTGCGCCCAGGTGTTGACCGGGATTGCCTTCTGTGTCACGACCTTGAGCGAGTTGCCCGGCCACATGTGGTGCAGCCCGACGGCGACCTTTCCGCTTTCGAGGAGCAACTCGTACCCCCGGCTGCCGGCATCGACCGGGGCCTGGCTGTGGTGCAGGACGACGGACCGCGGGGCGTGCGTCGGGGTCTTGATCCAGAGGCTGAAGCTGAACGGGTCGGTGCGGGAGAAGTGCCCAACATTCGGGAAGGTGAACCCGTTCTCGCCTGACAGCTCGACAGCCTGCCCAATTTTCCCGGGGACGAGCTTCGGGCCCTCGTGGGCGTTGCCGGGGGTCTTCGGGTCGGCCGCGTTGGCTATCTTGTTGTCTTTGAGTTCGTCGAAGGAGTACGACGCCACGAGGCCCGGAATTGGAAGGTCCTTAGGCCATGTGGACGTCCATTTCTCAAACCCTGCCCTTGCCGTATCGCGCGACTTCCGCAACTCGGCCTCTCTCGCGGCCACCGCCTTCCGTAGCTCCGCGATCTTCGCGTCCTGCTCGTCGTTCGACAGGAGCAGCGTCGGGACCGGGGTGGCGCTCGTGAAGTACGACGTTTGCCCGGACTCGTCGATGTTCTGGAAGAAGGCAAAGAGCTGGTAGAAGTCCTTCTGCCGGATCGGGTCGAACTTGTGGTCGTGGCACCGACTGCACTCGAACGTCAGGCCGAGGAAGGCCGTCCCCATCGTGGTGACGCGGTCCACCACGTACGCCACGCGGAACTCCTCCTCGACGACCCCGCCTTCCTCGTTTTGCATGTGTAGCCGATTGAACGCGGTCGCCAGGCGCTGCTCCTTGCTGGCAGCCGGCAGCAGGTCGCCCGCGAGCTGCCAGGTGAGGAACTCATTGAAGGGCTGGTTGCGGCTAAAGGCGCGGATGACCCAGTCGCGGTACGGCCAGACCGGGCGGGCGCGGTCCATCTGGTAACCGTGCGTGTCCGCGAACCGGGCCACGTCGAGCCAGTCTATGGCCATCCGCTCGCCATACCGCTCGCTCGATAGCAGCCGGTCTACGACTTTCGCATAAGCCTCCGCTGATGTGTCCTTGAGAAAGTCGTCGGCCTCCTTCAAGGTCGGGGGCAAACCGGTAAGGTCGAGGGAGACGCGTCGGAGCCACGCCTCGCGGGTCGCGTCGGCCGACGGTTTGAGGCCATCGTTGTTCAAGCGCGCCTGGATGAACCGGTCGATCGGGTCGCGGGCCCAGTCGCCGGTCGTCGCGGGGATGGGCGGCTTCTGAAGCGGGGTCAGGTACCACGGCTGGCCCCACTTAGCTCCCTGGTCCACCCAGCGCTTGAGCGTGTCGATCTGTTTGGCCGTGAGCTTGCGGTTCGCCTTGGGGGGCGGCATGCGCTCGTCTGCATCCTCGGCCGTGATCCGGCGGACGAGTTCGCTTTCGGCGCTCTTGCCCGGGACGATGACGGCCTCCCCGTCGCGGACGCGGAATGCGCCCTCCTTGGTGTCGAAGCGAAGCTTGGCTTTGCGGGCCTTTTCGTCCGGGCCGTGGCAGAAGAAGCAGTTGTCGGAGAGGATGGGCAGGACGTCGCGGCCGAAGTCCACGGGCGGGTCGGCGGCCCGGGCCGGGACCGCGACCAGGGCGACGAGCAACAGGCCGAGTCGTCGGGTCATGGCATCCGCGGGCGCGAGAAGACGAACGAGGCGGGATGCCTTTAGTGTAGACCGTCCGGTGCGAGGAGATAAGGCGATGACGCGCCCGCGACCGTCACTTCGAGCGGCCGTCGGCGTTGATGGCTATTTTTCGTCGGTCCAACGAGCGGCTTCCCGTTCGAGCACCAGGTAGCGCTCGTCGGCTTTACCCTCGACCTCGAATGAGGTCGGCCGCGTGTGTTTCCCCGGGTCGCCCTGAAACCGGAGCGGGGCACCGAGGTAGATGATCAACTGGTCGCCGGTGAACTTGTAGATCCCCTGATTCGGATTGGAGTGGCCCGGAACGCGGGCGGACACGTTGATCTGCCGCGGGTCCGTTCGCTCGTCGATGACCCACGAGAAGCTGTCGCCCCATTTCTTGTCGCCCTCGGCAAGCAGCAAGCCGGCGTACGGCTGCTCGCGGAACTCCAGGACGCGGTACGGCCCGGACCCGGTGACGCGCCAACGGCCGACCAGTCGCTCATAGTCCGGTCGTTCAGCCTTTGCACGCTCGAATGTCAGCAGCAGGGCGTTCGTCCCCTTTTCGCCGGTCAGCGACTTCGGCGGGCCGTCTTTCAAAGGGTCGCCGGGCACGCCGTACACGTCGAGGTAATGGACGGCGACGGTCAGGGTCTCCCCGTCCAACTTGAACCGCGCCTGGTCGCGCCGGCCCAAGCCGCGGATCTTCACCACGTTTAAATGCAGGACGTCCGACTTGGTTGGATCGACCTTCCACACGTAGGCCGGGCTGCGCAGCCCGATGCCGGAGAACTGGGCCAACTCCGCGGCGATCACCAATCGGCGGATGCCCGGCGGCTCGATTGGTTCCCCGTTGTAGGCCAGCTTGGTGAGCTTCCAGTGGCCGACCAGGGAGTTTCGCTCCGCGTTTGCATGGTCCGCTGGCGCGGGTGGGGGGTCCTTCGGCGGGTCGCCCTTGTCGCCGGCGCTCATGCGGTAGGCAATGCCGCCGAGGAGGACGATCGCGGTACACGCTACCGCGGCCGTCACGACCTTGACCTTGGTGACCAATACACTTCGGGCCCATCCGTCCGCGAGCCGGTGGGCGGCGGACGGGCCGGGCCCGCGGGACGCCTGCAGAGCTCCCGCGACGACCTCCGCCGACAGCGGGGCCGCGACCAGGCCCGCCACAGACAGGCCGTGCCGGGCGAGACGCCGGGCGAGCAGGTCGCGGCCGCGGGCCAGGCGGCTGGCCATCGTCCCTTGCGGCCAGCCCAACATCCGGGCCGCGCCCGCGATCGGCTGGCCCTCGAGCTCACACAGGACCACCGGCACTCGGTACTTCTCCGGCAGACGGTCCACCTCGAAATCGATTGTCGGGCGCAAATCCGGGTCGGCCGACTCCGGGGCCGCCGGAGGACGCGCTGTCGCCAGTTCCTTGGCCCGTCGGCGGGCCGCGTCCGCACGGGCCTTCCGCGCCACGTTGCACGCGACCCCGTACAGCCACGCCCGAACCGCCGCCCGCGGCCGCACTAGGTGTCCCTTTCGCACCAGAACCAGGAATGTGGCCTGGAACGCGTCCTCGGCGTCCGCCTCGTTCCCCAGGATCCGCCGGCAGGCGCCGAGGACGGCCGGCCCGTGCCGCCAGACCAGGCATTCGAACGCCGCCTCGTCGCGGCGGGCCAGATAGGCGTCCAGCAGCTCCCCGTCGTTGAGCCCGGCGTCGGCCAGCGCCACTTTGCGCAGGTGGCCCATGGCGTCGGCGTATGGTTCGGTCGGCATGCGAAGGCCCGGTGGGGTCACCTTTCATTTCCGGGACGGGGGTCGGTTTATCCCGAATTCTCCGCGCCCGCCGGCGGCCGGGCGCGAATCGGGCCGGCGACCTGTCTGGCCCGGACGGGCGTATAACCTAAGTTACCGTCTGTCCTTGTCGTCCGCTCATTCCGCGCCGCCGAAGGTGCCCTCCCATGATGGCCTCGCACCGCCCGTCCGAATCGCCGCCTCCGCCGCCGCCTGAGCCCGTCGCCCCGGCGCCCGCACCGGGCGCGAAGACCACTCTGGCCCCGTCCAACTTCATCGTCGGCTTCGACTGGGTGCTCGCGTTTGGCGTCCTGGCCCTGGCCTTCCTGCTCGCCTCCTTCGGCGTCCGCAACTCGGACTTCTGGATGCACCTGGCCGCGGGTCGGCTGCTCGCGGAGGGGAGCTACTCGTTCGGCAAAGATCCGTTCAGCTTCGTCGGCGAGGACCGCACCTGGGTGAACCACGCCTGGCTGTTCGACTGGCTCTTGTACTTGCTGTACAAGTCCGCGGGCGGACCGGGGGTCGTGATCGCCAAGGCGGTCGCCCTCGCCGTTACTGCCGGGCTGCTCCTCCTGGCCCGCAAGCCGGGCCAGTCGGTGTTCCCGGGAGTGGTCTGCATCGGGCTGGCGCTGATCGCGGCCGCCCCGCGGCTGCTGCTGAGCCCGGTCACGGCGACGCTCCTGTTCCTGGCCGCCGTCATGTTCCTCTTGATCCAGTTCCCCCGGCGGCGCGGGTCGTGGGCGTTCCCAGCCGCCGTGGCCGGGGTGTTCTGGTTGTGGGCCAACTGCGACCAGTGGTTCTTCCTCGGGCCAGCGGCCCTCGCCCTGTACACGCTCGGACAGTACATCCGCCCGGACGAGGGGGAGGACACCGGGACCCTGCTGAAGGCCCTCGGCCTGGGGGTCGCGGCTTGCATGTTGAACCCGCACCACGTCCGCGTGTGGATTCCGCCGGCCGAGCTGTGGGACATGCGGCTGGCCGACGTGATCAAGGCGGACCGGGACCTGGCCACCGTCGTCCGCGGGGGGCTCGACCGCGAGGCCTGGGACTTTGACGCCAACCCGGCCAACCCGTCGGCCCTGATCGCCCTCCTCGTCCTGGCCGTTGCCGGGTTCGCGCTCAACTTCCGGCGAGCTTCCGTCGGGATGGCGCTCGTATTCCTCGGGGCGCTCGGCCTCACGCTGGCTTACGCGCGGGCGGTGCCGTTCCTCGCGTTCGTGACTGCCCCCGTGGCCGCGGTCAACCTGGCCGAGGCCGCCCGCCGGCTGGCCGGCCGGCCGGTATCGGAAGGGACCGCCCGGCTGATGCACACCTTTCGGGGAACCGGTCGGGCGGTGGCCTGCCTGGTCGGCCTCATCCTGATCGCCCTGACCTACGCCGGTTGGCTACACCCGTTCACCCAGCAGCGGCGGTGGAAGTGGGACGTCGAGCCGGACGTGTCCCTCGTCCGGGCGGCCGAGCGGATCCAGAAGTGGCGCGAAGACAAGCTGCTGCCCCCGGATGCCCGGCTTCTCAACCTGCAGCCGGACGCGGCCGGCTACCTGGCCTGGTTCGCCCCCGGGGAGAAGTCGTTCTTCGACATGCGGCTCGGCTTCCACGCCCCTGAGGTGGAGGATTACGTCGCCCTCCGGCGACACCTTGGCCCGCACCTCAGCTCGGCGCGGCAGCAGGAGCCGTTCGACCTGACCGGGTTCCTGCGCAAGCACCGGATCACGTTCGCGATCACCGCCAGCGGGAACCGGCTGTGGAACCAGACGGCGCTGGACGTCCTCTGGGGCGCCGACCTGGCCGCGGGCGTGAAGTCCGAGCCGGAGTGGGTGCTGTGGCAGGTGGACGGGCGGGCCACGATCCTCGGGTGGACCAAGCAAGACGCCATCTCGTCGGCCGCCTTCGAGCAACTGAAGTTCGAGCCGCTGCGGGCCGCGTACGCCGAGGCCACGCCGCTCCGCGTCCCGGACCTCCGCCCCCCCCTCCCGCCCCGGGACATCTGGGAGCGGTACATCGTCGCCCCCCCTAACCCGCCCCCCGAGGGGGACGAGTCGTTCGTCTTGATGCGGTACCGGGAGAGCGTCGTCCGCCGGGCTCAGGCCCGGCACCGGGTGGCCGTGGTCGGCATGAGCTTCGCCGTCCTCGAGGCCTTTCGCCGCTACGGCGTTCTCCCGGCCTTGAACTTGTGGACGCGCTACGTGCCCAACCTCGTGCCCCCGCACCTCCCGCCCGAGGCCGCGGCGGTCGCCGTGCTCGCCGTCCGGTCCGCCCGCCGCGCGATCATCTCCAGCCCGGACCACCCGGACGGGTACTACTTCCTGGCCAAGGCGTACACCGACTCGGCGTACCTCGTCTACCCGGACATCCAGGAGACCGTCATCACCGCCAGCCTGGCGCGGTGTATCGCCCGCCTGCCCGAGGACCCGTCCCGGCGGCGGGCCACCTTCAACGTCCAGGACGCCTGCTTCCTCCTGAACCGGGCCCATGAGACCGCGTACCCGCCCCGCCTGGACCTTCGGCTGGACATCACCAAGCTGTCGACCGACTACCTGCGGTACGAGGCGGACGACCTGGAGGCGATCCTCGAGCGCCCGGAACTCCAGGACGAGCGCGAGCGGGGCGAGCGACAGGTGGACGACATGCGAAAGGCCATCAAGGACCGCGAGCGCATGATCGAGGCGGCCGAGGCGGACCTGCGCAAGGCCTCCGACAAGTACTTCAACGAGGCGGCCCGCCAGTCCTCGCCGCTGGACCGCGCGGCCATCGCCCGGCGGTTCGGGCTGGCGAAGGAGAGCATCGACGTGCTGTACAAGGCGCACCAGCAATTCCAGAAGCAGCTCGAAAGCGAGGGCGAGCACAAGCAGTTCACGCCGGCCGACCTGGCCCTGCAGCTGGCCGTCCACGCGGAACTGGTCGAGCAGATGCTCTATGCCGGGCGGGCCGAGGAGGCGGGCCAGATCCTGGACACCGTGGACACGCCGGACTCGGCCGGGGTGATGGCGTCGGAGGCGGTCCGCCGGGAGTACTATACGGTCCGCGCTCGCGCCCAGGCGTTGTTGTTCGCACCCCCGAGCCCGTACGACGACAACCCCGCCGCGCACTACCGCAGCCTCCGGGAGGCCGTCGCCCTGTCGCTCGGCGACTACAAGGGGGCGACCGACGCCATGGGCAAGGAGGCCATGGTCATCCGCCGGGAGTTGACCGCGTTCCGCGACCTGAATTTCCCAGGCACCCCGCCCAAGACGACCCCGCTCCCCGGGAATTGGGAGAAGCAGATCGACGTGATCCTCCGACCGGCGTTCGACCCGCTGCAACCGATGGTGGCGCAGCTCCTCGGCTTCGCCCGGCTCAACTATGTCCAAAAGGTCGAGCGGTACCGGGACCTCTCGCAGGCCCTGATTAGCGAGCACACCCGGCTGGCCCTGACTCACCTGGAGCAGGGGGACATGAGCGCGGCCGCCCACCACTTCCAACAGGTCCTGACCGCCCCGGACCTGCCGGCCGTCGCGCCGGCGCAGCGACTCGCCCGGGAGTACCTGCGGGCCATGGGCCGGCCGGTCCCACGAGAAGGGCCCGGGGAATGAGGATCGTTAACCCGAAGGTTCGGGACCACCTGGACGCCGGCCGGCCCGTGCGTCTCAACCTCGGGGTCGGCCGCCGGCCCCGGCCGGGCTACTACGGGGTCGACTTGATCGAGTTGCCCGGGGTCGACGTGGTCGCCGACCTGAACGAGCCCCTGTCCGAGTTCCCGGACAACTCGGTCCAGGCCATCTACACGCACCACACGCTTGAGCACGTCGTCAACTTCCTGCCCCTCCTCAAGGAGATTCACCGGGTGGTCGTCCCGGACGGGCCGGTGGAGGTGGTCGCCCCGCACTTCTCCAACCCGTACGCGTACTCTGACCCGACGCACGTCCGCTTCTTCGGGCTGTACACCTTCTACTACTTCGCCGACGAGGCCGACCAGCCGCGGCGGAAGGTCCCCGCCTTCTACCTGCCCGAGCGGTTCGCGGTCGACTCGGTGAAGATCACCCTGATGCCGACCCTGCTCCTGTTCAAGCCCTTCCGTCGGCTGGCCGCGCGGGTGTTCAACTCGTCGCTATGGTTCCTGGATTGGTACGAGCGCTCGTGGTGCCGCCACTTCCCGGCCGACAGTATCAAGTATTCGCTGCGGGTGAAGAAGTAGGTGGTGGTGTGGCTCGGCCTATAGGTCGTACAGGTCCCATAAGTCCTATGGGTCCAATAGGACAATGCACCCCTCACCACCCCACCACCCTTTCCCCTACAATCATTTCTTTCCCCTACGGGCCGGGAGGGCCTCCCGTGAGCCCCGCGACCAATCCGCCGGTCAGAGTCGGCTTCCTCGGGGCCGGGCAGATGGCCACGGCACTGGCCCGCGCATGGCTCACCGCCGGCCTCGTCGCGCCTTCGGGTTGCAAGGCCAGTGACCCTGTGCCGGAAGCGCGATCCCGCTTCCAACAACAGACCGCGTGCCCAGCCACGGCCGACAACAAGGAAGTCGTTTCCGGGAGTGACGTCCTCGTCCTCGCAGTCAAGCCGCAGACGATTCCAGCCCTGCTGCGCGAGATCGGTCCGGCCGTGACGGCCCGGCACCTGGTGATCTCGATCGCGGCGGGCGTCGCGCTGGGGCGACTGGCCGAAGGACTGCCGGCCGGCACCCGGCTGGTGCGGGTGATGCCGAACACGCCTTGCCTGCTCGGGGCGAGCGCCTCCGCGTTCGCGGCCGGGGCCGCCGCGAACCCCGGCGACGCGGCCTTGGTCGAGAAACTGTTCAACGCGGTCGGCAAGGCGTTCGCGGTGCCGGAGTCGCAGTTGGACGCGGTGACCGGGTTGAGCGGCAGCGGCCCGGCATTCGTGTACGTGATGATCGAGGCCCTGGCCGACGGCGGCGTGCGAATGGGCCTGCCCCGCGACGCGGCCCTGGCCCTCGCGGCGCAGACAGTCCTGGGCTCGGCCCGGATGGTAATGGAAACGGGGCAACACCCGGGGGTGTTGAAGGACGCGGTCGCGAGCCCCGGGGGGACGACGATCGCGGGCCTGCATGCCCTGGAGCGGGCCGGCTTCCGGGCGGCGCTCATGGACGCGGTCGAGGCGGCGACGCGGCGGGCGACTGAATTGGGCGGGAAGTAAGACGGACTCACCATGAACCAGCTCGTCCTCGTTTTCGACTTCGGCTC
>DATFWZ010000326.1:0-3004 GCA_035258765.1 Gemmataceae bacterium
TCCCGCGCCGCCGTTGCCCGACGAACTCCACAACCGGATTTACCGTGAGATCTGCGCCGATTGCTGGAACGACTGGTTTCGCAACTACAGCATCAAGGTGATCAACGAGCTGCGGCTCGACCTAAGCTCGGAATTCGGCCAGGAAGAGTACGACAAGCACATGCACGAGTTCTTCGGGTTCGATTACCCGCCAAAGCCGTGATGACGATCGACCGCGAGTACCTGGTGACCTACGGCCGCGCCGGCTTCCTGAGCCGGTTCCGGGCCCCGGTCCAGTATGTCCGCGACGACCGAGTCGTGGTCCGGTCGGCCCGCGGGGTCGAACTTGGGATCGTCCTCGGTGAGGCCGGCCGACCGGTCGGGCCGGACATCGCGGGCGACATCGTCCGACCGGCTACCGCAGACGACGAGGCGGCCGCCGGTCAATTGCGCGATCGCGCCGGTACCATTCTCACCGACGCCCAATCCGAAGCGGAAGGACTCGGCCTCCCACTCCTCTTTGTGGACGGTGAGATCCTCCTCGACGGCCGCGAGGCAATCCTGCAGGCGGTCCACTGGGCGGATTGCGACGCCACCCCACTCTTCGAAGTGCTCTCCGCCCGGCATGGCGTGCTCGTCAAGCTCGCGGACCTGACCGCCGGCCCGAAGCCCGCCGGCGGGGGGTGCGAGGTCTGCGGGGCCGAAAAGCAGGGCTGCGACTCGTGCGGCACCGGCGGGGGGTGTTCGTCCGGCTCGTGCTCCCGCGGGTCCGTCAAGACGGCCGACGACCTGACCGCTTACTTCGCGGGCCTGCGGCGACAGATGGAAACGGCCGCCGCCCGCGTACCTCTCCACTGACTCGTTCCGTAAACTCTCCAAGCACAATTTGTCCGCAACCCGCATCGGAGGATCCTGCCCTCATGCGACTCGCCGTCATCGGGATCTTCCTCGCCGGCGCGGGCGTGGCCAGCGCGGCCAACCTCGCCGAGACGCAGAAGCTGCTCGCGCGCATCAAGTCCGTCTCCGAGGAGGGGGCCGGGAACCAGGAGGCCGGGGCCGCCTGGAAAGACCTGGTCCTTTCAGGCGGCGACGCTCTATTGCCGACGATCGCGGCCATCGACGACGCCAGCCCGGTCGCGGCGAACTGGCTGCGCTCGGCGGTCAACGCCCTGGCTGAGAAGGAGAAGGCCGCCGGGCGCAACCTTCCCGTGGAACGGCTCGAAGCATTCGCGAAGGACACCAAGCACGCCCCGGCGGCGCGCCGGATCGCGTACGAACTTCTCATTACCGCCGACCCCAAGGCCCCGGAGCGACTCCTGCCGGGCTTCCTCAACGACTCGAGCGGCGAGCTCCGCCGCGACGCGCTGGCCGCGGAGATCCGAAAGGCCGATCGGCACGAAGGCGAGAAGGCCAAGCGTGAGTTCGGACGCTTGTTCGCCTACGTCCGCGACCCGGACCAGGCGGAGGAGATCGCCAAGACGCTTGACACGCTCGGCGCCCGGCCGAACCTGATCGCCCATTTCGGCGTGGTGACGAAGTGGATGATTGCGGGACCCTTCGACCACGAGATGGGCGCGACATTCGACAAGGTCTATGAACCGGAAAAGAAAGTGGACCTGGCCGCGATCTACACCGGCAAGGGCGGCGCCGAAGTGCGGTGGAAGCACCACGTCGTCGAACCCGACCCCAAGAAATTGAAGATGGACGAGCTGGGCATCGTGGACCTGAACGCCGTCCTGGGCAAACACAAGAACGCGACCTCGTACGCGTACGCCGTCATCGAATCCGACAAGGAACAGCCGGTCGAGATCCGGCTCGGGTGCATCGTCGCGGTCAAACTATTCGTGAATGGAAAAGAAGTCTTCGCCCGCGAAGAGTACCACCACGGGAGCGGGTTCGATCAGTATCGCGTGCCGGTCACCCTCAAGGCCGGCAAGAACGATCTCCTCGTGAAAGCGTGCCAGAACGACCAGAAGGAGCCGTACGCCCAGGTCTGGCACTTCATGGCCCGGGTGTGCGACGCGACCGGCGGGGCCACGCCGGTCAAGGTGGTCACCCCCGAGAAGTAATCCTCTCCGACAACGTCCTGATCCATCGAATCCCGAACGGACACGACCTCGCATGAGCATTCGACTTTCGCTCGCGACCGCGCTCCTCGTCGCCGGCGTCGCCGCGGCCAACTGGCCGCAATTCCGCGGGCCGGACGGCGCCGGGGTTTCCGCCGAGAAAGGTCTCCCGACCACTTTCGGCCCGACCGAGAATGTGAAGTGGAAGGCCGACCTTCCCGGTCGCAGCGTCGCCTCGCCCGTGGTCTTTGGCAAGAAGCTCTTCATCACCGCCGCGTCCGGGCCTCGGCTCGACCGGCTGCACGTCGTTTGTCTTGATGCCGATAACGGCAAGCTCCTCTGGCACCGGGAGCTCACCGCGACCGGCAGCACCGCGTGCCACCCAAAGTCGAGCATGGCCGCCCCGACCCCGTGCGTGAACGCCGACGGCGTCTATTGCCTCTTTGCGACCGCGGACCTGGCTGCATTCGACCTCGACGGCAACCTGAAGTGGTACCGGTCGCTCACGACCGACTACCCGAACATCTCCAACCAGGTCGGCATGGCCGCCTCGCCGATCCTGTGGAAGGACTTCCTGATCGTCCCGATGGACACGGTCGGCGACTCGTTCCTGGCGGCGCTCGACACCAAGTACGGCAAGAACGTCTGGAAGATCGACCGGCCGAAGGACACAAACTGGGTGACGCCGACCTTGCGGGCGGTCGGCGATCGAACGGAGGTCCTGTTCGCGACGGCCAAGGAGAGCGTGGCCTACAACGCGGCCGACGGGAAGAAGCTGTGGTCGCACGCGGGCGAGGGGGCGTTCATCCCGACGGCCGTCCTGGCCGGGGACAACATCCTCATGCCCTTCCGAGGCGGGCTGACCTGTCTGCGGCCAGAGGGTCAAACCGTGGCCGAGGTGTGGCGGGCCCCGAAGCTGGCGACCGGCTACACGTCGCCGCTGGTCTATCAGGATCGCG
>DATFWZ010000327.1:0-33928 GCA_035258765.1 Gemmataceae bacterium
GGAGAAGCCCCGTGAACGGGGCTCCGGAAACAATTTCTCTCGCCCGCGTACCCGCCGTAAACGGTGGGCCTATACCGCTCCGCGGGAAGCCCGGTGAACCGGGCTAAACGCCGGCCGCCTGCCCGGGTCCTGTGAGTCGCGCAGCAGCGGCGGATTTAGAGGCCGACGTACCGGTACGACTCGCATCGCGACGATCAACTGGGGCGATATCAGGGACGGCGAATCGGGAGGCCCACTTACGGTTTCAATGCGAACGACTACACCGCGCCTGGAGGGTTACCGGAGGCGCCGGACCCGGGAGGCCCGTTTACGGGCCTTGCCGCTGAGCGGTATTAGGCCCGCCATTTACGGCGGGTGACCGGGGCGCATCCCGGGTGTCCGGAGCCCCGTTCACGGGGCTTCTCGCGGTTCGGCTTCAGCCGCCTGCAGCGCCGTGATCCGCTCCAGCCGGTCCTCCACCTTGCCCCGGGCGTGCCGGTCGCGCGACGCCCCCGCTGCGAACAGATAACCCCCGATACGCGGCTCTCAATAACAACACTCCCCTGTGTAACACACACAACAAACATTTTTTCCAGCGTTAACGCGCGCTGTACGATCCAATCGTCGGCGGGCCGGGATCCGGCCGCCAGTGTCCTCGGAGGGTCTCCCCATGATCCGTCTACGAGTCAATCGGGTCGTCGCGGCCGCATTGATGTGTGCGTTCGTGGCGGTCATCGCGTGGGGGGTGCATCTCAGCAGTGCTTCCGCCAAGGAGCCGGACAGTTTCATCGTGCACGAGTGGGGCACGTTCAGCACGTTCTCCGGGTCGGACGGCAAGCCCCTCAAGTTCTACCCGGACGACCGCGACCTGCCCGACTTCGTCTACAGCCGCCACCGCAACGTCAAGGGCGGGCTGACCGACACCATGGTCAGCCTCGAGACGCCCGTCCTCTACTTCTACACCGACCGCGACCGGACCGTCTCCGTCCGGGCCGACTTCCCCAAAGGGCTCATGACCGACTGGTTCCCGCAATCGAGCCGGCCGCCCGAGCAAAGCGTGCGCTGGGACGACCTGAAGGTCCTCGCAAAGGAACGGCCCAGGTTGATCGGCGAGGGCGACAGGGGGCGCTACTTCGCGGCCCGGGAGACCGACGCCGCGATCGTCCGGACCTCCAATACCGACCGGCGGGAGGACGAGAAATTCCTCTTCTATCGCGGGGTCGGCGACTTCGAGATGCCGTTCGTCGTCCGGGCCAGGGGGAACGGGGAGTTCATGATCAAGAACACGGGCAAGGACGCGATCCCCGCGTACGTCCTCGTGGGCGTCAAGGACCGCAAGGTGTCGTTCAAGGTGTTCCAGGGCCTGTCGCCGGGCGCCGAGGACACGGTCGAGTTGCCCGCGGAGTCCTCGACGGCCGAGAAGCTCGGCGACGCCATGGCCGCCCTCCTGGTCGAGCAAGGGCTATACGAGAAGGAAGCCCGGGCGATGGTGAAGACGTGGAGCCGCGACTGGTTCAGCGAGGAGGGGACCCGGGTGCTGTACCTGCTGGCCGAGCCGATGACGGCGGACTTCTTGCCGCTCCAAATCGACCCGAAGCCGGACCGGCTGGTGCGGGTCATGGTCGGTCGGCACGACGTGCTCACCCAGGAGCGAGAGCGCGAGATCGACGCCGAGGTGAAGCGGCTGACCGGCGCGTCAAACGCGGAGTCAAAGGCGGCGGACGCGCAGTTGAACAAGCTGGGCCGCTACCGGTGGTCGGCCCAGAAGGCCGCGGAGGGGCGGGTGAACGCGAACGGCGGCGTGCGCGGGCGGCGGTAATGTGCTCGTCACGCTCCGGTGGTTAGGGATGAGTGGTGAGGGGTGAGTGGTCGGCCATTTGACAGGACCTATAGGACTTATGGAACCTATAGGTCCTATGAAATCCAAAACCCGCACCCCTCACCACGGAGCGTGACGGCTACGGTGGCACGTCACGTCTGCCCGCCGGCCGCTTCGAGAATGGCCACGATCTGCTCGACCTGCCCCGGGTCATTGAACGTCCGCCGGGCGGCCCGCAGGCGCTCCTTCCACCAGATGCGCAGGAATTCCTGGGCTTCGTCGCCCAGCTCCTGGCGCATCTTGTCCAACTCCTCCTGCTCGTCCGGGCCCAGTTGCAGCTGGTCGTTCTCGTCGAGCGACGGGGACTTAATAAACTTGGGCGGCTTCGCTTGCAGTCGCGATAGCTTGCGGCGGGCGTAGTCGAGCGCCGTCAGGCCGGCCCGGTCGGTGATGCCGGGGTCGGCACCGTGCTTCAACAGGGCACGGATGGTCTCGGCGCTCGGGCTCGACCCGCGGATATTCCCCATCAGGGGCGTGGTACCCTTGCCAAAAGTGCAGTTGGCGTCGATGCCCCAGGAGAGGCGCTCGGCGACCAGGTCGGCGTCGCCGCGCTTTGCCGCCAGGTAGAGCAGCTTTTCGAACCCGCGCCGGTGCTTCGGATCGCGGGCCATGTCGCGAAAGTCGTCCACGGGGACGATTATACCGCCGAAGTTGGCCGTTCGCATGTCCGACAGGCTCGCCGTTGGCAATGGACCTTATGACGGAAGTGCTCCGGCCCGAATTCAGGTCGCCGCGCGCCCTTCGGTCGCCCAAGGGTCCGGCCATGCTCGTATTGAAAACCCAGCGACGCGCGCTCGCGGCCCTGGCGTTCGCCCCGGACGGGCGGGGCCTGGTCGCGGGCGGCGGGGCTGGGGTTTTCTGGTGGTCGGACCTCACGGCCAACCCGGTCCCCCGGCACGTCGAGATCGACGCCGTCTGGTCCGTGGGCGTGACCGCAGGCGGGAACTGCGTCGTCGCGTCGGCCCAGGACGGCGGTGTCCGGGTGATCGGCCTGACTAAACCGGCTACGCGGACCATCTTGCGGGGGGTTCGCGGCATCCAGGCGGCCGTTTCGCCGGCCGGGCCGTTGATCGTGACCTGCCCGCCGCTCGGGCAAGGGCCGCTGACCGCGTGGCGCGTCAAGGCTGGTCTGAACCCGACCCCGGTGTGGTCCGCGGACAACGAGACGGCCCTCTCCCACCTGATGTTCACCGCCGACGGGTCGTGGCTCGTCCATGGGGACTACTGGTGGTGGACGAAGAAGAGAAGGTGGGCAAGTTGGGTGGTCGTCCGCGACTCGGCCACGGGTGGAGTGGTCCGGTCCACGGAGGTTGCGGACACCGAGGCGTGGTCACGGGCCGCCGTGTCGCCGGACGGCAAACGGCTGGTGATCCTCCCCACCAACCGCGGTCAGTTCGTCGTCCTGTGGCTCGGGGAGGGGGCCCCCGCGCCCCGGCGGGTGGCCCGGGAATCCACGAAGGACTTCACCGACGTGGCGTTTCACCCGTCCGGGCGGCTCCTCGCCGTGACCAGCAACGATGGCACGGTGAAGCTATTCGACACGGCCCGTTGGAAAGTAACCGAGACGTTCGAGTGGGGCATTGGGAAGCCGCGGCGCGTGGCCTTCTCCCCGGACGGGTCACTTGCGGCTCTCGCGACCGACACCGGCCAGGTCGTCGTCTGGGATCTGGACCTCTGACGCAGCCAGTCCGGAATGCAATCCCGGCGCCCCGACATTGTGGTCGAATCCAGAAAGGTCCGCCGCCGGGGACGGTATAGCCGTCTAACCATATCCTCCCATTCCCGGACCCTCCGGACCGCGGGGCCCGGGATCCTTCTTGGGGCCGTCCGCCCCCGGTCCCCAACCATCGAGGGCGTTGACATGAACGGGATGCTCACGTCCGTCGTACTCGTGGCCTTCACGGCCGCCTTAGTCGGAGCCGACAAGCCACTCGCGTGGCCGCAGTTCCGCGGACCGGGCGGGACCGGCGTCGCGGCCGACGACCAGAAGCCGCCCGTCGAGGTCGGGCCAGACAAGAACGTCTTGTGGAAGGTCCCCGCCCCGCCCGGGTTGTCCTCGCCGGTCGTCGCGGGCGACCTGATCGTCTTCACCGCGTTTGACAACGACAAGCTCTACACGGTCGCGTACCAGCGGGCCGACGGCAAGGAGGCCTGGCGCAAGGAGGCCCCGGCCAAGGCGATCGAGCGCTACTTCAAGGGGGAGGGGAGCCCGGCCGCCTCCACCCCGGCGACCGACGGCGAGCGCATCGTCTCCTACTTCGGGTCGTGCGGCCTGTTCTGCTACGACTTGACCGGGAAGGAGCTGTGGAAAAACGAGATGCCGACCGCCGTCACCGCCGCGGACTTCGGCACCGGCACCTCCCCGATCATCGCCGACGGCCTGGCCGTTCTCGTTCGCGACGTGCGAAACGAGCCGAAGATCCTCGCCCTCGACGTGACGAACGGGTCGCGCAAGTGGGAGAAGCCGCGGAAGTCGATTACCTCGTACGGCACGCCGATCGTGATTGACACCCCGGGCGGCAAACAGCTGGTGGCGCCCGGACACGCGCAGATGATCGCATACGACCTGAAGACGGGGGACGAAAAGTGGTCGGTCGCGAGCATGCCGTCCGGACCGTGCACGTCGCCGGTGTCGATGGACGGGGCCGTCTTCTTCGCCGGCTGGTCGCCCGGCGGGCCGGACGACAAGGAGTTTCAGCTCCCCTCCTTCGACGACATGCACAAGCAGGCGAAAGCAAAGGGGAAGGACTTCATCACCAAGGAGGAGGCGGAGACGACCTTCTTCAAACAGTTCTTCGATAACGTAGACGCGGACAAGGACGGGAAGGTGACCCGCGAGGAGTGGAACGCGGTCGTCAAGTTCATGTCCGAGGGGAAGAATAGCGCCTTCGCGGTCAAGACCGACGGCACCGGGGACGTGACCAAGTCGCACGTGCTCTGGACAAAGAAAAAGGGGCTGCCGTACGTCGCGTCCGGGATCGCGTACCGCGGGCAGTTCCTGACCGTCCGGGACGGCGGGCAGGTCACCGCGTTCGACGCGAAGACGGGCAAGGAGTTGTACGTCCAGGAACGAGAGTTGGCGGGCGGTAAGTACTACGCCTCTCCGGTGGCCGCGAATGGGCACATCTATTTTACCGCACTGGATGACGGGTCGATCACGGTCCTGAAGGCGGGAGCCGACAAGCCGGACGTGGTGGCAAAGAACCCGAAGCTCGGGGAGAAGGTGTCAGCCACCCCTGCGATCGCGGACGACACCCTGTACGTCCGGACCGCCGGGCATTTGTACGCGTTTGGCGCGAAGAAGTAATTCCGTTGGTGGCACGCGGCCCTCGTGGACAGGATCTCCAAGACGGCCGCCTCGGCTTCAGGCCGGGTATCACCCCTTCTCATTCGCATCTGCTTAGTGCCAACTATCTTCCAGCTGGCGGGACCGGACGTCCTGCCGTCAGCTGCACGCGGCCATTCCGAAGTGAATCGCGTTGCGGAGGGCGTGCGGCTCTGGCCGCGCAGCGCCTACGACCGCGTTTTGCGGTTCTGTCCGGGTTCGGAAAACCAGGGTGCCGGAGGTTGGGGGCGAGCCAAACTCGTCCGACGAACCGTGGCGGGAAAACCGTTGCAAGGCATCAGTCTCGATGGTACGCTCTTTTAACTCTTTTCTCATTTGTGCGGCGATCCTCCCGGCCTCTCCCGGGGAGCAGCCGGAGTCCGTCGTTCCCGCCCAAGACGGACTTGAAATCATGGTTTCTCCTTATTCGTGAGGCGGCAATTATGGCTCCCAAGTCTCCTCGCAACAGAGTCTCCACCCTCCCCGCGCACCGCCGGTTGGCGAGGTTCGTCCGCCCGCGGTGCGAGCCCCTCGAAAGCCGGATCACCCCGGCCCTGTTCAACGTCCAGAGCCCGTTGACATTCGCCGGGCTCAACAACAACGGGTGCGTCGCAGTCGCGGACCTGAACAAGGACGGGCTCCCGGACGCCGTCCTGACGAACTTCGGCCTCGACTACGGCGCCCTGGCGGGGACCACGATCACGGTCCTGTACGGCAAGGCGGGCGGCGGGTTCAGCAGGATCAATCTCAACACCAGCGGCCAGAACGTCAGCTTCGCCAGTATCGCGGACATCAACGGCGACACCTGGCCGGATGTGGTGGTGACCAACGCCAACCGACAGAACACCGGCAGCGTGTCAGTATTCAAGAACGACGGAGCGGGCAACCTGTCGCTGGTGGGGACTCCATTCTCCACGTTCAGTAACAACCCGTCCTGGGTCGGGCTGGCTGACGTGACCGGTGACGGCGTGCTCGACGCGATTGTTGCCAGCTTCGGCAAAGACGCCGGGGCGGGCTCGAACGTCGTCGGCAACAACGTCACTATCTTCCAGGGGAACTCCGACGGTCAGGGGCATGGGGACTTCACGTTCTCCGCGGGCCCGATCACCACCCTGGCCCCGGCGATCGAGTTCGTCCCGACGGCGCTCGCCGTCGCCGACTTCGATGGTGACGGGCTCAAAGACATCGCGGCCACCGTGCCGGGCGTGCCGCCCAGCGAAACCGCCCCCCAGCCGATCGGCAGCGTCTACCTCTTCAAGGGGACCGGCAGCGGTGGGTTCGCCGCCCCCAACATTCTCGAGTCCGGCGGCGCCCTGCCGATCAACATCCAGGCCGCAGATTTGAACGGGGACAACAAGCCGGACCTCGTTGTCGCCAACGCCGGCGACCCGAACTCCACCCCCGAGTTCAAGGATAACGGCGTCGGGGTGCTGCTCAATGTGAGTTCCCCCGGCAACCTGGCATTCGGCGTCACCAATAGCCTGACGGCCAACTGCTACGGGACCTTTGCCGTCGCGGTCGCAGACTTCGACATGGACGGGAAGAAGGACATCGCGGCGATCAACTACGGGTCCCAGGCCACGTTGCCGGACGCGTTCGTGTCGGCTTATATGGGGAACGGGTCGGGGGTGTTCACGCCCGCCTCGCCGGGCACGTTCGACACCCAGACCGGCTTCGGCGGGGGTCAATACCTCGCCGTCGGCGACTTCGACGGCAACAACACCCCGGATCTGATCGTCGCCCACGCGTCCAACGTCGTCGGCCTGCTGCTCAACACCAGCGTCGCCCCGGCTTCGACCTCGACCGCGCTGACGTCGTCGGCCAACCCGTCAGTCACCGGCCAGGCGGTGACGTTCACGGCCACTGTTTCGGCGGCGTCCGGCACCCCGTCCGGGGGGACTGTGACGTTCTTCAACAACGGCGTCCAGATCGGCAGCCCGGTCGCCTTGACCGGCCAGCAGGCCCAGGTCACGACCAGTACGCTGACCGCCGGCACTCACTCGATCACCGCCACCTACTCCGGGGCCCAGGGGTTTGCCGGGTCCAGCTCCAATACGGTGAGCCAGGTCGTCAACACCGCCGTCGTCCCGTTGGTCACGATCAATCAGGGCTCCGGGCAACCCGATCCGACCAACGCGTCGCCGATCACCTTCGACGTCCACTTCAGCCAGGCCGTCACGGGGTTCGACGGGTCGGACATCCTGTTCACCGGCAGCACGGTCGGCGGCACGCCGGCCGCCGCGGTCAGCGGGACCGGGCAAGACTACACCGTGACGGTCACGGGCATGACCGGCACGGGGAAAGTTATGGCCAGCATCCCGGCGGGCGCCGCGATCAACTCGGTCGGCACCCCCAATGCGGCCTCGACCAGCACGGACAATACGGTGACGTTCGACGACGTCCCGCCGACGGTGACGATCAACCAGGGGGTTGGCCAGAACGACCCGACCAACGGCTCGTCCATCAAGTTCGACGTGAAATTCAGCGAGCCGGTGACCGGGTTCACGGCGTCGGACGTCAGCCTGGGCGGGAGCACCGCGGGCGGCACGCTCTCAGTCAGCGTGACCGGCTCGCTCGACACGTACACGGTGACCGTCACCGGGATGACGACTCAGGGGTTGGTGGTCGCGAGCATTCCGGCGGGCGGTGCGACCGACGCCGCCGGCAATCCGAACCTCGCCTCGACGAGCACGGACAATTCGGTCCAGTTTGTGAACACCGGCACACTCGGGTTCACGCAGGCCGTCTACAAGACGACAGAAGACTCCGGGACGGTCACGATCACGGTCACCCGGTCGGGACAGACAGAAGGGGCCGTGTCGATCGGCTACGCCACAAGTGACGGCACGGCTCACAGCGGTGGGTCGGCGACGACCGGTCAAGCCGACTACACCCCGGTCACCGGCACTCTGAGCTGGGCCGCCGGCGAGGGCGGTGACAAGACCTTCACGATCACGATCCTGCCGGACGAGCTGAACGAGGGCAAGGAGCTCATCAACCTGACCCTGAGCAACCCGGTCGGCAGCCCCGCCCTCGGCCTGACGACCGCCACCGTGGCCATTGCCCCGAGCGATGGCAAGGTGATCGACGCGACCGCCCGCGTCCCGTCGGCCATGTTCACGGACGCCCCCGGCCTCGCCGGCGACCTCGTCACCGTGCGGCTGGCCGGCCTGGTCGGGACGGCGACGGTTTACATCACCGACCCGGACGGGGACCGGAACGGCCCGATCGAGCTGATCGACCTGGCCAGCACCGACCCGCTCAGGTCAAGGCTGATCATCACGGCCAAGAAGCCCCTGGGCGGGACTGGCGACGGCCGGGCCAGCCTGGCCGAGGTGACCGGGACCGGGCTGAAGTTCCTGAGCGCCCCAACGACCGACCTGAACGGCCCGGGCATCAACCTCACCGGGTTCCTGAGCACGTTGAGGATCGGCAACATCAGCGGCGGGGCGGACATCAAGATGGGGGCCGCGCCGTCCACGATCCTCCGACCGGCCGTTCGGATCTCCGCCGGGGTGATCGCCGACGGGACCGACATCACGGTGCCGGTCCGGCTCGCCAGCCTGACTGCCATCTCGGTCGGGGACGGGACCATCACCGCCCCGAGCGCCGGCGCCATCGTCGCCCGAGGCAAGCCGGCGACCCGGACCGCCCCGGCAATCGTCGGGAACTTCAACTCCGACGTGCTGATCAGCGGGCCCGCGCCGTCGCCGCTTATGCCCGCCCTGGCGCGGCTCCGGGCGGCCGGGAGCATCGCCGGCGCCACCATCAACGTGGCCGGCAACTTGGGCACGATTAGCGTCGGCAGTCGCGGTGTCGGCGACCTGACCGGGACCACCGTAACGGTCGGCACCCTGACGGCCCCCGCGAACCTGAATGCCGTCCGGGTCGCCGGGAAGGTGAATCAGTCCACGTTCGACGTGACGGGGAACGTGTTGTCGGTGTCGGTCGGGTCGTTCTGGAACAGCCGGCTGGACGCCGGGTATACCGGGCCGGACGACGGGTCCGGGAAGTACGACCTGCCGTCCTTCGTCGGAACATTCCGCGTCACGTCTTTGGTGAACGGGTTCCAGTCGTCCAACGTGATCGCGACGACGATCAACTCGGTCACCCTGGCGAGCGTGAACCCGGATAACGGAGGGACCAAGTTCGGGGTCACGGCCGCCCATGCCCTGAAGGCCCTGGCGGTGACGAGTCCGCTGCAGAGGTTCAGGTTCAACCCCCTGGCCGGGTCGCCACAGACCATCCCGGCGCTCGGCGATTTCCGGGCGACAGACCTGGACGGCCCGGGATAGCCCGGGCGCGTGTTCGTTTCAGTCACCGCGTTAGTCGGGGGGGCACTTGACCTCCCCGTTTACCACCAGCAATTTGCGGGTGTCGGCGGCCAACCGCCGGCACCCGCCTCCGTTTTACGCACCCACGCCGGTCGCCGTCGACGGGTGCGCCCGTGACCGGACGGTGAGCGACATCGACGTGATGCGGCGCTGTGCGCTTGGGCCGCACCGGATTAGCGCTTGCCCCGTCGACGCCCTGGGCCGTAGGGGTGGTCACAGACCGCATCACGCATCGTGAAGTGGGGAAATGAGAGAGGCAAATCCTGGCGGGGCGTGGGCAGGAGTGAGAACAGCTGGCCCGCCCGCTGAACGAGTGCGTTGACGTCGTCGCATTCAAACACGTCGGCCGAAATGCGCGTGCATCCGACCGCGATCACGCAGTCGATCACCGTTCCGACCCAGGACTGCTTGCAGGGCCAGCACTTCACCAGGGCGGCCGTCGGGGCAGCCATCTGAAGGTAGGCGAGGCGCGCCCGCACGTCGTGGGCGAACCCGACCTTGATCCGGCGCGGGTCCAGATCGGGAACCAGACGGACCACGACAAAGCAACCCGGACCGCAGTCCGGCGTGCTGTCGTCACTGCCGCGGCACTGCGCGGCCCGGATGCACTCGGCCTCCTCGTGCGTCAGCACCAACGTGTATCGCGTGACGGAGCCGGGGCACCGGATCTTTCTCGGCCGGATTCCGCTCCTGCGGACGCAGTCACGGGTGTGCGAGCGATCGAGTCCGAGTTCAGCTGCCAGTTCGGCCAGGGACACGAAGTCATCCATTGCTCGACCCCCCGTCCTGAGGCCGCGACGTGGACCCGGGCCCACGCGGTGACTCTACCGGCGGGAGCTGCGGACATCAACGATCGAAAGTGCCCGTCTCCGAATTGTCACTGGACTCTAACACAATCCTAATATTCGCCGCGGTTTACCAAATCTTAACTCAATCGTCACCCACTTCAAATCATTAGTGTGGCATACCAACTCTTCACTCAATACTAACACCGCTCAAATGCGCGGCGTCGTAGTATGGCCCCGCGGTTTGACTTGTCAACCTTGATCGGCATCTGAAGCGGCCGGTGTGATCCCGGGCGGCATTGAGCTCGCGGGCCTGAGGCCCTCAACCGCCCGTAGACTTGCCCTTCTCCGATCCCGACATTCCTGGCCCCACGCGGGCGCGAACTCGACACGGGCGGCCCGCGCCACCCATTGGACGGATTTCGGGAATCTTCATCAGCACCACCCCGGCCGGAGGCCGTGTCGATGACGGACGCACAGCCGCTGGCCATGTTGGCGCTGAGGCGGGTTCATTCCCGCGCGGGGGTCGCGGCCGGTGTCGGTTTCGTCGGAGCCGACGACGCCGACGGCGAGTTCGCCGACGCGGCCACCCTCACGAGCGGCGACCGGGTCGCCCTCGGCAGAATCCTGCGCCAGGCGATCGACCACGCGTGGTTGACCGTCGACCTCCTGTGCGGCCCGCAAGCGCTCCGCCTGCGGTTGGACCGTGAAGAGAAGGAAGCCCTCGAAGCTGTTTTGGGCAATGGCTGTTTTGACCACCTCACCAGTATCCCCGCGCCGGACCGCAAGGCGATCTGGCGGGAGCTGGGCAGAGCCCGGAAATCCGGACCACTGAGCCAGGCGGATCTGGATGTCGAGGAGTTGCTACGGCAGCTGGGGGGGCTGACACGGCCTGCCGACCCGCGGGCCCTGCGGGACCTGGAATGGTATGCCCTCTGGCAGCTGGCGTCGGACCTGGCCCGGGAGGGCTATGGCGAGTTGCGGCCGTTGTTCGAGGCGCGGACGCCTGGTGGCGAGTCGCTGCTGGTCGGGCTCGTCACGTCATTCCTGACGTCAGATCTGGAGCTGGAGGGCGAGCCGTACCGGGCGGACCTGGCACTGAGCGTCCTACCGGACGAGCACGTCCGTTGGCTTTGCGAACAATCCGAGCGGCTGCAGCTCCTGCTCGACGACGCGTATGCCGGGATTCGCCAGGTGGCGCCGGCTGAGACGGCCGCCCGCGTGCGCCAGGGGTTGGCGTTCGCCCAGCAGGGCGAGTACGAGCGGGCGGTCGTCGAGTTCACGGCCGCCATCCAATTCGACCCCACAGCGGCTGCGTACGTCCACCGCGGCGACGCCCTGCGCCTCCGGGGGGAGTACGAGCGGGCCATCGCCGACTACGGCCAGGCCCTGCGGCTGGACGCGAACCACCTGCTGGCCCACTTGAATCGCGGCCTCGTGAACCGGCTGACGGGCCGGCCCGAAGCCGCGATCGCCGACCTGACCGAGGCCCTCCGGCTCGAACCCCGCAACGTCGTCGCCCTCAACGGCCGCGGGGCGGCACACGCCGACCTGGGGCGGTACGACCTGGCGATCGCGGACCATACCGAGGCGCTTCGACTCGACCCCTCCCTGGCCTGGGCGTACCAGAGCCGCGGCGACGCGTATTCCGGCCGCCGCGAGTACGACCAGGCGATCGCGGACTACACGCAGGCGCTCCGACTCAACCCGCACTTCCTGCTCGCCCACGCGAACCGCGGAAATGCCTACCGGCTGGCCGGCGACCTCGACCGCGCCGTCGCGGATTTCACGGAGTCCCTCCGGCTCGACCCGCTGAACCCGCGAATCTACACCAGTCGCGGCGACACGTATCGGCGACAAGAGCGGTACGACCTCGCCCTGGCCGATTACGGCGAGGCCATCCGCCTCGACCCGACGAACCCGACCGTCTACCTGAACCGGGGGATCGCATACCAGCTGGCGGGCGAGTACGACCGGGCCGTGGCCAGCTTCGACCAGGCCGAGCAGTTCGACGCGGCCAACCCGGAAGTCTTCTACCAACGGGCCCAGGCGCACCGGTACCAGGAGTCCTACGACAAGGCGATTGCCGACCTGGGGCGTGTGATCGAGTTGAACCCGCGGGACGCAGTGGCGTACGTCAGCCGCGGTACCTTGCACACGCTTAAGCGGCAACTCCCGCAAGCCATCGCCGACTTCAACGAGGCGGTTCGGCTCGATCCCACGTCGGCCCAGGCCCGCATGGAGCGGGGCCGCGTGCAAGCCATGCGGGGCGCCTTCGACGATGCTCTCGCGGACTGCGCCGAGGCCCTGCGGATCGATGCCCACTTCGTGCCGGCCCGGCTCATCCGCGGCGGGGTGTTCATCCGGACCGGCAAGTTCGAGGCGGCACTCGAGGAATGCAGCCAGGCGATCAAGACCAACCCCCGGTACGCCCGCGCGTACAACGACCGCGGCGTGGCCCACTCGCGGCTCGGTCAACTCGACGCCGCCATTCAGGACTTCACCCGGGCCATCGAGCTCGCCCCCGAATACGTCCAGGCCCTGTCGAATCGCGGCAACGCTTACCAGCTGCAGCACCGACACGCGGAGGCGCTGCGGGACTTCGCCGGGGCGGTCGTTGTCGACTCGAAGTACGCGAGCGCCTACTGCGTACAACGGGGCCTCGTGGAGGTCGGACGTGGCAACCACCGGCAAGCCCTGGCGGATTACGCGGTCGCCCTCGCGATCGATCCGAAGAACCGCGCGGCGCGCGCGGCCCGTGCCGAGGCCCGGGGTTACATCAACTCTGACTTCGTGCTGACGGTTGCCACGGACGCACCGGCCCCCGCGCCATCAGAGCCCGTTGAAGCGCCACCGTCCCCGGCCGAGTCCACCAACGGCGACGAGGTCCATTCCACACTCCTGCGGGGGCCGGCTCCGCCCACGCAGGTCATCGACTTGACGGATGTAGCCGCCGAGTCCGAAATCGTTGACTTGTCAAACCCCGAGACGGCGGCCGAGGAGGACTCGGACATCCAGTCGGCCGCGGCCGCCGAGACACAGCTCGCGCCGGCCCCCGCCGCGGACCAGTCCGATTACGAAGCGGAGCAAGAGCGTCTGCGCGAGCTGAGGCATCAGGCCCAACTACGCGCCCTGGCCGAGAAGGCCGACGAAATTCGTGCAAGGAACAAGGCGGAGGACGCCAGGCGGAAGGAGTTCGTCAAAAAGCAAAAGGCGAAGAAGGCCTGGCGCGACCCCGACGAGGTCGCCGCCCAATGGCGGAAGCGCAAACAATACGCGATCATCTGCGTCGGCGCGCTCTTCATTGGCTACTGGCTCTTCCAGGGCATCTGGGCACTCATCCCGCGTGCCAAGAACCCATTCCAGACGTACTCGGCCGAGCAATTGGTCGGCGAATATGCCCGGGACGCCGTCGCGGCCGATGAGAAATTCGCGGACCACACGGTCTGTATCCACGGCAAGCTCGCCGTGATCACCGACAAGCAATTGAAGCTCCGCAACTTGCCGCCCCGGGTATTCTTCGACGTCCCAGGGCAGAAGGAGGACCTGCGCATCGAGTGCCAGTTCGACGACCCCGAAATGGCGCTCGGCCTCAATCTCGACAACGAGTACTGGATCGTCGGGAAGGTCCAAAAGTACAAGGCCGGCAAAGGCATCACCCTGAAGGAGGCAGTCTTCCTGACGATCAGGCAGGGGAAGGCTGCCGCCGGGCCCCTGCCGAGCGGCGTCCGATTGCTGGCCGGCGCCCCACCCGGATCGACTGGCTTAGTCCTGCATCCCGATGAGGCCGACGGCCGTGGCGTCCCGGCGGCCGGATTGCTCGATCTCAATTTGTCATCAATCACACTCTGCCAATTCACACCGAACACACGGACCGTTACTACTCAAGCCCCTGAGCACACCCCTCGCGTCGTCGGGTGTTGGTTTGTCACCTGGGCATATGGAGACCGTCATGCGTGACATGCGTCGAAGGAAGCGGACTGGTTTTACATTGGTGGAATTGATGGTGGTGATCGCAATCATCGCGATCCTGATCGGACTGCTCCTCCCGGCCGTCCAGAAGGTCCGGGCGGCGGCCAACCGCGCCAAGTGCTCGAACAACATGCGGCAAATCGGCCTGGCCTGCCTGAACTTCGAGTCCACCAAAGGTGGCCTGCCGCGCGGCAGTGAGCACATCTGGAACGACGGGACCATCCTGCACAAGGTCCAGGACTTGCAGTCCACCTACACCCTGATCCTGCCGTACATCGAGCAGGGGGTGGTGGGCGACAAGTACGACTTGCGGTTCCGCTACAACGACCCGGCGGTGCCGCAGAACATCGCCGCCGCGGGGGCCGCCCCGGCGATCTTCTACTGCCCGGAGAACCAGCTGGCCGGCGACCGGGTCGACGGCCGGCGGGACAGCGCCGGGTACGGGTGTATCGACTACACCCCGCTCCCCTATACCCAGCTTGACCCGAGCGGTGTGAGCGTGAGCACCACGTTCTGGCCGACCGCCCTGACGGGCGGCCAGTACCCGAACATCTATTACAAGGACTTTGGCGTCGGCACGGACGGGTTCGTCAAGAGTACGAAGACGTGGCAGCTCGACGCGGCGACCTGGAACCCCATCACCGGTCCGGACGCCAAGATCAACGCCTTCTATAGCCTGCCGACCATTGGCCAGATCACGGACGGCACGTCAAATTCGATGATGATCATCGAGGACGTCGGCCAGAATGAGCGGATGCTCTTGGTCGGCGTCTCCGACGGTCCCAACGCCAACTCGTACATCGACCCGGTCACGGTGACGGCCAGCCGTCACTGGCGGTGGGCCAATCCGGACATCGCGTCGGGTCAATCGAAGAGAGTCAACAGCGCGAAGGCCGCAACGTACGCGATCGCCGACCCGGTCGAGGGATGCGCCTGGGCCCAGCACGACTGCGGTCCGAATAGTGAGATGTTCAGCTTCCACGGCAACGGGGCGTTCGCGGTGTTCGCCGACGGCCACGTTGCGTTCATCTCGGAGACGACCTCGAAGGCCGTGCTGCGGGCCCTCGCCACCCGGTCCGACGGCAAGAACGAAGTCCTGCCGGAAGTGGACTGACCCCCTTTCGGGCCGGGTCATCGAACCGCCTCCGCGATGACCCGGCCGGACTGATGTCGCCCAGGTTTGACAGACACCGGGCCGCCCGTTCGGCGGCCCGGCGACTGATTTCATTCCATTCCCGCCTACTACCCCGATCAACAACAGGTCGCGCCCTTCGATCGACGTTCGACCCAAGGACGCAGTGATGAATCGCAAGTACATTGTCGTTCTCATCGGCGGCGCACTGGTCATGGCCACAACCGCATGGATGTTGTCCCCCCCCAGGAAGCCGAAGACGGTCGCCGACCCTTCCACCTATAAGTTCATGCATTGCCCCAAGTGCCTCCGGGAGAAGATGTACACGCCGGACGCGGCGGATAAGCCTTGCCTCTACTGCGACAAGCCCATGGTCCCGACCGCGGAGCGATTCTCTCAATCGAGTGCCGACAAGGCCAAGAGTCCGTACGGCCTGATGTTTGCGGTCCTATACGTCGAGCTGCTCGTGGTGATGGCCACGATCTGGTGGATGAGTCGGAAGCGGGCCGTCGCAGGCGAGGGGACATTCCTGTACATGAATTGCAAGAAGTGTAAGCAGAAGATCCGGTACCACGAGCGGCAGATCGGGTACTCGGCCATGTGTCGGCGCTGCAAGCACTCGTTTGTCTACCCGGCCATCGCCACCGAGTGAGACGCGAGGTGGGCCGTCTCAACGGCCCGCCCCGCGACAGTTCCGACATGGTCACCGCCGGCGGCGGAACCGACCGGCCGCTTGGAAGTGCCGGTGGACCACCTCCCGCTGGTCGCGGCCGTTGATCACACCGTCCCCGTTGAAGTCCAGGTACCACGCGTAGTCGGGATCGCCGGCCCGGGCCCCGTTGTGGTGGGCTGCCTCGGCCACCTCGCTCGCGTCCACCTTGCCGTCGCCGTTCAGGTCGCCGAACAGCGTGCGGAAGGCGACCTCCTTCGTCCCGCCGGCGTAGCCGTCCCCGTCCGCGTCGAGGGCCTGGCCGAGGCCGTCGGCGATCTTGCCGCCATCGATGGTCAAAGTGTAGTGCCCGTCGGGTAGGGCTCCGGTCGAGGTGGTCACACCCGGGCCGGTGAACCCGAGGACGATCGTCGTCTTCCCGTCCGCGCTCGTCACCGACTGGAGGACCGCCGTGTAGGTGCCCCCCTCGGCCCGCGTCAGGGTGAATGCCCCGGGGGCAATGCCGGCGACGTCCACCACGCCGTTCAATTTGACGACGATGCTGTTCACCCGCGACCGCTGCGCCGACCCGTCGTTGATCTGAACGCCGTCGATGGTGGGAGCACTCGGAATGCGCACGAACAAGAGCTGGCCGCCCTCAACCAGATACGGGTCGCCCGGGTGGTAGTGGGCCTGGTCATCGAGCAGGAAGGTGCCGTCGCCGAGGATGTCCGAAACGTCGATAATGCCGGACGTCTCCTCGTCCACGTTGAACGGGCCCGTCGGGGCGACCCCAATATCCCCGAACCGGGCGGGGTCGTGCATGCCGACCATTGTCAGCCGGTCGGAGGCGATGTCGTACAGCCAGATTTTCCCGTTGTGGACCGCGTTCCCGACGTCCTCCAGCGCCGTGATTCGGCCGTGGTGGTCGATCGCGATGTTGTCGAGCATGTTCTGCCCCTCGGTCCCGTCGAGGATGGCCTCGATGGTCCCGCCGGCCGTGAGGTCGCCCAGGTCATTGAAATGCAGCTTCCACAGCCGGCTGCGGCCGACCTGGGTGCCGAGCCCGTCGCGGACGGTGTCGAGCCGGTCTGTGGTCACGAAGTAGTAGTCGTTCGGGTGGTTCGGGTCCCAGGCCCCGTCCTCCGGTCGCGAGAACGTCGTTCCGCCGGACCCGGCGACGAGCGTGAACGTGCCGGTCGTGACTAGCGATCCGGTCCCCAGGGCGAAGTCCCGACTCTCGGCGGCAACCCCGCTCACGGCGACCTGGAAGGTCGTTCCATTGGTGAGCCCGGCTCGTTGGATCTCGTTCCCGGCGTCCTGCTTGGACCCGACGTAAGCAAGAATCTTGTTCAAGGTCTGGCCGGCGATCCCGCCGTCCGAATTGGCCATGACCAGTGTTGTGTCCCCGGTGGCCGGGTTCGCGAGCAGGTTCTCGAAGGACGAGCGCGGGATGGCGGGCAGGGTGTAACTGAAGCCGGCATTCGGTCCGGTCACGATGTGGGCCAGGGCGCGGCCGACCACCGCGTTGAGCGCAGGGTCGATGGCCGAGACCGTCTCCTCCCCGTCCATGAAGATCCGCTCGGTGGTCCCCTTCCCCGTGGCCGGGTTGTAGAACGCGGTCGGGACCGGCAGGTCGGCCGAGCAAAGCCGGCTGAGATTCAGCAGCGGGCTGCCTGCCGGGATCGGCTGGAAGGTGGTTCCGTCAATCAGGGTCTGGATCAGGTCCCGGCCGTTGAGCACCGTCAGCGTGGCCTTGTCGATCACCCATTCGGATACCAATGCCCCCTTCCCGGCAGTCCCGAGGGAGGCGTTGTGGGTGTGGGCGACGCCCTCGGCGTCGGTGAACTCGTGGTTCATGAGGACGGTGAGCGTCCCGTCCCCGTTGTCGAACGCCCCGAGTCCGTCCGGGGTGCCGGCCATCCGGTATCCTCCGACGGAATCGCCGGTGGTCAGGATCGAGGTGACATCCACGGCCGTGTTGGTCGGCAAAACGTACGGGCTGGCGCTGCTGGACGGGCCGGTCAGGACGACGCTGGGCAGGTCACGCGGGTCCAGGGGTTCCACGCCGAGTCGTCGGCGGCGGATCTCAGTCCGGGTGCGGGTCACGGTTGCGCGATTCCACCACATCGAGGGGTACTCCGTTATTCGGGTTGCGCAGGGGATGGCGTACCCGCCCGGGCACCCGGGCGGGCCGGCGAGGTTAATGGACTGCGGAAGGAGATGGAGGTAAGTGTGCGCGAAGAATCGGGGAAGTGCAGCACAATTCGATGCGCTGGCAACTTAACGCCAGTCCTGGTCCTGACGGAGTCGTTTTCCGACGCAAGGCGCGGAACCTCGCGCTGGTGTGTGGCCAGCTGTTCGCCAGTTCGATTGGCGGAGCTTTGATGAAGGGTCCGCGAAGTTCCCGTTAATCCCGGACCCAATGCTTTCCCGCGAGCACGGCCGACTCAAGAATCTTCCCTGTCGAGTCGGCGAGCCTCCTCCTTCATTCGACCTCATTCCTTTGGGGATTCGCCATGCGCTCTCATTTGCCGGCCTTATGGCCGGCGGCGACGCTTTGCGTCGCCTTGCTAGTCGCACCCGGGTGTTCCAACAAACGGATCAAGACATACCCGGTCAGCGGGCAGGTGCTCTACAACGGCGACCCGCTCAAGGGCGTAGACATCGCCCTGCACCCGATGGATCCGAAGAACGACACTGGCTACCCGCCACACGCGACGACCGACGCGAACGGCAAGTTCACCCTGACGACATTTCTCAAGGACGACGGGGCCCCGGCCGGGGAATTCCGCGTGGCAGTGGCGTTCGCGGTCGAGGCCGTGGACGAGGGAAGCGATCAAGGGAAGAGGCTGTCGTTCCAGGTGCCGGAAAAATACCACCGCGCGGAGACGTCCGGACTCTCCATAACCATCAAGCCCGGGTCAAACGACCTGGAGCCCATTCGACTCGACGGCCCGCCGCTGCCGAAGGGCAAGCGATAGCCACGTATTCATTCGTCCGTTCTGTTCCACTTCATTCCAACGAAGGAGCAAGAAATGTCCGCGCCACGTCGGGTGGTCCAGCGGGGGTTTACCCTGATCGAGCTGTTAGTCGTGATCGCGATCATTGCCATTCTGATCGGCCTGTTGCTGCCAGCCGTGCAGAAGGTGCGGGAGGCGGCCAACCGGATGAGCTGCTCCAACAACATGAAGCAAATCGGCTTGGCAATTCACAATTTCGAGAGCGCCTACCAGTGGCTGCCGCCGGCGCGTGTGGACGCCGCGCCCGGGATCCCGATCCCGGAGTTCAACACGCCGGCACCGGCCATCGGGGCGATCCAGCACGGGCCGGGCACGATCCTGCTGCCCTTCATTGAGCAGGACAATCTGTACCGGCAGTACCGGTGGGACTTGACGTTCAGCGATCCGGGGAACGCGGGGGTGGTGAGCACGAAGGTGAAGACCTTCGTCTGCCCGTCGAGCCCGAGGGGCGGGCAGCTGGATTTCGGGGTCCCGCAGGGCCAGACGCCGAAGTGGCCGGCCGGGGTCGCGGCCTCCGACTACGCAGTCTTGAACGGCGTCAACCAGCGGCTGTACACGCCGCCGCTAAACTTGATCCCACCGCCGGCCGGGTGGTCTGCGTCAGACGCCTCGTCGCAGTACGTCGGGGCCCTGCTGCCCATGAGCGCGATCCCGAACTTCACGCCGCCGCCGATCTACTTCTACAACAAAAAGCCGAAGCAGACGTTCGCCAGCATCACCGACGGGACCTCCAACACGGTCCTGTGGACCGAGGACGCTGGCCGCCCGGTGTTGTACGTCAAGCGCACCGCCGACCCCAGTCGCCGGGCGAGCGGGGCCGGCTGGGCCGACCCGGACAACGAGTATTGGGTGGACGGGACGACCATCGATGGGACAGTGTTCGGCGGCCCGTGCGTGGTCAATTGCAACAACAACAACGAGGCGTATTCGTTCCACTCCGGCGGGTGCATGTTTCTGATGGGCGACGGGAGCGTGCGGTTCGCCAGGGACACCATGTCCCCGGCGGTCATCGCGATCCTGACGACGGCGAGCGGCGGGGAGGTAACACCCAGCGACTGGTAAGCCGGTTTACGCGCCGCTCAACTCGAGCGACTAGTCGACGTGCATTTGGGCCGGGCGCCGTCGAGGTGGCCAGCCATTTCCGTTACGGCTAGTCAGTGGGCGCTACAGGAAGCGAACCTGTGCCACATCGCGTGTAAGGCACCCCGAGACCGACGCCCGGTCTTTGCGAAGACCCCTGTATTTTGTGAGTACACCGGACCTTGTAATGGCTCGCAATGGCCGTCGTGAGTCGCCCGTAAGGGTTGTCACTCCGGCCGGTCCGCGGCCGCGAGTAGGAGCTTGCCGAACTCCCGGGCGCTCCACAGCGACCGGCCTACGCCCCACCCCTTGTCGTTCACCGCCGGGTCGACGTCCGCGAATATGAAGTCCTCCCGGTGCCGGCGGCTCCGCACCACCATCTCCCCGAACGGGTCGACTACGTAACTGTCCCCGTACCCGACCCCGTCGAAGCTCAGCCCGGGGTCCTTGTCGAGGACGACGTTGTTCCCGCGGACAAACCAGATGTCGTTCTCGACGGCCCGGGCGATGTGGTCGGCCCGGACGTGCTGGAAGTGGTTGATTAGACCCTTCGGACCGATGTAGTTGAAGTGTGGGGCAAAGACGATTCGGGCTCCCTTCAGGGCCAGGATCCGGGCCGGCTCGATGTAGCCGCCGTCAGAGCAGATGATGACGCCGAACTTCACTCCGGCCCGCTCGAACACCGGGAACTCTCGCCCCTGCTTGTGGAACTTCTGGTATGCCGAACACTTGCTGTACGTCCCGAGGATGTGCCCCTTGTGGACAACGACCGCCGTGTTGTACAGGTCCGCCCCCCGGGTCTCGTTGAACCCGACGACAAACGTCGCCTCGAAGCGACCGGTCTTGTCCAGGAGCTTCATCATCTGCGGCGAGTCGACCGCGAACGCCGACTTCCGGACCACTTCTTCCTTGTCCGGGTAGCCGGTGAGGAAGCACTCCGGGAAGCTGACAATCTCGACCCGCTCCTTGTCCGCCCGTTCCAGACCCGCGACGACCTTGGCCAGGTTCGCTTCAAAGTCGCCGGACTTTGACTCGAATTGGCAATGCCCGATTCTCATGGTGGGGTCCCTTACTTTCCGCCCTTCATCTGAGTGCGGATGAATACCAGAGCCTTCGCGTGGCCGTCGGCAACGAGCTTCTTGTCCCCGCCGGAGAGCCCGTGGCCCGCGCCGGTGACGGTCACCAGTTCATGCGCTACCTTGGACCGGTCCAACTCCTTCGCCATATCGGCCGACAGCTGGTACGGCACGTCGGTGTCCTCGGTCCCGTGGACCAGGAGCGTCGGCGGGTAGTCCGCCGAGACGTTCCGCACCGGGCAGTACGGGTCGAGCCTGGCCTTCTCCGTCGCCGGGTCGAACCCTGTGATCTCCTTGGTCCACAGGCCGTTCTGCCGGAGATAGAGATAGAACTGGCCGCGGGGCTTGAAATCGATCCCGTCCTCGCTGCCCGTGATCACCCGCCCGCCGACCCCCTTGTAGGCTTCGGCCTTGTCGATCAGCGGCACCTGCTTGCGGTAGAACTCGGACGGCTTCGTGTACCAGTCGCCGTCCACGTCGCCGTAGCCCCAATAGGCGACCAGCGCCTTCGGCCGCGGCTTCACAACCAGACCGGTCATCAACGTCAGGTACCCGCCGGCCGAGCCGCCGGTCACGACCACCCGGTCCGCATCCAAGTGAGCTTCCTTCGCGCCGTCGCCGCGGAGCCAGCGGAAGGCATCGGCCACGTCCGCGATGATCTCCGGCAACTTCACCTCCGGGGCGAGCCGGTAGTCGATGGAGACGAGGGCGTACCCCTCGTCACGGCAGAGGTCGAGCAGGTTCCGTGGGACCGACTTGCGGTTCCCCATGATCAGCGCCCCACCGTGAATCCAGACGACGACCGGACGCAACGTCGTGTCGTCCGCCCGGTAGACGTCGGCCTGGATCTTGACGTCGTCGACGGTTTTGAACGTGTGCGTCTGTTTCGGGAGCGGCGGGTCTGCCGCGAGCGCTGAATTCGACAACATTATGGCACCGACGACGACGCACAGGCGGGCCACGGAAGTGTGAATCGCGATCATCGGTGATCTCCAGGACGTCGCCGAGCCCTATGCCCGGCCGGACGGCCGTGTTATCCTCATCGCCGCGGAGACCCGGGTCAACGACTTTCGCCCTCTTCGGAGTCCGGCCATGCGGCGCGCTCTCGCGGTACTCACGACGGGAGGGATCCTCGCTCTCGCGCTCATCGGCTCCCAGCGCCAACCGGGGGCGGACAAACCTCCATTGCCGGGGAGGCACCCACCCGCCATCGGGGCGATCCACCCCCGGTTGTCGCCGGACGGGGCCTCGATCGTGTTCTCCTACCAGGGCGGGATTTGGCTCACGCCCCGCGCCGGCGGGACCATGACCCTCCTCTCGACCGGCGAGGGGGACGACACGGAGCCGGCCTGGTCGCCCGACGGCAAGCGGGTCGCCTTCGTCCGCGGCGCCGCCGTGAAGCTCGTGCAAGTGTCGGACGGGCAGGATGTCCCGCTCCCGAAGGCACTCTTGACGGCCGGCACCTACGGGGCGAACAAGCTTGAGTTCTCCGCCGACGGCCGGAGCCTGCTCGGGGCCTTCCGAGCCGACGGCAAGGACCACGGCCTGGCGTGGTTCGATCTCGCGACCGGGGCCATACAGCCGCTCACCCCGGTCCACTTCTACACCCGCTTCGCGCTCTCCCAGGACGGGAAGTGGATGGCCTACACGACACCCCCGGATCAGCCCGGCGAACAGACCGGCAACAACGGCTCGTACACCGACGTCTGGAAGGTGCCGGCCGGCGGGGGGAAGACCGAGAAGGTGTGCCGGTTCCCGGCCCGCATCCACGACGTGTGCTGGGCCGACGGTGGCCGGTCGCTGGTCGTCGCGGCCGAGCTCGGCCAGGCCCACGACGACCTGTGGAAACTGCCGCTCGACGACCCGCTCCGGGGGATGTCGAAGCTGACGTCCGGGCAGGCCGACGAAGACCGCCCTTCGGCGTCGCGCGACGGGAAATGGCTCGCCTATACCGACAACCGCGACGGCCCGACCACGATCATCGTCCGTGACATGGCGACCGGCGCCGAGGCCGCCGTCCGGTTTGACGCCATGGATTACCGCCGGCCGACCGGCACGCTGCAGATCCGGGTCGTGGACGCGGCCAGCAAAAACTCGGTCGTCGCCCGGCTTTCGCTGAAGGAAAGCGCTGGCCGGTTCCACGCCCCGCCCGGCAGCTTACACCGGTCGTTGCGCGGAGTTTCGCACTTCTACTGCGACCACACCGCCGAGCTGACGATCCCGGCCGGCACCTACCGGCTCAAGTGCTATCGCGGCCCGGAGTATCGTGTCGCGTCACAGGAGGTCGCTATCGCGGCCGGTGAGACCCGCAAGGTCACAGTCGAACTGGATCGCTGGGTACACATGGCCAAGTCTGGGTGGTATTCCGGCGAGCTGCACATCCACGCCAACTACGGCTACGGGGCCTGGTTCAACACCCCCGCAACGATGTTCCGGCAGTGCGTCGGCGAAGACCTCAACGTCGGCAACTTCATGGTCGCCAACTCCGACGCCGACGTCGTCTACGACCGTCCGTACTTCCGCGGGGGGCCCGACCCGCTCTCCACGCCCGAGCACATCCTGTACTGGAACCAGGAGTTCCGCAGCACCGTCTGGGGCCACATGACGTTGGTAAACCTACGACAGGTGGTCGAGCCGGTGTTCACCGGGTTCGAGGGCACCACCAACCCGTGGGACTGGCCGTCCAACGCCGACGTCGCGGACCGTACCCACTGGCAGAAGGGGGTCGTGAACTACACGCACGTCTCGCAGGGTGAGGACTGGTCGAAGACCCCCTACGCCGCGAAAGCCATCCCGATCGACGCGGCCCTCGGCAAGGTCGATACGCTCGACATCAACAACTCGTGGGCCGCGTCGGTACCACTCTGGTATCGGCTCCTGAACTGCGGCTTTCGGCTTCCCGCGACCGCGGGGACGGACGTGTTCCTCAACCGCATCGGCAGCAACCTCCCGGGCGGCGACCGGGTCTACGTCCGCCTCGACGGGCCACTCACCTACGGGGGCTGGATCGACAAGCTCAAGGCCGGCCGGTCGTTCGTCACCAGCGGGCCGATGCTGGAGTTCACCGTGAACGAGAATGAGCCGGGGACTGTGCTGAAGCTGGGGGACAAGCCGAAGGTCCGGGTGAGGGCCGCGGCCCGGTCGCAGTTCCCGCTCGCGAAGGCTGAGGTGGTACACAACGGCCGGGTGATCGCGACGGCGACCCTCGCCGCCGACAAGTTGTCCGCCACGCTGGAGCAGGAGATCGCGCTCGACCGCGGCGGCTGGGTCGCGTTCCGGGCGAGTGGCCCGGGGACCGCGGACACTCCGACGTCAACCCTGAACGCACACACCAACCCGGTGTACGTGGAGGCCGGCGGGGTGTCGTACCGCTCGGCGGACGAGGCCCGGGCGTTCCTTAAGTGGATCGATCAGTTTGAGCTACTGATGCGGGCCCGCGACCGGTTCCCCACGCCGAAGCACCGCGAGCAGGCCCAGGAACAGATCGAATTGGCCCGACAGGTCTACGCCCGGATTATCCGAGACGCCCGCGACTAGGATGATCTCCGTTGGACCAGGAGCCCGCGGCCGAAAGGACATGCCTCGTGCCCTCTTCCCGTCTCACGGCGGCGTTCGCACTCTTCGTATCCGTGTTCGGCGCCCGCGCCGACGACTGGCCGCAGTGGCGCGGGCCGGACCGCGACGGCGTCTGGCGCGAGACGGGCATTCTCGAAGCTATTCCCCCCGACGGGCTGAAGGTCCGCTGGCGGGCGCGAGTCGGCAATGGGTATTCCGGCCCGGCGGTGGCCCGGGGGCGGGTCTACGTCACCGACCACCTGTACCCCAGGGAGGTTGAGCGCGTTCTGTGTTTCGACGAGGCCACCGGCAAACAGCTCTGGGTGCACTCCTACCCGTGCGAATACGCCGACATGGAGTACGGCAACGGGCCTCGGGCGACCCCCACGGTCCACGACGGGCGGGTCTACGCGTTCGGCACCAAGGGGCACCTGGTCTGCCTCGACGCTGTCAAGGGGGATGTGCTCTGGAAGAAAGATCTGGCGAAGGAGTTCAAGGCCCGCATCCTCCGCTACGGGGACAGTGCCGCCCCGCTGGTCGAGGGCGACCTGCTCGTCGTCGTCGCTGGCGCCCAGCCCGACGGTTGCGTCATGGCCTTCGACCGGAAGACCGGCGAGGTCCGCTGGAAGGCCCTCAAGGACCGGCCCGCCTACAGTGCCCCCATCGTCGTCACCGCGGGCGGCTGTCGGCAACTGATTGTCTGGACGGCGGACACGATCGCGTCGCTCGACCCGGCAACCGGCAAGGCTTACTGGCAAGTGCCGTTCAAGGCGACATTCGACGAGGCCCAGATGGTTGCCACGCCGGTCTTCCACAAGGACATGCTCCTGTGCCTGGGCGCCTGGAGCCGCGGGTCGAAGATGCTGAAGCTGGACGCGACGAATCCCGCCGCCTCGGTGTTGTGGCAGACCTCGAACAAGCCCACGACGACGATCTCGACGCCGCTATTCCACGACGAGAAGTACTTCTACGCGGTCCTGATCGACGGCAACCTCGCCTGCCTGGACGCGACCACCGGGGATCAGGAGTGGGCCACCGCGGAGCCGACCGCGCGGGGCAGGGGCAACGCCCACATGACGCCCAACGGCGACCGCGTGTTCCTGTTCAACCAGTCCGGGAACCTTATCCTGTCGCGGCTCACGCCCAGGGCGTACCAGGAGCTTGGCCGGACGCTGCTCGTCGAGCCGACCGCCGGCTACCGGCCGGCCGGCCCGTTGACGTGGGCGCATCCGGCCTACGCGAACAGGTGCGTCTTCGCCCGCAATGACCGGGAGCTGGTGTGTGCTTCCCTGGCCGCGGACTCCGTCGCGGCGACCCCGGAGCCGAAGCAGGCGGTCACGGCCCGCGAATTGAAGGACTACGCGGATGTAAACGCCGCGCTGGGCCTGGCGTTCTCCCCGGACGGCAAGACGCTCGCGCTTGGGACGTGGTCCGGGCAGGTGAAGTTACTCGACTTGTCCACCGGCAAAGACGTGCCGGGTCCGACGCGGCACAACGACTGGGTTTGTTCCGTGGCCTTCTCGCCGGACGGCAAGTTCCTGGTCTCGGCCGGCGGCAGCGAGTTCCGACCGGCCCGGAACAAGGGCACGACGACCGGACAGATCAAGTTGTGGGACCGGACCGCGGGGAAGGAGCTTGGGCCACTCGCCGGACACACGAGCAAGATCTTCTCCGCGGCCTTCTCGCCCGACAGTCAGACGCTGGCGACGGCCAGCGCCGACCGCACGGTGCGGCTGTGGGAGGTGCCGAGCGGGAGGGAGCGGTTCGTCTTGACAGGCCACGCGGAAGCGGTCTGGTGCGTGGCGTTCTCTCCCGACGGGAACACCGTCTTCTCGGCAAGCGCCGACAAGACAGTGAAGTTCTGGGACGTGGCCACTGGCAAGGAGCGCAAGACCCTGACAGGACACGACGAGGAGGTACTGGCCGTGGCGGTCTCACCCGATGGCAAGACGCTGGCCACCGGCGGCGCGGACTGGACCATTCGGCTGTGGGACATTGACACAAGCAAGGAACGGGCCGTCCTCAAGGGTCACCGCGGCTCGGTCTACTCCCTGGTCTTCACGTCCGACGGCAAGACCCTGATCAGCGGAAGCGGGGACCAGACGGTGCGGCTGTGGGACGCGGCGATGGGTACGGAGCGGGTCGCGTTGCGGGGGCACCGGAGCGGCGTCACCGCGATGGCACTCTCACCGGGTGACAAGTCATTGGCCAGCGCGGGGATGGACGACGCGGTGAGGCTGTGGGACCTGGCCCGGCGCGAGTAGGTTCCGGACGGGGTCCCGAGGATCGTCCGTACCACTCGCCTCAATGCCCGACCGCGGCTCGCAGCGCAATCACTTGAACTTCTTGAGCATCTACTCGGCGACGAACCGGTGACCGGTGTCGTAGAAGTGGTTGCCCTCGTAGGTTAGTATGCCGCTCGGCTTGTGGTCCGGGTTGTTCTTCCGCCAGTGCTCGACGAACGCCCGGCGGAAGTCGTTGAGCGGCACCCCCTTCCCCTTCGCCACCTCGCGCTCGACCGCAACCGACGGGTATGGTTCTGGCGTGTAGATCGACGCCGCAGTAGAATCGGTGCTGATGTGTGTAGCAGCGCATCGCTCATGACCTCCGTGGCTGACGGGCCGTCCTGATCCCGCATCGTGGTTAGGAGGGCACGTTCCTCCATGAGAATTCCGCGCCGGGACCGGCGCGAACCGCGATCCCTTTTCCGATTGGCGACAGGCTCCGGCCCATCACCACCGAGGCCATGAGAAGTATCCCGGTGCTACACTTGACCGCGCCCCGGCGACGTGACTGCTCGGCATCAAATACAAGTGCGGTCGACGGCAGGGGAACTGAGTATTTGGCGGCAAGGGATACCTATGCTCGAACGGATCGCGGATGGACGCACCGATCTGGTGTTCGATTACCTTGCTCAAGGCCACGCTGCTAATTCCGTTGATGGCGGCGGAGTCTCCTTGATGCAGTGGTGCGCCTACTACGGCGACGTCAGCGCCATCCGCTACCTGGTTTCTCGTGGGGCATTGCTGGAGGCGCTGGGGGTGAACCTGGACCTCAATGGCGCGGCGTTCCACGGGCATTGGCAGTTGTGCCAGTTCCTCATTGAGCACGGGGCGGATGTCAATCACCCTTTGCCTGCCACGGGCGAGACCCCGTTGCACTCGGCCCTATGCAAGACCAACCGCTCGGTGTACAACCTCGTCCTCAAAGTCCTGCTCAACAGTGGGGGCGACCCGAATCGCACGACCAATGTCGGGGTCGAAACGGACTCATTCATGCGGGATTGCCACACGCGCGGCGAGACGCCGCTCCACCGCGCGGCGGCCTTTGGCGACGCGGAGGCCATTCGGCTCCTGTTGGAGGCCGGCGCGGTCATCGACGCCCGCGACGCGAACGGCGACACACCGTTGTCGTGGGCCAGTTGGCACCTGCGGCCTCGGGGGATTCTCCGGATGCTCTGCCACGGTAGGCACTCGATTTCTCCCGGTCCGGACTGACAGGCATCGAAGGATCACGGGATGTATGCGGAGCTCTCTGGGCCGCACGTGAAGGCTGCGCTCCGGTTGCTGAATTCCGTCGTTCGCCCCAGTCGAATGGAGCGAATCCATGCCCTTTGACCTGTGGACGTGGCGTTCCAGGATCAGCAGACCGAAGGACTGCCGAAGGCGGCGGCAGGGCTGGTCCCTTCGCCTGCGGCAACTGGAACCGCGTGAGATGCCTTCGGTCCTCGTCTGGAGCGATGAGTTTGATGGCCCCCCGGGCAGTGCGCCGGACCCCGCCAAGTGGGGCTATGACCTGGGGGGCGGCGGCTGGGGCAACGCGGAACTTGAAGTCTATACCAACAGCACGCAAAACGCCTCGATTACCGCCGACCCCGGGGCCACGGACGGGAAAGCGCTAGCCATCCGCGCCCTCAAGACCGGCACGAATTCCTACACGTCGGCCCGCCTGAAGACCAAGAATATTCAGAGCTGGACGTACGGCCGATTCGAAGCGCGCCTTCGGCTCCCCTACGGTCAGGGCATGTGGCCGGCGTTCTGGATGTTGGGGAGCAACATCGACAGCGTCGGCTGGCCGACCTGCGGCGAGATCGACGTCATGGAGAACATCGGCCGGGAGCCCTCGACGGTCCATGGGACGCTCCACGGCCCCGGCTACTCCGGCGGTAACGGGATCGGGGCCGGCTATACATTGCCCGGCGGGCAGAAGTTCAGCGATGCTTTTCACACCTTCGCGGTCGATTGGGGCCCCAACACCATCCGCTGGTACGTGGACGACCAACTCTATCAGACCCGCACGCCCGCAGATCTGCCGGCGGGCAAGGCCTGGGTCTTTGACCACAACTTTTTCATGATTCTGAACCTCGCCGTGGGAGGGCAATGGCCGGGAAACCCGGATAGCACCACGGTTTTCCCGCAGACCTACCTGGTGGACTACGTGCGCGTCTATCAGGACGCACCCGACCCCAGGAACGTCAAAGTCAATTTCCAGACCAGCAATTCGCAGGGCTTCCCCGGCTACGTCGCGGATACGGGTCTCGCATTCGCCGACCGGGGCAACGGCTACCGCTACGGCTGGAACGTCGACAACACGGCCAACGCCCGCAACCGCAACTCGGCCAACGCGCCCGACGAGCGCTACGACACGCTTAACCACCTGCAGAAGGCTGGCGGTGCCAACCGGTGGGAGATCGCGCTGCCCAAGGGCACGTACAACCTGCATGTCGTCGCCGGCGACCCCGACTTCGTCGACTCGATCAACAACCTCAACCTCGAAGGCACGGTAGTCACCGATCCCGACGGCAATGACAATTTCGACGAATACAACGCAGTGGTGACCGTGACCGACGGTCGCCTGACGATCATCCCCGCCGCCGGTGCCATCAACGCGAAGCTCGACTTCATCGACATTTCGCCGAAACCCACCACTCCGCCGACGCTAACGGTCAGGACGCTCGACGGCGGTGCGACGGTGACAGCGTCGAGCGTGAAAATCGACGTGATGTTCACCGAGCCGGTGGTGGGCGTGGACGCGACTGTCCAGTCCGGCAGGTCGCAGGGCATTGCCGGCTACGTCGCCGACACGGGTATGGCATTAGCTGACTGGGGCAACGGCTACAGCTACGGCTGGAACCTCGACCCGCGGCTCGGCGTACCGGGCGAGTTCCAAGCGGCTCGTTCGCCTCGTCCGAGGCACGCGCCGCATTGGCTGGGCGGTCGAAGGGCACGGCCGGACACAACTCGAGTGCCAGACCAGCGAATCGCGGCCGTCGAGGAGGTCCGCGGGCGCGCACGCGATGGTGTCCGCGAATCCGTGCTGGATGCCGACGATTTGGTTGTGAGCGGCCGTCAGCACTGGGCCGGGATACGACCCGTCTGGAACCAGTAGGAAAGTGCGATTACGGATTCGGTTCGCACCGCCCGGGCCGGGGTCTCGTCCAACATCCCTGGTCCAAACGCCGGCGGCGGACGCCAGCAGCGAGTCGATCCTGTCCGCACCCCACTCGAGGCGTGAAATCGATCAGCCCACAATGGCCTGTGCGATCTCGGCTGCGATTAAGTCTCTGTGCCCGTCGGTCCGACACGCCACGGGCGATGTCACCGACGCGTGCAAACGATCTCAGCGCGACGCGGCCAAGTGATGAGTGATGAATGCGGCGCCTACCAGGGCAATCGCCAGGGTTCGGGTCCTAGTCCTGAGCCACTCGGGTAAGCCCAAGTGTTAACGCCCGAAATATGGTCCCGTCGGGTTGTAGTGCAGCAAGTTGTACGGCGGAATCAGATCTTGCGGAGTGTCGCCGGTCACTAGCTCGCATGCGACGCCGTACATCCACGGATACTGGTCCAAGCGAATTTCGTTCGTCCGGCGTCCCCAGGCACGCCCGACGCCCACGGCGTCGAACCGCGTGAACGCCTGCTTCCGGCGGTCGTAGTGAACCTTGCCGAGCAGGCGGATCTCACAGCCGCGGCCCTGCGCCTCGCTGAGAGGCTTGCCGTCGAGTTCCTCGCCCAGGTGGGCATAGCCTTCCAGTCGCAGCATCAGGTCCTGGTCGTCCAACCTGTCAACGATGAGGGACATGGCGGACTTGCGCGTCGGCAAGGCGCTGACGCTCCCTTCCATGTAATCGATGCCGATGGTGCCGTAGAACCGCCTCTGAATCGCTGCGGCGACTTCATGGCGGTCGCCTGGCCGGGGATTGGCCGGGATGAGCGAGTCTCGCTCTGCCTCCGTGAGCCACAGGAAGTCGCTCTGGGTCTCGACCTTCCAGCGATCTGGATTCTGCTTGTAGTAGAACTCGTCCGCGCGGACGACCTGTTTCTTGTCATCCTGCCGCAAGTACGTGCAGTAGCCACGGAGGATCAGCCCATTGGCGGGCGGCTTCGGGACTGGCCGTTTCGGCGCCTGGGCAGTCGCGGGATCCGAGATCGTCGGGGACCGTTGCTCCTTGGGCAGCGCGGCGAATTCCTTGAGCGCGCCTTCGAGTTCCTTCTTTCGCAGTCGCAAATCACCCTTCCCCAGCGTCTGCCCGGAGGCCGTGGTCACGACGAGGTGATTGCCGCCGGCCCGGACCTGCTGGCAGAATTCCAGCTCGTGTGAGTTGCCGCGGAAGTAAGTGTCCAGGGCGAGCGGGACAAAATGCTCGGCAACATAGGCGGGTTCGACCGAGGACCCGGTGAACCACCGGGCTCGATTTGACGTGCAAGCCCCTCAGGTGCGCGACAACGGGCTGCCGTCCGCGGCGGTGAAGATGACCAGGGGCTTGTTCTCGGCGCTCGCTTTGCGCCGCGCCTCGGTGACGTTCGTGAGCCAAGGAATCTCACGCCATGGGCTCTCGCCTCGCTGCGGCTTGATGGCGGCAAGGAGCCGGTCGAAATCGGTCCCGGGAATCTCTGGGACGGCTTCGTCGCACCTCGCGAGCGGGGACACGACGCCCAGAACCAACAACGGGGAGAGGTTTCGCAACATCATGCTCATGGCATTCACCGGCACCGGTAAGGATGGCCTAGCTTCGCACAGCCCGGTGCCAAACTCAAGACGCGGGTCAATTGCTGGCGGCTGTTAAGTCGTTGCGCGATGTCTCGGCGAGAAAACTCACGCAGACCAGGGACAGTATGCAGATCCCCACTATATAGGCTGCCAGCAACCAGGGCTGCCCCGGAAACGTATGCACGAGCCAGGCGGCGATCAACGGCGCCGAACCGCCGGCGATAGGCGCGGCCAGTTGATAGCCGAGGGAAGCGCCCGTGTAGCGCACCCGCGTGCCGAAAAGCTCGGGGATCAATGAGGCTTGTACGCTGTACAACATGGCGTGGCCCAGCGCCAGCGACAGCACCACGGCGGCCACGACGGCCGCCGGTTGAAGCGTGCCCAGCAGCCAATAGTACGGCCCGGCGAAGCCGATGAGCACCAGGTTGCCCAGCAGGTACATCCCCTTGCGCGACCAGCGATCCGAGAGGATGCCCCACAGCGGGATGGTGAAGATTTCCACGGCCGCCGCCAGATTGACCGCCCACAAGATCAGACCCGGTTCGACGTGCAGGACACCCTTACCGTAAGCGATGATGTAGGTGCTGAAGAGATAAAAGCACGAGTTCTCGCTGATGCGCGATCCGGCGGCCAGCAGCACTTCACGCCAGTGGCGGCGAAGCGTCTCTGTGATCGGGGCACGGGCGACCTGTTGCGTCTGTTGCAGTTGCCGGAACAGGGGCGTCTCCAGGATGCGCACACGGATCAGCAGGCCGACCACGATGAGGAAGCCGCTGAGAAGAAACGGCACACGCCAACCCCACGCCAGGAAGTCGGCCGGTGAGAGCCGGCTCTCGAAGACGGCGACCACTCCGGCGGATGTCAGCAGCCCCAGCGGCACGCCGACTTGCGGCCAACTGGCGTAAAAGCCGCGCCTGCCGCGGTGGCCGTACTCCAGGGCCAAGAGCACCGCCCCTCCCCATTCGCCGCCAACGCCGATGCCCTGCAAGAACCGCAGTGACGTCAGCAGAAATGGCGCGGCGACGCCGATCGTATCGGCCGTCGGCAACAAGCCGATGGCGACTGTGCTGAGGCCCATCAGCAGCAGAGTGGCGACGAGCGTTGACTTGCGGCCGATACGGTCGCCCAGGTAGCCGAAGACGACCCCGCCCAGCGGCCGGGCGACAAACCCGGCCGTGAAGGTGAGAAACGACAGGATTTGCCCCAGAAATGGATCGACCGTGGGGAAGAACAGACGTGGGAAGACGAGGGCGGCCATCACGCCATAGAGAAAGAAGTCGTACCATTCGATGGTCGTGCCGACCGTGCTGGCGATCACCGCCTCGATCACGGCCCTCCGGCCGACGGGTGCGTTCGCCACGGTCGTCGGCTTCATCGACCCCTCATCGATACGAGATTCACGCTTCTCCCAGCTCCTGACGGATGCGGTCGCCATCGGCATTTAACTCGGGCGCGGGCCGGCGCCTCAGCGCATCGACGAACCCCGCACTCTTGATGGGGTTGCCGGCCATGAGCAAAGCGCCGGCGCGGACGACCATGTTGCGGGCCTGAGTCTGCGGATGGGCGACCGCCTCGGCTACGTTCTGAATCAGGCCGCACGGCACGCCCGCAGCTTCGAGCACCTCGATCCAATACTCGGCCGGTTGGCGGCACAGCGCGGCTTCCAGGTCGGCCTTCAACTCCTCCGCGTGGCGGGTGCGTGCACTGTTGCTGGCGTAACGCGGATCGGCGGCGAGGTCGGCTCGGCCAAGGGCCGCGCACAGCCGGCCGAAGAGCGCGTCGTTGCCGGCCGCGATGACGAGCGGGCGATCCGCTGCGGCATACGGCTCAAACGGCGTGATGGACGGGTGGCGATTGCCCAATGGCCCCGGCACCTGACCGGTGGCGGCATAGCGCATGATCGCACTTTCGAGAATGGCGAGTTGACCATCGAACATGGCCACATCCACAAGCCGACCCACGCCGGTCTTCTCGCGGTGATAGAGGGCAGCGGCGATGCCGGCGAGCAGAAACAGCCCGCCCGTGATGTCGCCGACGGACGTGCCGGCCTTCGTCGACGGCCCGCCCGGCTGGCCGGTGACGCTCATCAGGCCGCCCAGCGCCTGCACGATGAGGTCATACGCCGGCTTGCGGCTCCACGGGCCCGTTTGAC
>DATFWZ010000328.1:0-5463 GCA_035258765.1 Gemmataceae bacterium
CAATCCAAGCTGGCTGGGGCCGCGAAGGTCGGGTTTCCGCAAGTCCAATTCGCCCCGCCCGCGGCCGCTCCCAAGGGAGTCGTCACAGCCGCCCGCGAGCGAACACCTGTCCCGATGAAGGCTGTCTGGTCGCGGTGGCTCGTCACCGCGTCGCTGCTATTCGTCTGCGTCGGCCTCGGCGGCCCGGCCACGTACCAGGTCGTGGGTTGGCATTTCCAGTCCGGGCAAACTAACCGTCTGCTCGCAAATCGGGACGATAAGCAACAGGCGGCCGCCAAATCGGAATTTGAATTGAACGTCCGGCGGGCAAATGTCCTCAAGGATCACCAGGAGGCCTTGGCGGCTCAACAAGAGGCCGAGAAGAACTATCACCTGGCCCTGGAAAACGCCCGCAAGGCGATCGAACAGAAGGACTTCATGGTCCGCCTGACCGGCCCGGAGCGCATCCAGCCGGGGGCCCCAAATGAGTGGCGGATCGAGACCTTGAATCGACAGGGCGCGCACGTCCTGCCGAAATCGATGGAGGTCGTCGTCCGCGACCAGGCGGGAGCCGAACTGCTCCGGGAGCCGCACAGCCAGCCGTTAGGCCCCACGTCTCTGAAGCTCCCCACCTCGTTCTGGGAGAAGGTCAAGCCGGGGACCGACCTGTTCCTGGAGGTGATTGCCGTCACGGACGACAACCGCAAGAGCGTCCTGGCCGAGCGCGTCCCGCTCGCGCGGCCCGTCTACGTCACGCACCTGGCCACGGACAAGCCGCTGTACAAGCCGGGCGAGGCAGTCCGGTTCCGGTCGCTGACCCTCGACCGGGCGACGTTCCTCCCGCCGGACCGCGAAATGCACTTGCGGTTCCGCTTGCGCGACCCGTCCGGGGCCCTGACGCCGGTTGACGAAGTCAACGGCCGGGTGATGGACGGGCTGAAGCCCGTCCTGGGGCCGGACAAGAAGCCCCTCCGGGGGATCGGAATCGGCGAATACGTGCTGCCGGCCACGACCAAGGGAGGTGAGTACGCCCTGGAGGTCGTCGAAATCAACGAGCGGACCGGCGCGGAGACGCTGCTCGAAACCCGGAAGTTCCTGGTCAGCGAGTACCGCGCGGCCGTGTTCGAGAAGACGCTCGAATTCGACGGCAAGTCGTACGGCCCGGGGGACACGGTCCAGGCGCGGGTGGAGGTGTCACGGACGGAAGGCGGGCCGATGACGGACGCCGCGGCCGACGTGATCGCGACGCTCGACGACGGCGCGCGGAACCTGTTCGTCGCCCGCAATGTCAAGTTCCAGATCGTGCCCGACCCCGCGAACCCGCGACGGACGAAGGCGGTCTACAACGTCCGCTTCAAGCTGCCGAAGGACTTGCTCACGGCCCGGTCGCGGAAGGAGCCGGCCAACGCCACTCTGGCCGTCTCGATTCGCGACGGCAGCGAGCGCGACGTCATCAGCCGGCCGATCCCGCTCGTCGAGAAGGAGCTCAAGGTCGAGTTCTTCCCGGAGGGGGGCGACCTGGTCGAAGGGGTACCCGGCCGGGTCTACTTCCAGGTCCGCACGCCACGCGGAAAGCCGGCCGACCTGAAGGGGGCCATTACCGACGGCACCGAGACGCTCGCCGAGGTATCGACCCTGACCGATGCGCAGAACGAGGGTGTCAACCGCGGGCAGGGCGTCTTCACGCTGACCCCGCAACCCGGGAAGAAGTATTTCCTCAAGCTGAAGAGTCCGATCGGGATCACGGAGGAGACCCCGAGCGGCTACCCACTCCCGGTCGCCAAGCCGGACGGCGTCGTCCTGACGTCGCTCGACCCGGTGACGGAGAAGGGCGCGCCAATCCGCGTCCAGGTGCAGTCCGCGAAGGGTCCCAAGACCCTGCACATCGGGGCCTACGCCCGCGGGCGACTGATCAGCCATCAGCGCGTCGTCCTCGACGCGGATAAGCCGGTCGAGGTCAAGCTGCAGGGCGACGAATCGCTGGGTGGGGTGACTCGCGTAACGGTCTTCGAGGAGCCGAAGGCCCAGGGCAACCGGCGGCTCAACCTGATCCCGAAGGCCGAGCGCCTGGTCTACCGCAAGCCGGGAGAACAGCTCAAACTGTCGGTCAGCTCCGACAAGGTCCGCTACTCGCCCGCGGGCAAGGTCTTCCTCGAGGCGTCGGCGGTGAACGAGAAGGACCAGCCAGTCCCGGCCATCCTGCTGGTCGCGGTGGTCAACCAGAGCGTCATCCGGATGGCCGACCTCAAGACCGACCGTTTGATGCCGACACACTTCCTGCTCAGCGGCGACGTCAAGGACCCGGCCGAACTGGAGCACGCGGACTTCCTCCTCACCGATCACCCGCTGGCTGCGATTGCCCTCGACCGGCTCCTGGGTACCCAGGGGTGGCGACGGTTCGCCGAGCAAAACCACTTGCCCGCGGCCCCGATCGAGCGGCAGGAGGTGGAGCGGATGCTGGTGGCCCACGGCCAGCGCACCAGCGCCCCGGTGGAGTTGTTCCGGCTCGAGGAGCAGCGCGTCACGGCCGAATTCCGACCGCAGCTCGAGCAGGCCGCCAAGCGGACCGATCAGGCCAGTTCAGCATGGAAGGACTTCCAGAAGCAGGAGGAGCCCGAGGCGCGCAGTCGCGTCGCGGTGGCGAAGTCCGAGGCCGCCTCCGCACAGAGCGATTACGAAAAAGCCGCGGCCGAGCTGTACATGTTCGAGACTCGCGGGGCGAACCTCCGGTCCTGGACCTTGCCCCTCTTCATGCTCGGGCTGATCGCCATCGGTGTCGGCGCGACCGCATTCGCCGTGAACCGCCAGCCCGGGGAGCGGCGGCCGTACATCGCGGCGGCCTGCGCCGCCGCGGCGTTGTGCGCCTTGGTGATTGGCGGCATGATCTTGACACAGCCGACGCCAGGGACCGACGTCGCCTACGCCAATGTGATCGCCAGGCAAAACCCGAAGATATCATTGGGTAACGGGGCCTCGCGCTCGCCGAAGGCCGCAACGGGTACCGGCGCGCCAATGCCCCCGCCGGCGATGAAGGGGGACGCCCGACCAATGGCCCTCCCGGCCGGACCATTGCCAGAGCCCGAGATGAAGGATGGTCCGTCGAGCCCCAAGGAGGCCAAGGTCGACGTGCACGAGGCCGGTGTTGCTGAGAAGGGCTCGATTGAGCCGAAAAAAGCCCGATTAGGGCCGCAGCCGGGCTCGCGCGACAAGGTGAAGAATGACCGGTTGGTGGTGCAAGGGCCCAGGCCCAAACCGCCGATCGTCGTCCATCCAATCGTCGAAAAGAAGGCACTGCCCGCGCCCGAACGGCCCGCGGGACCGGACATCGGCGGCGACATCCCGGCGGTGGTCCCGCCCGCGCCGTCCTCGGTCGTCCGCGAATTCGCGCATTGGCGCGACAAGTCGCTTGGCAGCGAGCGCCAGGACTTCACGGAGACGGTCTTCTGGCACCCGGTGCTCGTCCTCGGCGACGCGGGGCGCACCGTGGTCAATTTCCAGCTCTCCGACGACGTTGCCCGCTACCAGGTGATGGTCGCCGGGCACACCGTGGACGGCCGGATCGGCGCCGTCACCCAGACGATCGAGGCGCGCAAGCCGTTCACGGTCGATCCGAAGTTGCCTCTGGAAATCACCAGCAGCGACGTGCTGGACGTGCCGGTTCGGGTCGTCAACGACAGCGACGACCAGCGTTCGGTCAACTTCACGGTCACACCGACCAACCTGACGGTCGAGGGCGGGGCGCTGGCCACCGGCGACGGCTCGGTCAAGGACGCGATCGACCTAAAGCCCAACGGCAAGGGCCGCAAGATCGTTCGGGTGCGCCCCAAGGGCCTCGAAGGTGAGGCGGCCCTGCTTGTGGTCGGCAACAGTGCGCCCGCCGCGGAGCCGGATAGTGTCCGGCGCACCTTGACCATAGTGCCGGAGGGATTCCCGGGTGTCGGCTCGTTCAGCGACATGCTCGAAAAGCGCGCCACCGGATCGGTCGTCCTCCCGAAGGACATGGTGAAAGGCACGCTCAAGTTCCGGCTCGACGTTTACCCGACCTCGATGGCCGACCTGGTCAATGGCCTCGACGGCCTCCTCCGCGAGCCGAATGGATGCTTCGAACAGGCGTCCACGAGCAACTACCCGAACTCGCTCATCCTGGATTACCTGAACCAGACCAACCAGGCCAACCCGGAGGCGAGCCGTCGCGCCCGGGACCTGCTGGATCGTGGCTACGCCAAGCTCGCAGGGTTCGAGTGTCCGGACACGCCCGCGAAGATGAAGCAGGGCTTCGAGTGGTTCGGCGCGCCGGACATGGCCCACGAGGCCCTCACCGCCTACGGCCTGCTTCAGTTCAAGGACATGGCCCGCGTCCACAACGTCGATCCCGAGTTGATCAGGCGGACGCAGGCGTTCCTGCTGTCGCGGAAGGACGAGTCGGGGGGGTTCAAGCGAAACCCCCGGGCCCTCGACACCTTCGGCGGGGCCCCGAAGCACACGACCGACGCCTACATCGTCTGGGCCCTCGTCGAGAGCGACCCCGACGACGCCGAAAAGCTGGACCTGGCGAAGGAGATCGACGCCCTCAAGATCGAGGCGCTCAAAGAGGACTCGCGGGGCGGCAAGGACGCGTACTTCCTCGCCCTCGTGGCCAACGTCCTGCTCCAGCGCGGCGATCGCGAGACCGCGCTCAAGCTCCTTGACCGGCTCAAGGACAAGCACTTCAAGTCCGGGGCGGTCACCGGGGCCGAGACGAGCATCACGCGCTCCGGAGGCCGCAACCTGGAGATCGAGACAACGGCCCTCGCCATGCTCGGCTGGCTTCGCGCTAACGACAACAAGTACGCGGCCACGCTCAAGGACGCGACGAAATGGATCAGTCAGCAGCGAGGCGGGCACGGAGGGTTCGGCGCCACGCAGGCAACGATCATGGCTTTGAAAGCACTGATTCTCCAGGCCAAGAAGAACGCCCACCCCGCCGAGGCCGGCGAAATTCGGCTCTCGGTCGCCGGCAAGCCGATCGCGACGAAGAAGTTCACCGAGAGAGACGTGGAGGTCATCGCCCTCGACGTTGACAATCCGGAAGAGCTGTTCAGGCCCGGCGAAAAGACGGACGTCGAAGTCGCCACCGACGCGAAGCACCCGTACCCGTTCGCACTGACCTACGAGTACACCTCGCTCACGCCGGTGAGCGACGAAAAGTGCGCGGTCAGGATCGAGTCGAAGCTCGCCCGGGCGGAGGCCGACGAAGGCTCGACGGTGCCGCTCACCGTCAAGCTCGAGAACCGGCAGAAGCAAGGGCAGGGGATGGCGGTCGCGATTGTCGGCCTGCCGGCCGGGATGAAGTTGCCGACCGACATGAAGCAGCTCATCGATCTGCGCGAGAAGGGGGTCATCAGCTTCTTCGAGACGCGCGGCCGGGAAGTGATTCTGTACTGGCGGGAGTTGGCCCCCGAGCAGAAGATCGAGTTCGCCTTCGACCTTGTCTGCGACGTGCCG
>DATFWZ010000329.1:0-2809 GCA_035258765.1 Gemmataceae bacterium
TTGCGAACTCGTCGAACTGCCAATTTGGCAGGGTGATCATCAAGATCCTCAACTCTATCCCCATAAGGAGTTGGCGATCTTGTGGCCAAACCGCGCATTGTTAGACATCTCCGGGGGGTTGGCGGACCGAAACTGCGCAAAACTAGACTCCCTCGCGGCGGTCGGCGGCTCCGCGGCGTGCGAAAAAGTGACCATTCCTTGCCCGTTTCCAGTCGAAACCGGGGCGGAGAGTTCGCAATTATTCGCTTTGGTCTGTTGAGGGGGTCTCCTGAGCGTTCGTCTCTTTCATTGCACGCGCGGAGACACACCCCACCGCGCGACGAAACGACCAAAAGCGCGAAGAAATGACACTGGTTCAAAGAACCGAATGTGCGGCGGCGCGTGTCACCGGTATAACGGCGGGGCTCATGGACGTCGAACCGACTCCAGAACGACTCAGCCAGATCTCCACCATGTGGACTGCCCTCCTGCGCGCCCACGGAGGAGCGGCGGACGAAGATCGCCGGATGCTCGCCGGGCTGATCGAGCGCTACCAGGGGGCCGCGTACCGCTACCTCACGGCCGCGACCGGCGACCCGGACATCGCGGCCGAGCTGTTCCAGGAGTTCGCCGTCCGCTTCCTGCGTGGCGACTTCCGGCGGGCCAGCCCCGACCGCGGCCGATTCCGCGACTACCTGCGAACCATTCTCATCAATTTGGCCCGCCGCCGTCCTGGCGTTGCGGGCGGCACTCCGATCGTCGACATCGATCCGGACCAGCTGCCGGCCGCAATCGACAACGCTGCCGACGAGGCGTTTCTGTCCCACTGGCGGGAGTCGCTGCTGGAGCGCGCGTGGAAGACGTTGGAGGAAGCCGAACGGGCCGGCGGACCGCCGTACTTCACTGTCTTACGTGCCCGCGCCGACCAGCCCGACCTGCCGTCCACCGAGCTTGCCGTCTGGCTGACCAACAAGGTGAAGCCAAGGGAGCCGTTCACCGACGCGGGCGTGCGCAAACTCCTTCAACGCGCGCGGGACATGCTGACCGATTTGCTCGTTGTCGAAGTGGCCGCGTCAGTCCCAACGCGAGACAAGGAGCGACTGGCCCAGGAATTGATCGACCTCGCATTCTACGGGTATTGCCGCAAGGCACTGGAGCGGTGGAGTGGATAGCGATCCACATTTGCTCTGGGATTCCCTTACCCCCGCCCCGTGAAGCCGCGAAGCGGAGGCTTTGCGGAGCGGAGCGCGTGGCCGCGCCCCTCCCGTGGCGCTGGTTCAGGTTCCCGGCCCGCACACGCCTCGCGCTCCGCTGCGCAAAGCCTCCGCGTCGCGGCTTCACGGGGCTAGGGACGAGGCTAACAAATGTGTTGTGTCGCGAGCCCGAATCGAACGGTGGGACAAGAACTCGTCCGTCTCAGTACAGCCACCGGAACTCGACCCGGACCACATCCCGGTACCACCGCTCACCAGTCAACGCCCGGCCATAGCCCGCGTAAAGACTCGTCCGCTCGCCCATGTCCAGTCGGGCACCGAGCTTCAGGTTCACTGCGGTCGTGCCGCCCGCGTCCAGAACCGCGGTCGTCCCGTCTGGCATGAGCCGGCTCTCCCGGCCGTCGAGAACCGACCAGCCAATCGCCTCGACGATCGGCGCGAACCGCCAGTCGCCGTTGTCCCAGAGGTTGTACCGCAGACCAAGTCCGTATCGGACCACCGGGCCGGCGAAGTCGGTCCCGTCAATCGGCTGCCAGTAGCGCAGCTCCGCGGCGACTCCCAGATCCTCCGTCACTCGCACAAATCCGAGGACGGCGGGTTCCAGGCTGACGTGATGAGTGCCCAGCCCGTGACTCGCGGCCCCAGTCGGCACGTACGCCCGGAACTGGAAGGTCCAGATCTCACACTCGTCGGACAGGAACGCGTACTTGAAGCCGACATTGGCGTCCGCCAGGCCGGTGAGATTGTCGTTCAGGTCCGGGTTGAGTGCCCGCACCCCACCCTCGGCGAAGACGGACCACGAAGGACCGAGAGTCTTCTCCAGGTAGAGCGAGTAGTCCTGGAAATCGACGGCCCGTTCGGGCTGGGGCAGGCCCGGGCCGAACGGCCGGGGGCGGGGGTAGAAGAACTCGGCCCGAGTGGGGGTGCGGAAGTCGTACCCGAAGTCGGCACGCAGTCGGACCTGGTCGGCCGGGGGCGCCGAGTCGATGTAACCGACGCTGGCATCCAGGAGGGTGAACTCGCCCTCCGGGAGCACGGGCGGCGGCGGGGGTGGCGGAGGAGGTGGAGGGGCCGCGGCGAATGGCGGCTGGCCGAGGGCGGGGAATGCGACCGCCAGCAACATGGCGCCAATGAGTAAGCGGGCCATCAAGACTCCGTGCGAAGCGTCCTAAGCCGGCGTATCACCAGGATCGGTAGCGCGGGACGGGGGAGTTGAGCGGATTCGTGAAAGTTCGTAACCCGCGGGGGCTAGCGAGCAGGGAGCGCCGGCGACCGAAGTGCAGGAATTGGCAAGGAGCGATTGCTGCTAGCAGAACTCCGGTCGCCGACACTCCCCACTCGCGGGGGCTACTGCCCCACCGCCTGCGCGAACTTCGGCCGGGTCTGGAGTGAAGCGCAATCCGGGTCGGCGCGGAGGGCCGACCAGTCCGCCGGTCGGGCGGCCGCCACCAACTTGATCGCTAGCTCCACGTAACGCTCCACCTCGGCCGGGGCGTCGGCCGATTTCTGTTGCTCGGTCGCGGACACGCATTTCGCTAGCAGCGCGATGGCCCGATGGGCCGCAGCCTTCCGGTCGGGCAGGGCCTCGGCTACTGTGCGGGCAAGCCGGCGGGCCT
>DATFWZ010000330.1:0-4650 GCA_035258765.1 Gemmataceae bacterium
CGACAGGGCGGACGCCTCGGGCCTGGACGCCGGCACGATCGGGCTGACCGTGAACCTCGGCGACGGGCAGGACGCCGGCGTGACAACGACGACGACGCTCCGCACGTCGACCGCGACCGCCGTCTTCGGCCAGCCGGTGACACTGACGGCCAACGTGAGCTCGGCGGCGGGCTCGCCGACCGGCGGCTTCGTCACCTTCCGCGCCGGCAACAGCGTGCTGGGCACCGCGCTGGTCGACGCCAACGGCCAGGCCACCCTCACCCTACCGCTGGGCATCGGCAGCACCACACTGACGGCCTCCTTCGCGGGCACCGGCAACTTCGCGAACAGCACCTCGGCTGGCGTGGCCCTAACTGTCAACCCCGCCGCCACCTCGGTCGCCCTGACCTCGTCGGCCAGCCCGGTCGTCGCCGGCCAGTCGGTGACCTTCACGGCCGCGGTCTCCGTCCTCGCCCCGGGGGTCGGCGTGCCGGCCGGCACGGTCACGTTCATGGACGGCAACGTGATCCTGGGGACCCGCGCCCTCGGGCCCACCGGCACGACGTCTTTCACCACCAGCTTCGCGGCCGCGGGCGGCCACGCCATCACCGCGGTCTACAACGGCAACTTCACCCTCCAGGCCAGCACCTCGCAGGCCCTCACCGAGCAGGTGAACGCGCCGGCCACCCCCCCGGCGGCGACGACCCCCCAGGCGACGACGACGGCCCTGGTGGCGTCCGCCACCACGGTCCGGGTGGGGCAGTCGGTCACGTTCACGGCCACGGTCCGCGGCCCGGCGGGGAGCGCCACGCCGACCGGCACGGTCACCTTCATGGACGGCAACGTGATCCTGGGGACCGTCGCGGTCGTGACCGGCGGCCAGGCGAGGTTGACGACCAACTTCGCGGCCGCGGGCGGCCACGTGATCACCGCCGTCTACAACGGCGACGCCAACTTCGCCGCCAGCAGCTCGCGGTCGCTCACCGAGCAGGTGCGCAAGGCGACGACGACGGCCCTGGTGGCGTCGGCCACCACGGTCGCGGTGGGGCAGCCGGTCACGTTCACGGCCACGGTCCGCGACCCATCAGGGACCGGCACGCCGACCGGCACGGTCACGTTCAAGGAAGGCAACGTGATCTTGGGGACCGGCACGGTCGGGGCCGACGGCAAGGCGAGGCTCACGACCAACTTCGCGGTCGCGGGCGGCCACGTGATCACCGCCGTCTACAGCGGCGACGCCAACTTCGCGAGCAGCTCGCGGTCCCTCACCGAGCAGATCATCTGATCGTGAGCGGGAGTGACAAACTCCATCGTCCGCAGCGGCGGGGCGAGGCGGAGGGCCGGCCCTTCTTCTGCCTGGAGTACCTCGACGGCAGCAGCCTGGCCGACCGCCCCCACGGCGGCCGGGCTGGTCGAGACGCGAGGTCGGGCGGCTCACCCAGGCCCACCAGCGCGGCACGATGCCGCGCTGGTGGGCCTGGTCAGCGGGCCGGGGTGGGCGCCGGGCAGGGCGGTCTGTTCGCCCCGCGTCGGGTCCCAGAAGCGGATTGCCTCATCGTCGCCGGCGGAGGCGAACAGCGCCCTGTACTCGGGGGACCTGATCGGCGCCCGGTCGCAGGCCGCGCTCGGCTCGCGGGGCCTACACCGTCAGCGCGGCGCGGGGTCGTCGGGCTGCCGCTGGCGGCCGGGTACGTTTCTCTCGGGGCGCCAGCGACCGAAACACGTTCACCAGCGCGTCCGCGGTCGCCTGGGCAAGCCGCTGCCGCCAGGTCCACCGCGCCGGAAGGCGTTGCCGGCCTTCCTTGATCGCCTCGGAGTACACCTGGCGCACCCGGCCGACCGATTGCTCCCAGTTCCGCCCTTCGATGGCCGCCCGCGCCGCCCGGCCGATCCGGGATCGGATACCCTCGTCGCCGAGGACGGTTCGCGTCCAATGGACTGCGTCGTGCAGGTCTCTCGGCCGGTAGAGGAACCCCGTCTGACCGTGCGACAGCAGGCTCGGGATTCCCCCTGCCTTCGGAGCAACGACCGGACAACCGCAGGCCATTGCCTCCAGGACGACATTGCCCATCGTCTCCGTCTCCGAGGCATACACGAACGCATCTGCCGAGGCGTAGGCCGCCGCGAGCTCCTTGCCCTTGAGGTAGCCGAGGAAACGGGCGTTGAAGCCGTTGAAGCGGCGTTCGAGGTGCGCTCGTTCCGGGCCGTCCCCCACGATGGCCAGGGTGGCGTCGGGAAACTCGCGCACGACATCCGCCAGGAAGCCGACGTTCTTCTCGGGGGCCAGTCGCGAAACCGTCAGCAACAGCGGCCTCTCCGGCCGGCCCCCCGAGAGCCGGGCCCGCATCGCGGCGTTTCTTTCCCCTGGATGAAACAGGTCGTCGTCCACCGCCGGCGGCCACAGCTCGACCCGGCGGAAGCCGCGCTGGACGAGTTCTGCCTGCATGATACTGGACACGGTCAGGTTGACGTCGGCGCGGTTGTGGTACTCACGCATTAGCCACCAGAGGAGGGCCGAGAGCGGCTTCATCGCCTTGTATTGTTTGGCGAACTCCCCATACAGCGTGTGGAACGAGAACACGCTCGGTGTCCGGACGCCGGCCTGGCGGAACACGTCGTGGCAGCGGAAGCCAAACGCGAACGGGTTGACGTAATGGAGGACGTCGGGGGCGAACCGCTTGACGGCCTCGGCCAGCCGACGGTCGGGCAGGCCGACCCGGTATTCGGGGTACAGAGGGAACGAGAAGCTGGGGACGTCGATCACCGGGACGGGACAGTCGGTACACCCCGCGGCCTGGGGACAGAGGACCAGGACATCGTCGCCGAAGCGGGGCAGGTGCCGGACCAGGTTCAGGGTGCGATTGACGACGCCGTCGATCTTGGGCAGGAAGACTTCCGAAACAATGGCGACGCGCATGACGGCTCTCCACGGAAGAGTCTGTTCCGAACGGGAGGTACCACGGCTGAGACAGCCGTGCCACGCTGGTGTGTCCGTGTGCCACGGCTGTCTCCGCCGTGTCCAGACCCCTCTGCGGGCGAATGCGGCTATCGATTCCTCTTCTGGGCCAGGGTAATTTCGATGCTGTGGTGGTCCTGGACCGGAAAGAAGAACCAGTTCATCAGCCAGCGCGTCATCAGGCCGGCCTTGTGCAGGCCCACCGTCTCGACGAAAGGCGTCAGCCAGCCGCCACGGTAGGCGAACTCCATGAACTGCTGGAGGTTGCGGAAGGTCAGCGGCGGCTCGAACGTTTCCGACGCGCGGATGGCGAAGCCATTCTCTTCGAGCGTCCGGACGACCTCGTCCCGGCCGGCCGGGTTGCAGACGATGTCGTCGACGGCGAGCGTGCGGCCGCCGTACAGCCGTCGGACCAGTCTCCCGTTGGCCTTGGCCTGGAGGGCCGGAAATCCTGCCTTGGTGCCGCCGACCAGGGACCAGTAACCGTCCTGCCGGAGCCGGTCCCGGATCGCGGGGGCCAGTACCCTCATGGGGACGAAGCCGGTGATGAAGTGGGTGCAGATCAGGTCGAACGACTCGCCGGGGAAATGGCCGGCAAGGTCGGCGGCATCGCCGACGGCGGCAACCAGGTCGGGGATCCTGCGGCCGGCAATCTCGATCATCTTCTCCGAGAGGTCGAGGCCGAACGGCTGCAGCTGCTCCCCGGCAAGGGCTTTCAGCTTGGCGAGGAACAGGCCCGTGCCGATCCCCAGGTCGAGCACCCGCAAGCGGGCGCCGGCCCGGAACAGATTCTGACCCTGGATCTGGGCGGCCGCCCGGTCGAGGGAAGGCCGGATCACTGACTGCGGATCGAGGTCGTAATGGGGGGCGATGACTTCGTCATACTGGCGTTGGATCGTCTGGGACTGCATGCGGACTCTTCCCCGGGGTTGAGGGTGTGCCGCCGGGTGCGACAGGAAGAGCCTAAAAAAAAATGTGGGGGTAATCGGTGAGTATGTGGAGTGGTTACGGTCAAAGGTAGTTGAATGGAACCGGGAACGTTCCGTGAGGAATTGACGAGCTTCCCCGGCGTACTACCTCATTCGAGCACCTGGCAGGGACGCGTCGCCGATGGTCGTAAAGGGTTGGAGCAACCGCTCGTTTCTGCTGTCGGGCGGATTGATTCTGGTCGCCATCCTGTTCGTGACCATTCTCACCAACGATTACCACAACGCACTCCGAGAAGTCGAGCGTGTAGGTGGGTCAACCGATGCCACGTCGTTCGACGACGAGCACTGTGGCCCCGTCCGCAGGGTGAGCCTCTGTGGCCCGACCATCACTGACGCCGAACTCGAAAGGGTAGCGCCTCACCTGAATCAATTCCCCGAGCTCTTCACCCTCGACCTCAGCATGGCCCGCGTGACTGATGAGGGGCTGGGCCGGCTGCCCGGTCTGAATCGCCTGGGCGACCTTCTTCTTCGGTACACCCAGGTGAGCGACGAGCACAAGGAGGCGGCCAAGGTCTATATCGACTACCTGCGGGCCAAGCGGCAGCAGGTCAAGGCGATGAAATACGGTTTCCGCCCGGCCGACGAGAAGATCCCGCTGGACGCTCCCCTTGACCCGGCCCACGGCGTCAACCCGGAGGAACCGAAGAAGCTCATGCGGGTGCCGACGGCCGACGTGCTGGAGGGCGTCCTCGGGCTGTGGCGCAAGCACAAGAAGCCGTCGCGCGT
>DATFWZ010000331.1:0-3178 GCA_035258765.1 Gemmataceae bacterium
GACGACGCCGAATGCCCCGGTCTACCAATCGTCAATTCACCCGCCGCAGCTGATGATGATGTCCCGTGTCGGCTTCAAGCCGCTCAACGACCCGTGGTCCGAGCCATACGAGTTCTTCACGCCACACGGGGCGGGGATGAACGCACTGTTCGCGGACGGATCGGTTCATGTGATCCGCGATTCCATCTCTCAGGACGTGTTCCGGGCCATCGTGACCCGGGCCGGCGACGATGACGCAAGTCTCCCGGACTGAGCGGATCGCCCGCCGGGCGGTGCTGGCTTCGTTACTACTCCCTCTGCTATTCGCGGGGTGCTCGAACCGACCGCATGCTCCCCCGCTGACGACCGAAGCGGTTTACCAGAACGACGCGATCGGCTTGCGCTTCCTCGCCCCGGCCGGATGGCCGGTCCAGTCGCGTGCCACTCTGCCTACAGGCCGACTCGCCAAGCCAATCATCCTCGTCACTTACCAGCGTGTGCCGGGCGACAAGCCTGCCGAGTTCAAGGTGCTCGCGGCGGACTTAGCGCCCGAAGCCTCGCTCGAACACTTTCTGACCGACGTGCAGGTTGGCCCGGAGACCTGGTCGGCGCCGTCGGCTGCACAGCCGCTGACCGTGAACGGCGCCGAGGCGACGCGATACATCCAGACGCGGACGCAGGGGAAAGAGGAATACCGCCGCGAAGTGACCGCGTTCCGCCGTGGAGACCACCGGGTCTATTTGTTCCTGGTCATCTTCCCGGCGTCCGACGCCGCGAGCCGCGACGCGGTCCGCACCGCCGTTGCGAGCGTGACCTGGACGAAGTAAACGCGGGCTACTTCTTTGGATTCTCCGACGGGACAATGAGCCGAACGGCCCTTAACGCAGCATCCCGCACATCGGCGTCGGAGTCCTGCCCCAGCGCACGAATCTCGGCGAGGACGCACTTCGCAGTTGGTCCCATCTGACCGAGCGCCCGCACCGCGTCGCGGCGGACTCGGGCGACCGGATCGCGCAGCGCTTGTACAAGCGCCGGAATCCCGTCCGTCGCGGGCGAACCGATGTCGCCAAGCGCCTCCGCAGCATGTTCCCGCACGAGCGGGTCGGGGTCCGAGATCGTGAGCCGGGCAAGTTCCGGCACTGCGGGCACGGACGGCGCACCGATCTTCCCGAGCGCCCGCGCCGCCTGCCATCGAGCGGTTGGATCGTCCTGCTTCAGAGCCGCGACCAGTGCCGGGACCGCCTCGGCGCCCACGGGCCCAAACCGGGCCACAGCCCGCATCGCCTCGACGTCAGGGAAGAGGGGTATCAATGCCTGAACACCGCCTGGTACGTCCGGGGCCAGCTCCCCGATCGCCCGAACCGCCACGCTGCGGACGAGCGCGTCGTGATCCGCGAGCGCCGCGACCAACTCGGGCGCCGCGGACAATGCGTCCTTCCCCATGCGCCCGAGCACGTCGGCCGCCCGCCACCGCGCCTCCGGCTCGGGAGCCGCGCGCAACACCCAGGCACAGACCGGGACCGCGTCCCTTTTGCCGGCCACGAGCGCAGTGAATGCATCAGCCGACCGGGGGCTCTCCGGCTGGCGCAAGTCACGCCGCCAGGCGGACGCGGCCCGGCCCTGGTAGAACGGCTCGCCCGCGAGCCAGCCCTGAACCCGACGGTCCGGATCCAACACGACCGCGATCGCGGCGGCCGCGATGATCACGAGAATCGCGAGCCACAGTACGCGCCGGCGTTTCAAGAACCGCCTCCGTCCGGAAGACCGAAACAGAACAGCGACACGATGGCGGTCTCGCCCATTTTCATTTCCGCCGCGATGTACAGTCGGCGGTCGACAATCACCGGCGTCGCGAACACTCGCGGTACCGCTCCGGGGCGGCCAAGCTCATGAAGCCAAATCTCGCGGCCGTCCGACGGATCGAAGCAGACGATGCGGCCCGCGACCGAAATTGCGTACGCACGCCCGTCCGACACCACGACGCCCGCGACAACTGGTCCGCCCATGGAGACGCGGAACGCCTCGCGACCCTCCAGCGTCACGCCGTACAGGTTGCCGTCGCGCGAGCCGAACAGGACAACTTCCTCTATCACAACTGGCCGGCCGAACACCGCATCGCCCGTCGGGAAGCTCCAAAGCTGCTTCCCCGAGTCCGCATCGAAACAGGCGAACGCCCCGGCCGGGGTCTCGGGCGGTCTGGCCGATTCGTTGAGTCGCCCGTTCCCGAGTCCAATGAATACACGGTCGCGAACGACCGCGGGGTTTCCCCAAGCCGGCAGATTCACGGGCGTGCGCCAGACCGGTTTCCCCGTGGCCGACTCAAGGCAGACGACCTGGTACGTGCTGAACCGGCGGCTCTTCCCGCTGCCGACGTACAGCCGGCCGCCGGCGATGTCGGGCGTCGAATCGATATGCAAGTCGGAGCGGAAGTTCCATTTGAATGCGCCGGAGTGTGCATCGAGGGAATAAAGGCCGTCATTGCCGGCTGAGAAGAAGACAAGCCCATCGCTCGTCGCCGGGCCGCCTTCAATGTGATCGCCGGTCTCGAACTCCCATTGCGGCATTCCATTCAATCGATCGAAGCACTGAAGCCGGCACGAGAAGTTACCGTGCATCCCCTCGCCGACGAACAGGTGCGCACCGAAAGCCAACGAAGATGACGCGACCGGCAGCATCTGGCCATCGCGGTCGAACATCCACTTTTGATTTCCGGTCGCGGGATCGATTGCGTAAACGGCCCCATGCCGGTCGAACCCGCGGGCATGGGCCGCGGCAACATAGATCGCTTCCGGAGTCGCACACGGCGTGGCGATCACGGTCCCCGGTCGCGGAGCCTCGAAGACCCACGCCAGACGCGGGACCGGGGGATTCAAAGACGGATTCGAACGCTTCGGCAGGAACGCGACCAGTACGCCGATGAACGTAGCGACGCCGATGAGCGTGAGGATGGCACGGCGCATCGCGAGGCATTATCGGCGATTGTCGCTGGAGCGGCTACCGGCGCGGCGCACGAGTTTTTGCGTTCGGCGCGACCAGCGTCCGCAATGAAGTGACTGAGAGGATCGCCCACCCTCTCCACGCCCGTCGCCCAAAATGCTGCATCTTGGTCGGGTCCCAGTCCCCGGCCGCCCGCGGCTCCTCTGGTCTCTGACCGGGGGAGTTCGCGGTGCTTATGGCGGCACATCGCCGCGGTATTTCG